>JADFPB010000188.1 GCA_022562515.1 Chloroflexota bacterium | reverse complement strand
AGCGTCTATTGCGGGCATGCCTCACGAGCAATGCATCTCTGCATTCGAGCCGGAAGAGGGCCCTGAGCGTCGATTATTAGGAATCAACTCGTCACATTGCGCCACCTTGAGATCCCTCGGCTGCGTCCCGATCAAAATCGGGACTCCGCTCGGGATGACAATTGGCAGGGGTGATTGGCTGGGGCGGGGCGGGTGGTGAATGGGGGTTTAGATCTCTCGGTCCGCCTCAGGCAGATCAAGATGACGCGTTTTCAAGGGTGTGTCGCGCAGCGGTGCCATAGAGACAAAAAGAAAGACGCCCCCGCTTCATCCCGAAGCGGGGGCGTCTTGCTGTGTGGGGTATGTGGGCCAGGGGAGGCCACAGGAGGAAAGTTACCCGATGATTTCGAAGACTGCCTGGATGCGCGCTGTCAGTGCCTGGTCGCCTCCGAAGAAGGGTGTCGGCGCTGCCCTGGCGAATGATTCCGCGGCCACTGCGAAGTCACCGGCGAAGGCGACGCGCGGTGCGGAGCTGCCGGTCTCCGTGAGGAAGATCAGCGAACCTAGCTGCACGCCCATCGCGTCGGCGTAGATCTCCGCCTTGGCCCTTGCGTCCACTGCGGCGAGCTGCCGGAGCTGGACGGCGTACTGGGAGGTGTCGTCAACGGCGAACTGGATGTTGTTGATGCGGACCAGGTCTCCCGCGTTCTCCGCGGCGCTGTCGACCACGTTGCCAACTTTGTCCAGGTCACGGATGGTGACGCTGAGCTGGTTGCTGACGATGTATCCGATGATCTCAGGCTGGCTGTACGAGCCGTTGACGTCGCGGACTTCACGGTAGATCACCTGCGGGGAGATCTGGAACGACGTGGTCTTGATGTCGTCCACTGCCACGCCCGCTGCTATGACGGCGTCCACGACTGCCTGCAGTGCGACGGCGGCGGCCTCTCGGGCTTCGCTCACCGTAGCCTCGCGGGATTCCACGCCGACGCTGAGGATGGCGACGTCGGGTTCAACGTCTATCGAGCCGATGCCGTTTATCCAGATGCCGTGTTGCTGCGCGGAGTCGAACGACTGCGCCGGGGCCGGGACGAATCCGAAGGAGGTCTCGACGCCGATGGGACTGGCGGGGGGGGGCGTAGACTGGGGGAACCCGATCACAATGGGCTCCAGCATTGGGGACATCGACGGCACCTCGATCACGACTGAATCTATGCCTTGTGCGGACCCACCGATTACGGGCTCTGAGCGTGCGCTAAAGCCAATGTCGGGGGCACCGATTGCGGGGCCGGGCTCCACGTTTACTGCGTCATTTACTACTGAGCGGCCGTCGGTTGGCGACGGGGTCTCGCCAACGGTCTCGCCGTCGTCTCCGCCGCTGCACGCGATGGCAGCGATCATGATCGCCGAGACGCCGAGCACCGCAACGGTTCGCTTCCTTGCCATGAACACTGTTCTGATCGTCATTTGATCTTCCTGTCCGCTTTTGCCGGGGGCTGGACGCCTGGTGGCGCTTCGCTCCCGCCTCTTCTGTTGTCGGGTTTGGTCGAGCGTTTATGAACGCCGCTCATAAGTACAGACGCAGGGAGCGTGGGATTTGTTCCCGCCGGTTGGAAGCGAACTGACCGGGTGGTATGGAGCGGGCTAGATCCGGCGCGCGCGCCGGGCGGCTGCCAGGGCGGCGAGGGCCAGTGCGATGGCGGCGAGGCCGGTGCCGAGGAGGATCTGCCAGACGGGCAGGTCGAAGTCGTCGTCTTCGACCAATACGGGCTGCGGCGCTTGATCTGCTACCGGCTCGGGCGCGGCTGCGATTTGGGGCGCGACGGGATCTTCGGCGATCTCAAAATCCTGGGTGATGACGGCCTCGCCATCGCCTCCGGTGG
The DNA here is from genome assembly GCA_022562515.1 of Chloroflexota bacterium. GTDB lineage: Bacteria > Chloroflexota > Dehalococcoidia > Lucifugimonadales > Lucifugimonadaceae > UBA1151. Next base: position 3,473 of record JADFPB010000188.1, on the reverse strand, counting down.
CCGGTAGTACCTGAGGTGTGCCCAGGGGTGCGAAGGTTTCGGGTTCGGCCGCCAGGGATGGCGGCGCGGCGGCCAGCTCGTCAGGCGACTCAGGCACGGCGGCGGCGCGGGCCGGGGCTTCGAGGTCTTCCGGCTCGTCGGTAACGAGTGATTCGATCTCTGGCTCAGGCGCGACTTTCGACGCTGCCACGGCAGCGGATTCTATGATGACGGTTTCGCTTTCGGTCTCCGCCACTACTTCTATTTCTGGCGCGGGGGTCGCCGCGGGGGCGACGGGCGCCGCGCTCTCGGCGACGGGCGCTCCGGCCGCGGCGGGCGCTTCAAGGACTGTTTCGAGCTCGACGGCCTGGGAGAAGGCAGCCGTCGCCGATGCGGCGTCGCGACTCGTGGCGCCGCTTTGCTCGATGGCGCCGGAAAGGTTGCCGACGAGCACGAGGGCGAAGACGACCGCGGCCGCGATGGCGGCTGCCGCGGGTGCGTATACCGGAAGTCCGCCGCGGCGCGCCGCGTCCCGCATTGGCGGCGGAGAGCCGAGTGGCTTGCCGTCGGGGAGATCGGCGATCATTTCATGGGTGAGTGCGAAGGAGCGCGGCGGCTCGACCGGAGCGATGCTGCGCAGGATGGCGACCGTTGTCCGGAGTTCCGCCAGATCCGCAGTGCATGACGCACCGCATGCGGCGAGGTGGGCCTGCACACGAGCCTCCGAGGGCGCGCCGGGTCCGCCGTCGACGTATGTCGAAAGCTCTTCACGCGACAGGTGCCCCCTGTCTCTGCGCGGCCAGCGGAAAATCACAGTATTTCCTCTCGCTGGAGGTTGTTGTGGGAAGAGGTCACTATTCTTCTCCCTCACTTACCTGACGAAATCTGGATGGCAAAAGTTCCGGGTCAGCGAGCAGCGCCTCCCGCATGCGGCCTCTGGCCCGGCTCAAACGCGACTTCACGGTGCCGATCGAGACGGCCATCGTTCCAGCCGCCTCCTCGTAGCTGAAGCCCTCGATATCGATCAGGACGAGCGCCATTCGCTGATCCGGGTGGAGTCCTGCCATTACGTCTTTGATGTGGTCGCCGAGCTCGGTGTTCAGCGCGGCCTCGGCCGGGGTGGCCTCCTGGGAAACGAGCTCGGCTTCGAAGGCGACGATGTTCTCGTCGAGCGATTCGGCCGGTCTGCGCTGGGATTTCCGAAGGGCATCAAGGGTGGCGTTGCGGGCTATTCGGAGCAGCCAGCTCTTGAAGCTGCCGCCGCGGTACTGGTTGAGGTTGCGGTATGCGGAGATGAAGGTTTCCTGTGCCAGATCCTCTGCCATGGCGGCGTCGCGCACCATTCGGAGGGCCACGGCGTAGACCTGGCCCTGGTACGTCTCGACGATCGCGTTGAACGAGTCGAGATCGCCAGCGCGACTCTGCTCGATGAGGGTCTGCTCGACGGGTGTGCTCATTCAGTTCGTGCGATCAGGGTGGGCGATCAGGTGAAATACCGGAATCTTCCCGTAATGGAATGTCGTTCTATCCTATACACGCGAATATGAGGCGGAGGGGAAATGCCGGGGGCGTGATGAACGGCGCGGTCCTATGTGCTTACGGGCATTCCGAGATTTATAAGATAGTTCCTGATGAATAGAACTTTCAGAGAGATGTCCGAGACCGTCATTACGGCGGCGATCATATTTATCGTGTTGCAGGTGGCGACGCAAACGTTCAAGGTCGTTGGGCCTTCCATGCGGCCTACCCTGGTCGGTGGGCAGCATTTGCTTGTCAATAAGCTCATCTACCAGACCTTCGATAACGACACGGTAGAAGGCCTGTTGCCGTGGGTGGAGAGGGCTGAGGACGGAGAGCCGGCGTTTCTGTTCCACGGACCGCAGCGCGGGGACGTGATCGTCTTCAAGCCTCCTACGGGAGATGATTCGGACTTCGTCAAGCGAGTGATCGGCATACCAGGAGATGAAATCGACATTGAGGATGGGATGGTGTTCGTGAACGGTGAGCCGGTCGAAGATGGCCGCACTACCCGTCCGCGCGGCGCCACGGACTTTCCCCTGACGGTGCCGGAGGGCGGCTTATTCGTGCTTGGCGATAATCGCGGCGCCTCAAACGATTCGCGGGCGTGGGGATTCGTCAACGCCGAGGACATAGTCGGTCGAGTCATAGCGCGCTACTGGCCGTTGTCGGACTTCAAGTTTTTCTAGATTTTCAGGCGGTGAACTCGACGCGGAATCGCGCTCCGCGACCGGTGCACGACACTTCATCGCTGCCAACCTGAATCCGCGTTCCGCCGGATCGTAAACGAGAGGAAAGCTGTTGCACTGGGGCGGCGGGTGCCGTAGCGTTTAGCAGCACCTGCGCGGGTCCTTAGCTCAGTTGGCAGAGCAGCAGACTTTTAATCTGAAGGTCGCGGGTTCGAATCCCGCAGGACCCACCACGCAGGGTTTGCGTTGGGGCGCGATTTCACCCGGGCGCCACTCCAGTAGTTCCGATGACAGGCGAAACGGCGTCTCTGTGGCTTCCGTCTTGTTTGCGCCCACGATGTTGATCCGGTTTACTGCCGCGTGAAAACGCAACGTATTCCCTATGCGTTGATCGATTGGGGCCCCACGGCGCGAGACCATGGCACAGAGCACGGCATGTTCGCGAGGCCATCCTGGAACCATCTGCCTCTCGATCGGGGCGGCGAAGCGATCACGAGAACTTCGGTCGTCGATTTCTGGACATCTACGCCAGATCGCGCGCTGGCAGCCGGTAGTCTTTACGCCCTCCACGCGCCTCGGGCGGACCCGGTTTGCCGGCACGCGCTCCGCAGTCATGCTGCTGCTCAAAAATCTTCGCGTCTTAAGATATGGATTTCCTCAATCCATACTCCGCACTTCCGGCAATGTCGGCGGATCACCTGGGCGTATTCGTCTGTCTCATATTCAGCCGAAAGCCCGGTGGCCCAACAGCGCGTGCAGTACCAGGCGCCGCAACCTTCCCGGCATCGGGACCAGAGGAAGAAAGCTGCCAGTCGACCGCGCTTCGCTCCACACAGATAGCACCTGGGCATGATGCCGGGCCTCGCGCCGGTTTATCCAACGATGGGTCTGCCCGGATCCGCGCATCCCCATGTGTATTTCGGGCGGTGATCCAGCGGATCGCGGCCGATGCCCCTTCCGCGCGGCGCCCTGTTCCCAGAGCGCCTTCCTCGAGCGGGCGTGTCTTCCCCATCACTGGCTATTGAGGTCTAGTTCAGGTTGATTTGCTGGATCTCGGAAATCCCGACTGGATGGTGTTCTTGCCGGAAATCGGATTCGTTGTGTGGCATGGCTTCCAGCACCTGATTGACCATTTCTTTCCGGTCGATGCGATCCGTCTGGATGACGACGTCATATAGAGATCGATCATCGGGATCAGTTCCTGCGACTCGATTGAAATATCTGGACCGGTGGCTCTCGCGCGCCTCCAGGAATTCGCTTGCCTCGAGTGGCCCGACCGACATCCGC
>JADFPB010000015.1 GCA_022562515.1 Chloroflexota bacterium | reverse complement strand
AGTTTTGTGGGCTCTCGCAAATGCTGCAGATCCCATCGGCACAGGCATCCTTGGACCTTCGCCCTTAGCCCGTGGGGAAGAGCGCGCGCTGCACCCCTGGTTGAAGTTTGTGGGTGAACGCTAGTGGGCTAGCGCTCGGGATTGCCGCAAGTGATTCAGGCGGATTCGATGGCAACTAGTCAATCCAAAGTCAGGGCCGAATGGGTAAACCCGTTCCTCTCCCCGGCACAGACGGTCTGGCAGGCGATGCTGGGATGCGATCTAAAGCTTGAGGGAGCCGAGCTGGTCTCCCATCAGTTCACAACTGAGGATCTCACAGCCGTGATCGGTGTTAGCGGCAAGCTGGAAGGAAACGTTCTGTACGGTTTCGGCGGCAACTGCGCACAGGCCGCGGTGGCAAAGATGCTGGAGGAGCCGCAGGTCACCGAAATCACCCAGATGGGGCTCTCCGCGCTGGGTGAGATCGCCAACGTGATCACGGGCAACGCGGCGACTTTGCTGGCGGACAACGGGTGGCCATGCGAGATCAGCCCACCGGTGATCATCGAGCCGGCCGGCAGCCGGTTCACCACCGTCGCTGCAAACCAGATTCTGGTGACGTTCAATAGCGATATGGGCGTTCTGCGAATCCGCATAGCGCTCTCGGAAAACCACCGGAAGTAGGATGCGCGGACTGTTCCGGGGATAGCAGAAACTACTCGGCGCGGCTGGCGATCTCGGCCCGCAGCTTCTCGGCTATGGCGTGAAACTCGTCCGCAATCGTGTTTGAGGTCAGCACTGCCGGTTTCCTATCGTCGCGGTAGTCGGCGCGCAGTTCCAACGTTCCCAGGAACGGCAGGTCCATCTCGTCCGCGAGCTCTCGTCCGGCGCCGCGGCCGAAGATATCGCCGGACATGTTTTCCACTACGCCGTATACCTGCAGGTTCAGGCGCTTGATCATGTTGATCGAGCGCTTCGCATCGAGCTTGGCCAGTTCCTGCGGTGTTGTCACTGTGATGAAACCGTCAAGGTTCAGGGTCTGCATCACGGTTAGGGGCGCGTCCGACGTTCCAGGCGGGAGATCGACGATCAGGTAGTCGAGGTCGCCCCAATCGGTCATCATCAGGAACTGGTTGATGGCGTTATGAATCATCGGCCCGCGCCAGATCGTCGCCTCCTCCTCGTCCTGCTGGAAGAACGCCATCGACATCACTTTGACGCCGAATCTTGATGACGGGATGAAGGTCTCTCCGTTCTTCGTCGGCGGCTCGGTGATTCTGAGGACGCGCGTCACGTTGGGGGTGTCGATGTCAACGTCGAAGATGCCCACCCGCGCGCCTTCCTGCGCCAGAAGAACTGCCAGGTTCACTGCGACAGAGGTCTTTCCAACGCCGCCCTTGGCGCTGTAGACACCGATCTTGTGCTTGATCTGATCCAGGCGCTGGCCGATGGCCCGGCGCTGCGTGAACTGTTCTCGTATGGCGGCGACGCGTTGCTCCTGCTCGGGAGTCATGTCGCGTTTTGGGGGACCGGTCATCTGGCTATCTCGGAGGAATGAGGTTGTCCGGCGTTGCCGCGCGGCAGCCCGGTCCTAATGCGCCGGGCCGCGATTGTTTTGGACTGGGCTGGACTTGCGATTCTAAGCGCTTGGAAAAGAGGAAAGTGGTGATTAATCGATACCCAGCAGCATCTTGCCATCTTCGGTGATGCTTTCCGGTGACCATGGCGGGTCCCAGACCAGATTCACGGTAACGTCTTCGACGTCATCCATTTCGGCGATGCGCCACTCGGCTTGCTGGGCGATGTACGGTCCCATGCCACAGCCCTGGGCGGTGAGCGTCATGTCGATCTCGACCTCGCCATCTTTCACCTCGACGCTGTAGATCAGGCCAAGGTCGACGATGTTGACCGGGATCTCAGGGTCGTAGACATCCTTGAGCGCTTCGGTTACGGCTTCTACAGTCAGGTTGGTCATTATTACCTCTGGTGGACTACTCCTGGTGGTGGGTTACGCCTGGTAGATAGTGATTCGCAGTGGTGCGGCGTCGAGGGGGATTCTGCGGGTTCAACTTTGATCGGTACACACAATCAAATTGTAAAGCCGCCAGAATAGGCGGTCAATTTGGTCCGCTGTGCGATTCGCCGGACTGGCTGCGGCGATCATTCATCTTCCGCCCGCTCAGTAGCGGCAAGAAACCCCTCGCAGGAACAGTCTGACACCCGGCATCCGTTTTCCAGTTCGTGCGCCAGCCGCAGATGGCCACATTCGCACTTGCGGACCGCCCCGAGGCCGGAAGTGGGATCCTCTCGATATTGTGGCATAACGCACTCCCAGTCACTGAGCACGAGTTCCAGTTCGGTGATTGGTGTCATTTTACGTTGCATGGCGTAGCGCCGGGGAAACCAGGAGTGGCTTCGCTCCCCGGGAAGCTTCATGATGCTCTGACTCGATGTCGTCGGGCCGAGCCGCTCCGGCCGTGGCCACAGCGCCTTCACTTCAGCGAATTGCATCTAAGTAAACGAATGCTCACTTACCTGTGTCGGGTCCATAATTCTGATCAGCAATTAAACGTTCCGCTCTTTCTGATCCATTTCCAATCTGATGATCCGACTGTGAGTCTTGACTTCACCGTGGCGCACGGTCCCGCATAAAACCCATAAAAATGTCCACATTCGATGCCTTCGCCTCGGCGTCCGCCCAGGCGAGGGCTAACGCTTCCCACGCCGCATACAGCGCGGGCTCAAGAATCCTCGTAGGTCCATTCGCGTATCCGCTTTACAGACGGTTCTGGATGGCGGGCCTGCTCAGTTTCACCGCGTTCTGGGTCCAACTGATAACGAGAAGCTGGCTCATTCAGGAGATGACCGGCTCACCGCTCATGGTGACCCTCATCCCGGTGACGATGCTCCTGCCGATGCTGTTCCTGTCGATACCGGCGGGAGTGCTGGCAGACCGCTTCGACCGCCGCAGGATCATCATCGTGATGGAAGCCATGGCGTTCATCGGCTACCTGGCGCTGACCCTCATCGCGATCTTCGGCGTGATGCAGGTATGGCACGTCCTCGCGCTCTCCGCGCTAACCGGCTCCCTGATGGCCCTCGCGAGCCCATCGCGAATGTCCCAGGTCCCGAATCTGGTGCCACCCGGCGAAGTCCGGCGGGCCATCGGCCTTTCGGCGGTGGTGTTCAGCCTCGCCCAGATCGCCGGTCCTGCGGTGGGCGGCATCCTGATCGGCCGGATGGGCACAGACGCCGCCCTCTCAGCCAGCCTCTTCTTCTCGATTCCCGCGCTGCTCCTGTACATGTCGGTGCGCGTCGAGAAGGCAAGCCGCATGCAGGCGGCTCGCACGGCCCCCCTCAAGGCCGTGAAACAGGGTTTCAGCTACGCGTTTCGCGACCCGGTGCTGCGCAATCTGCTTTTGAGCGGGCTCGTGGTGGTGGCCACGATCGGCACGTGGGCCGCCCTGATGCCCACGTTCGCCAGCGACGTGCTCAACCAGGGCGCTGAGGTGCTCGGCGCGCTCACCCTCGCCGTCGGCGTGGGGGCATTGCTGGGATCGCTGATAGTCATCGGCTTCGGCGGACGGATCAGCCACGAGAAGATCGAGGTTTTTGCCGTTTCTGCAATGACGCTCTCTGTGATCGGGTTTGCGATGTCACCGTGGCTGCCGCTGTCGCTCCTTTTCGCCATGCTCGCCGGACTCTCGCAGACCTCGTTCATGGTGACCAACATGACCGTCGTGCAGATGGCGACGTCTGAGGAGTACAGGGGACGCGTGCTTGGCATCCGGTTCCTGATAATCGGCACGCAACCGTTCGGCACGATTGCGCTGGGCCTGGCAGCCGAAGCTCTGGGTCCGCAGGCGGCCGTCGCTATCGTGGCCGTGATCGGCGCCGTTGTGTACGGCGCGGTGCAACTGGCAACGAGGCCGCACCGTGGGGTGGCCAGATCCCCTGCGCCTCGCGTGTCCTCAAGCTCCCTCACGATGCCGGTGCACGTCGGCGAGCAGGCATCGGCCGGCAAATCCAGATCATCCGGCCCTGGATAACGCGGCCCCAAATAGCTCAGGCAACCCGAACGGGGAAGCCCCCGGCGATTTGCCGGGGGCTTCCCCGTTTGCTGAGTTGGTGGCTGATCTAGTAGCCGCGCGGCCCGTCGTAGCCACCCCCGCCACCGCGCTCTTCACGCGGCTTGGCCTGGTTCACGGTAAGCGGCCGGCCCTGGAGATCGGCGCCGTTCAGGGCATCGATCGCTGCCTGGCCTTCCTGGTTGTTCGGCATCTCAACGAAGCCGAATCCCCTTGACCGGCCCGTCATCCTGTCCATGATCACTTTCGCCGACTGCACCTGTCCGTGAACGGCGAACGCGGTTTCGAGGTCTTCATCCTTTGAGTCGTAAGAAAGGTTTCCCACGAAGATATTCATGTGATGCTCCTACTTGCAGCTGACCTTAACCGGGATCTGAATAGCAAGTAGCGCACGCAAAATACGAGTCTTATACAAGCCTATATTCTCGACCGGACCGGAAGCTGTGCTTGAGTCTTGCCGTGCACCCGTACAGACGCGGGAAAGCCCGAACCAGTTCCCTGATGAGGGCTCACGACTGGGAGACCCTATCAAATGTTGGGAGTCCAGCGGTAGACCCCTTCTGGCTGTTCCGGGGATCCTGGCCATCAAATCGGGGTGGCGGGTTCCTTGATCTTGTCGTCTATGAGCACCTTCCGCAGGTCGATTATCTGGTCCCGGATGAGGGCCGCCTTCTCGAATTCAAGCTCGCCCGCGGCTTTCCGCATCTGGCCTTCAAGATCTTTCACCAGTCGAACCAATTGGTCCCTCGGGAGCTCACCTCGGGAGGCGGGGCCGGTGAGGTACGGCGTCTTCTGTTCCGCCACCTTCCGCACCCGTTCTGTGATGTCTCGTACTTCCTTGACGATGGAAGCGGGAGAGATGTTGTGTTCCTTGTTGTGTGCGTCTTGAATCTCGCGCCGCCGGCCGGTCTCATCCAGTGCGTTTCTCATCGAATCGGTCATCTTGTCGGCGTACATGATCACGTGGCCGTCCACGTGCCGGGCCGCGCGGCCCATGGTCTGGATGAGTGACGAATTGGAGCGCAGGAAACCTTCCTTGTCTGCGTCGAGTATTGCGACCAGGCTGACTTCCGGCAGGTCCAGCCCCTCCCGCAGGAGGTTGATGCCCACGACCACGTCGTAAATGCCCAGCCTCAGATCCCGCAGAATCTCAGTCCGCTCGAGCGTGTCGATCTCAGAGTGAAGGTAGTGGGTCCGGACGCCCATCTCTTTGAGGTAGTCTGCGAGCTCTTCCGCCATCCGTTTCGTGAGGGTGGTGACGAGAACCCGTTCTTTATTTTTCACGCGGGACTCTATCTGTTCAAGAAGATCGTCTACCTGCCCCTTTGTGGCCTTGATCTCCACGGTTGGGTCCAGCAGGCCGGTGGGCCTGATTACCTGCTCAACGCGCTTCTGCTCGTGCTCGGCCTCGTACGGGCCCGGCGTGGCGGAGACGTAGATCGCCTGTGGCGCATGCTCCTCGAACTCGGCGAAGCTGAGCGGCCGGTTGTCGATGGCGGACGGCAGCCGGAACCCGTAATCAACCAGCGTCGTCTTGCGGGCAACGTCCCCGTTGTACATGCCGCGCACCTGCGGCAGCGTCATGTGCGACTCGTCGATGAAATAGATAGCGTCGGAGGGAAAATAGTCGAGCAGTGTCCAGGGCCGGCTCCCGGGCTGACGCCCGCCGAGGTGCATCGAGTAGTTCTCAACTCCCGCGCAGTAGCCGGTCTCACGGAGCATCTCCAGATCGTAGCGTGTCCTTGACTCCAGTCGCTGCTCCTCCAGGAGTTTGCCCTGCGCCCGCAGCTCCTTGAGCCGGATTTCCAGCTCTTCCTCGATTCCTTTTATGCCGTTCTGGAGCCGTTCCTCAGACGTGACGAAATGCTTGGCGGGATAGATATCGATCTCGTCGCGCTCGCGCAGGATCTCCCCGGTAAGCGGGTCGAGCTCGGCGATCTTTTCCACCTCATCGCCCCAGAACTGGATGCGGACCGCCAGCTCCTCGTAGGCGGGCATGATCTCAAGCGTGTCGCCGCGCACGCGGAAGCGGCCGCGCGCCATGTCGAAATCGTTCCGCTCGTACTGCATGTCGATGAGCTTGTGAACGATTTCGCTGCGCCCGCGGCCGGGGCCCTTTTTCACGTTCAGCACGAAAGCCTTGTACTCCTCAGGCGACCCCAGGCCATAAATGCATGAGACCGAGGCGACGATGATCGTGTCGCGGCGCGTCAGCAGGGCCCGGGTGGCCGCGTGCCGGAGCTTGTCGATCTCCTCGTTGACGTCCGACTCTTTCTCGATATAGGTGTCGGAGTTCGGCACGTACGCCTCGGGCTGGTAGTAGTCGTAGTAGGAGACGAAATACTCGACGGCGTTGTTTGGGAAGAATTCCTGAAACTCGGACCAAAGCTGCGCGGCGAGCGTCTTGTTATGGGCGAGCACCAGGGTGGTGCGCTGCGTGTTCTCGATGATGCCGGCCATCGTGAACGTCTTGCCGCTGCCGGTAACGCCAAGGAGAGTCTGGTGGCGCAGCCCGTCGTTCAGGCCGCGAGTCAGCTCTTCGATCGCCTGGGGCTGATCGCCGGTGGGAACGAATGCGGCGTGTATCTCGAAATCGGGCATGGCTAAAGCAGATCGGTCGATTGGGAAAGGGGCAAAAGGGCCAAAGGGTGAATAAAAACGAGTTTAGCACCGGGAGGCGCGGCTTCCTCCCGCGGTCTATCACGCTCCGTCGGGGAGGCGCGTTCTACTTCGCCGGGGGCGATCAGCGTTCCCGTGGGGCGCCGCCGGCCCTGAACCCGGCGTCTTCCGCGTCGCCTTCGATCCCCAACAGGCTGTTGCGGGCGTCCTCCAGGGTGAACACGAACTCCCGGACGTCGTCCGATTTCACCCCTCCTGTGTGTATTTTCAGTTGCTGCATCTTTGTCTTGACCACTATCCCTCGACGGCCGCTGAGCACGAAATAGATCGTAGTGATGATCCCGGCCATCCAGGAGACGTCGCCAACCTCGCCGGGGAGAAAGGCGCGGCTTACCACGCCAAAGAGGACCAGGGCCGTTCCGATGCCGAGCAGAGTCATATTGCGGATGAAGCCGATCGACATATCGTAGATCTCATCGAGCGGGAGTTCAGCGATGCGGCGCTGCCCGCCAAAAATCCCGCCGCCCTGCTGTTGTATCAGGCGGTGTGATGTCAGCCAGACGTCACGCCTGCGGCCAAGGCCGTCCAGAAGTAGCTCCTCATCTGTATCCAACTCGATGCCGGGGATTTCAACGCGTTTGATCGTTTGTCCGTCTCCGTTGTCCGTGATAGCGCGTTCGGGCCTATCTGGCCCGCCCGCCCGTTGGTGGTTAATCAGAACTTACTAATCGTACGACCTGCCGGGGTGCGGCGGCTGCATGGCGCGGCTGCCGGCGATTCGCTCCGCTGCCACTCAGCCGGGCTTCCGGCAGATGAAGATCTGCTCGTCGCTGTCCTCTGTGAACGGCGTGCGGTCGAAATCGCCGTAGATGAGTTCAACTTCCAGGCCCGCGTTGGCGGCCATCTCGTGAATCTCCGACGGATACAGGTACCTGACTACGACGTCCAGGGTGACCTTGCGGACGGTCTCGCCGCGCTGATCGATCTCCTCGAATATCTGGAGTCCGTGGTTGGTCTGCGCGACGGTGTCAAACCTGTTCACGTTCCACATCAGCACGCGGTTGCCGGTCTCCGGTCGAATGGCATCTCCGAACAGGTGCGGGGAGCGGGAATCGTCGGAGATCAGCTCCGGATTCGGCACGAACACGTTGAGATAAAACATGCCGCCGGGCGCAACGTGTGCGGCGAGCCGGTGAAACGTCTCCTGCTGCTCCTCCGGAGTAACCGCGAGCAAAAGAACGCCCGCAGGCGCGGCCACCAGTGGGAACGTCCTGCCCAGGTCGAGTGTCCGCATGTCATCCCGGATGAGTTCCAACGAGCCGCCCGCGTCGTCGAGCGCCTCGTACTTCCGGCGCGCCTCATCCAGCATCGGCGGATTTAGGTCGACGCCCACGACGTCTATCCCGGCTTCAACGGTCGGGATGGCCAGCCGGCCGGTGCCGACGCCTATCTCGAGTACCGGGCCGCCCGACTCGCGCGCCAGTTCAACGTGGAAATCCACGCCGCGATTGCCGGCGGCCTTGTAGGCGAAGTCGTACCACTCGGCCCAGAGCTCATAGTCCATGCGCGCCTCCCGCGTCGGGGATTATCGCATCGCGCCGCGCTCAGAGACCGGCCGGGGCGCGGCCTGCCTGGAACCTGCTGCGCGCCAGCCCGCGCCGCGATGTTGCGGGGAGGGTGAGTGCGGCCGGCTGCTCCGACGGCTCGGCCACGCGATCGAATCGGAAGCCGCGGCAGCCGCAGGGCATCGTCACGCACACGTTTCCTCCGGCATGGACGTCGTGCGGATGTCCGCAAACGCAGATTTTCATGTGATAGCTCCAGTCTGGCTACTGAGCGAGTGGGATCGGTTCCTGATTTCCACTCTGGTGCATGAGAGCACAGCGATCTTGACATCCGGCTTACATGATGATTCCGATCGGATTAATTTCGTGGCCGATAGCGGACCACAAAATCTCTGGGTCCCCCAGGAGGCGGCGCACTGGGGTATCGCTGCTTTCCCGACCTGGCCAATGGACGGATTGGCTGAATGTCTACTATCCCGGGCAGGGGGAATCAGGGGGAACAAGGAGGTAGGTCATGATAGGTCCGTTCTGGAGAAGCCAGGCGCCGTTACTGGCCTATTTCGCGCTGAGCGGCATACCGCTCATGCTCTGGGCGTTTTCGAAGCTGGATCTGATGTTCGCGGTCGAATTCGCCATACCGGGTCTCCTCGCCGGACTGGGACTGCAATGGCTGCTCGATCGCGGAATGCTCGTCGCACGAGTGGAAGTCGTCGCCGCGGTAGTCGGCCCGCTGGGGCTGGCGCCGGGCGCGCGGCAGATCCTGGATGACGCGATAGCCGAGGCACGGGCGCGCGGTCACAGTTACGTTGGCACGGAGCACATCCTGCTCGCGTTCGCGATGGAGCGCGGCGGCGTTGGCGCCGATATGCTGGCCGGGATGAACGTGGAGTCGCAGCGACTGCTTTCGGCACTGGAGTTCATACTCGGCAGAGACCCGTCGGCAGCGCCCGGGGAGCCGTTGATGACACCGCGGGCGATGACGGTCCTTGATATCGCTCGCTTGGAGGCTGAGAGGGTAGGGCATGGAGCCATCGAGGCAGAGGACATTCTCAACGCGATCGTAAGCGAGGGCGAAGGTGCGTCGGCCGGGATCCTGGAAAGCCTGGGCGCCGAGGGGAGCACAATGCTGCAACCTGACCTGCGCCAGGGGGCGGGGAGCTAAGCCTCCGCGAACTCGGCGAGGACTTCGTCGGAGAAGTCGGCGTTGGAGAAGACCTTCTGCACGTCGTCCAGATCCTCGAGCGCTTCCAGAAGGCGCAGCGTCTGCCTGGCCTTTGAGTCTTCGAGTTCGGTCATCATCTTCGGGACCATGGCGAGCTCGGCGGTGTCTACCGTCACACCGTCCATCGTCTCGAGCGCGCTTCTCAGCTTGTCCAGGTCGGTCGCCTCGGTGGTGAAGTTGATCGTCTGGTCGCTGATGTCGAAGTCCTCGGCCCCGGAATCGACCGCGAGGAGAGCGATCTCTTCGGGGTCCGTGTCCGCCGCGCATTCCGCAATGATCGTGCCCTTGCTCTCGAAGCCCCAACCGACTGCGCCCGCCTCGGCCAGGTTTCCGCCGGACTTCGTGAACTGCGAGCGGATGTCCGCCACAGTACGGTTTCGATTATCGGTCAGCGCCTGGACGATGATCGCCGCGCCACCCGGAGCGTAACCCTCGTACGACACCTCCTGGAGATGGTCGGCATCGGCTCCGGTCCCCGAACCCTTCTGCACCGCGCGCTCGATCGTGTCCGACGGCATGTTGGCCGACTTCGCGTTCTGTACCGCCAGCCGCAGCCGGAAGTTCATGTCCATGTCCGCGCCCCCCGACCGGGCGGCCACGATGATCTCACGCGAAAGCTTGGTGAACAGAACGCCTCTCTTAGCGTCCGCAGCACCCTTCTTGTGTTTGATGGTGGACCATTTGGAGTGTCCGGACATCTTTTATACCCTCCATGTGGCATCTGGCACCCGGTATCTGGCTGGCATCCCGTGGCCCGTTTCAGGTTTATGCCGTGCCTGCGTCAGAAGCATCGGGTGGTTGGAATGGTACCGTTGCTTCAAAGGCGGGTCAAAACCGGCCGGTCCCAGGCTCCCGTACCCCGACAGGTGGCTTTACTCTGAAATCTGGTCGGGACCCTGGGCCAGTCCTTCGGGAAGATCGACCGTGATAATCCCCTCTTCGAGGTCGATATCTCGGATCACGTCTTTGAGGGCGGGTATCAGGACCTCTTTTTGCTGCGGTTTCGAGGGTGTGGCGACGTAGACGTCATTCGCTCCCGTCTCGATGATCTCAGTGACTACCCCGAGTTCAAGCCCGTCGACCGTCACAGCCCTCAGCCCGATAATCTGGTACTCATAGAAGGTTCCCTCCGGCGGCGAGGGCAGCGCGGATGCGTCGACCTCGATCACGGCGCCCTTCAGCTCATGCGCCGTGCGCACGGCGCGGACTGCCGCCAGCTCCATGACGGTGGCGCCACGCCCCCCGGGACGGATGTTGGACACGGTGTGGGCATCCCCGTTGAGGTAGATCGTCCAGCCCGGCCCGATCACCGTGTCCCGGCCGGAGTTCAGCGTGACCGCAAGAAGCCCGTCCCGTCCCCAGGGTTTGCGCACTTCTCCCACGATCACGCGGCCGGGCGCGGAAGGCTCCGGCGGCCGGTTCGGCGCCTGCTTGCGCTCCTGTTTAGTTTTGCGCGGAGGGCGGCGATGCTTGCCGCGAGTCGGACGTGGGTCGGGCATGCCGGTAGATGTGCCTGGCGGTGCTTAGACGTGTTCAGACGTATGGCGGTCCCGGCTCACGAGATGGCCGGGACGGACGGGAACCAACCGACTTGCCAGTCGATTCGCTAATCGATCTGCAGGATGACACGGGTGCGGGCCTTCACGGCTGCGACCCGGAGAAGCGAGCGAATCGACTCTGCGACCCTGCCGCCCCTGCCGATCACCTTGCCCTTGTCAACGTCATCGACCTTCAGGTGGATGATAATCCGATTGCCGCGCTGCTCCTCGGTGACCTCTACTGAATCCGGCTCAGAAGCGAGGGTCTTCGCGATGTATTCCACCATTTCACGCATAACGGACTCCATCTGACTGAGTTATTTGACCTTTTCCAGGATGCCGGTTTTCGAGAGCAACTGGGTTACCGAGTCGGAAGGCTGTGCGCCGTTGCGCAACCACTTCAGCATCTTCTCTTCGTCCAGCTTAACTTCCGGCGGGTCCGGGAAGGGATCGTATGTGCCGATCTGATCGATGAACTTGCCATTTCGCGCCGCGCGCTGGTCTGCCACAACGATGCGGTAGAACGGATGGCCCTTGGCGCCGACGCGCCGAAGGCGGATGCGAACCATATGCCTGACTACTCCCGATTAGGTTTTTGCGAGATCGCCCCTGCCGGTCCACCAGCATAGCTGGTTTCTTACCCTTTGGGCCGTTCGCCGTCTTTTTATCATTTAAATTTGATTGCTAATTCTATGGTGAGCGTGGGTGGGTGGTCAACGCGTGCGCGAAGCGATACGAGTCTCGTCGTGCCACGCGCACCAGATGCCTGGCCAGATCGCTCCAGCGTCTGCGGGCTTATTATTGCGGCCTTGCCAGCATCAACCAGCTCCACAAAGAGAGAGACGCCGCGTATGCAGTTACTGGTGAATCGAGAAACCCACGAAGTAGACGTGGGCGCGGAGCGAACGCTGCTGAGCGTGCTGCGGCACGAAGTTGGCCTTACGGGAACGAAGTACGGGTGCGGTGAGGGCAACTGTGGCGCCTGCACGGTCCTGCTCGATGGCGAGGCGACGCGCTCGTGCATCACGCCGGTGGCATCCGCCGCTGGCCGGGAGATAACCACAATAGAGGGCGTCGAGGGACTGGCAGACGCCAGCGCTCTCCATCCTGTCCAGGAGGCGTTCATCCAGGAGGGCGCGTTCCAGTGTGCCTACTGCACGCCGGGGTTCATCGTCAGTACCGTCGCGTTGCTGGCGCGCAACCCGAACCCTGACAGAGAGCAGATCAAGGCCGCGCTCAGCGGACACATCTGCCGGTGCGGAACCTATCCGCGGATATTGAAGGCGGTTGAGGCCGCGGCCGAGCAGATGGCCAAACGCACTGAGAGAACAGCATGAGCGCCCAGAGAGCCCGGAGTGCCATAAACGAGGCCAACGGGGCCGCTCTCGTCGTCGTCGGCCAGCCAAAGTGGTCACTTGAACTGGAAAACCCGGTTCCGGCGGAGGACGATGCGGTACTGCTGATTATCGGCGAGGACGGCCGGGCTACGGCTTACTCCGGAAAGGTCGAGTACGGACAGGGGATCCGCAGCGGTTTTGCGTACGCGGTAGCGGACGAACTGGATCTGCCGGTGGATTCTGTTGAAGTAGTGCTCGGCGATACCCGGCGAGTCCCTTACGACCGCGGAACGACGGGGAGCGCATCAACACGCACCGTTGGCCTTCAACTCCGGCGTGCAGCCGCTGCGGCAAGGCAGGCGCTGATTGGCATGGCGGCGGAACAGTGGCGAACGGACGCCGGCGGTCTCACGGTGCGGGACGGCGAGGTGCTGGATGCTGCTGACGCCGATGGCACAGGACGATCTGCAGGCTACGGGGCGTTGCTGAAGGGGAAATCCCTTGAAATCGCAATACCTGAGCAAATAGTTATTAAGCAAATAGATGATTTCAGGCTGACGGCCGATGCGGCACGACGTGTCGACGCCGTCGCACGTGTGACAGGGGCGGCGAAGTACTCTCAGGACATCGCCCTGCCGGGGATGCTTCACGGCAAGATTCTCAGGCCGCCATCATACGGAGCGCGGCTTCAGCAGGTAGACACCACGCGGGCGGAGCAAGTGCCGGGGTTTGTCGCATTCGTTCGTGATGGCGATTTCGCCGGTGTCGTTGCGGAGCGGGAAGACGCAGCCGAATACGCCCTGTCGACGATAAGGGCGCGCTGGGAGGAGGCGAGGGGTGAGGCATCAGACTGGAGCCTGCCCGGTCTATTAAAGGACAACGCTAAAAATCTCGCAGTGCTGCGGGAGTCCGGGTCTCTGGATGCCGGGTTTGACAGCGCAGACCGGGTCTTCGAGGGCGTCTACTTCATACCGTATGTCGCCAACGCAACGATGGAGCCGTGCGCCAGCGTCGCCGAATGGGACGGCGATCACCTGACGATCTGGTCGGGCAATCGCTCACCCTTCTCGGAGCGGGCAGGCCTGGCAGAAGCCTTCAACGTCAGCGAGGAAAGTGTCGACGTGATTACGGCCGAGGTGGGCGGCTCGTTCGGCAGCAAATCGAACACCGTCTCATACGAGGCGGCCCGGCTCGCGAAGGAGGTGGGCCGTCCGGTGCGGGTCGGGTACAGCCGGGAAGAGGAGTTCACCTGGAGCACCGTGCGCCCGGCCGCGCTCATCGAGATCCGCAGCGGCGTGAGCGCCGATGGCGATATCGTGGCCTGGGACTACATCGCATACCACGCGGGGGAGACGCCGTTCCGGGGCCGGCGGGGCGCCGACACGCCGTATGGCACGGAGAACGTGCGGATTTCCGTTGCAAACGCCGAGTCACCGCTCAGTTCGGGCTCTTACCGTTCGCTTGGCGGCGCGGTGAACCACTTCGCACGCGAGGTGCACATAGACGAGATCGCAACCGGGATGGGCATCGACCCGGTCGAGTTGCGCATGCGCAACCTGAAACATCCCCGCTACCGGCGGGTACTCGAGGCGGCAACGCAAAAATTCGGTTGGCAGGGCAGAAACGGGCCAGATCACACGGGCGGCAAGGGCTTCGGCGTCGCGCTTGGACACGACGTAGGGAGCTACGTCGCGCAGTGCGTCGAGCTATCGGTCTCCGGCCGGGAGGTCCAGGTCGAGCGGGTAGTCGCCGCGTTCGATTGCGGCCTCGCGCTGAACCCGGACGGCGTGCGAAACCAGGTCGAGGGCTCGATCATGATGGGCATCGGGACCGCCCTCTGGGAAGCGATGGAGTTCGACGGTGGACGGGTGCTGAATCCCGGCTTCAGCCGCTACCGCGTCCCGCGAATCACGGATGCTCCGGAGATCGAAGTCGAACTCGTCGGCGACCCTGATACGCCTTCGACGGGCGCGGGCGAACCCGGAATCGTTCCCATTGCGGCCGCCGTGGCCAACGCCGTCACGGACGCCACCGGCACGCGTGTCGACCAGCTCCCGATCGTGCCACGGTTGTAGGCAGCGCTTCACGGGATGAGGAGGGCGCTTACCCCGGCGTGATCGGCTTGAGGGGCCTCTTTAGCCGAGGCGCCGGTAAGCGGCTTCAGATTCAGGCGAGGGTTCTATGCCGAGATCTTCACGCAGGAGCTTCTGTAATCGTTTGTATGCAAGCACTCCCTCGGCCCTGTTTCCAGCGGCAGCGTACGCCCGCATCAATAGTTGATAACTGGTTTCTCGATAAGAATCGACGGCGATAGCCTGGCTGGCGGCTTCGATCGCCGCACCGGTCTCTCCGCGTTCGAGCCAGACATGCGCCAGACACTCAAGCGCGCTTACATGCTGTCGGTCGAGCCGATCCCTGATCGACTCAATCCACTCGCCATCGAATCCTGGTAAGAACCGCCGCTTTCCGATCGTGGCCGCAACGTTGGCTGATGCCCACGCCTTTTCCGGCCGTCCGGCACGAAGCGCGCCTTCGGCCTGATCGATAGCTGGCCCGGTCGCCTCGAGGTCTATCCAGGTTTCCGGGGGAAGGCGGAGAATATATTCACCCGCGGCGCTTGCAAGCCATGAATCACTTCCATCCGTGGGGACGGTGGCAAACAGAGCCTTGAGCCGACTGATGAGCGCGCTCATGGAAGAGTCCCAGGCAGCGGGGAGTTCGTCAGTCCACAGGCTACCGGCAAGTTCTCCGCGAGATATCGCTCTTCCTCTGTTGTACACCAGGCAGGCGAACAGCAATCGGGATTGCCGGCCCCTGAATCGCGACTCATCGAAGATCAGATTTCGCTCTGTCTCTAGCGCCAATCGGCCAGTCAGGTAGATTCGAATATTCATAGGCCAAGAATTGGGCAAGCTTAATTCATACCGTGGACAATATGGAGAGCCTGACCTGCCTGACTTGAACGAAGGGGAGAAGTCATGGACAAGGTAATTGAATGTCCCTGCGGATACGTTATCCGATCATCAGATGAGAGCGATCTCGTGAGACAGGCCCAGGATCACGCGGAGAGCACCCATGGAATGACACTTACGGATGATCAAGCCCTTGCCATGGCCCGTCCCGATTGAATTAACGTAGTTTCAGGAAGGCAATGGCGCGATATGGCACTGACTCTCGAATGCAATGATATTTTTCCGGGTTGCGATGCGGTTGTCAAAACCGAATCTGAAGAGGAGTTGATGGCTCAGGTGATTGAGCACGCCAGCTCTGTTCACGGTCTTCATGAGGTCGATTCCGCGACGGCTGAGAAAGTCAAAGCCGCCATTCGCCAAACTTATCCGGAGAATTAGCCCGGGCGCGGTTCTGCCTCCACCGGGTTCGATAGCACACCGATCCCTTCGACTTCCACATCGACGGTATCGCCGGGATTCAGGACCTGCGGATCGCCTGTTGTTCCGGACCAGACGATGTCTCCGGGCAGCAGCGTGACCTGCTGGCTGATGAAGCTGATTATCTGGCCGAAATCGAAGTACATGTCGGCAGTGCTCGCCCGCTGGACCTCGGTCCCGTTCACCCGGACAACCATGTCGCCGCCTGCCTTCGGGTCGAAGTCCGTATCTATCCACGGCCCGATCGGCGAGAAGGTATCGGCGCCCTTGCCCCTCCAGAACGAGCCGTCACCCGACTGCCAGGTGCGCTCGGATACGTCGTTCCCGCAGGTATAGCCGAGAACGCGATTCCACGCCTCTTCCGGTGAAACTCGCCGGGTCGTGGTCCCAATCACCGCGAGGCACTCGCCCTCATATTCCACGCCGGTTGTGGAGTCGAACGGGATGACGATTGCGTCGCCCGGGTTGCTGAGACTGTTGATCCCCTTGTGCCACGGCTCCGGGGTCGGCGACATCTCGGTCTGGCCGGTGATCCCGGCGGCGTGGTGAAGATGGTCCGCAAAGTTCAGGCCGGGACCGAACATCTGAGATGGGGTGACCGGCGCGAGCAGGTGAACCGCGGCCAGTTGATGGGTGGCTGAAGTTTGCTCGAACTTCCCGAAGACGTCTCCCTCGATCTCGGTGATTGTGTCGCCTTCGATGACCCCGTATCGGATGGCGCCACCGGCCTCAAAGCGTGCGATTCGCATGGTGTGGTTTCCCTCTTCTCAGTGGCGCCCGGCTTATTTCATCCTTGGAATACCCGTCGATATGGCTGACCGCGGCGCATTGTAGACGGAGACGGCCCGGGCCCGCGCGAGGATTTAGTCACGCAGCAGGGCCATCATGACGGCGTCTGTATATTTGCCGTCAAGAAACCGGAAGTTGCGCAGGACGCCCTCGTGCTGGAAGCCAAGCTTCTCGTACAGGTCGATTGCCGGTCGGTTGTCGGACCAAACTATTAGCTCGATGCGCTCCAATCCCGACTGCCAGGCCTTCTCGATTACGCCATCCATCAGGCGCCGGCCGATACCCCGCCGCCTGAAATCACGGCGGACACCCAGGGCGAGCCACGAGCTATGGGTGAGGCCAAACGCGTCGTTTGGCATGACCAGCGCCCAACCGACCACCTGATCTCCATGCGTGGCCCAGTCCTGCATGAACCGGTTGCGTACACCCGCTGCGAAACGCTCTTCCATTTCTGAGCAAGAGGGAGCTTCGAGCCGGTTCAGGTAAATCCGTTCCCGTGAGACCGAATCGAGGCACTCCCGAAAGCTTTCCAGGAGATCCGTAGAAGCTGGTGCCACCGTAATTTCCTGAGTTTCAGACATTACGAAGTAATCCCATAACAATTATGTCATCGTAGACGCCGTCTATTAGACGGCCACGTCGTTTGATTCCCTCGTGCTGGAAGCCGAATTTTTCGTACAAAGCGATTGCCGCTGAGTTCGCTGAGAAGACGTCAAGACCTATCCGTGTGAAGCCTCTTGGCCATGCATCATTAAGGCACCACTCAATAAGGCGTGATCCGATGCCCTGGCCGCGAAATCCTGTGCGAATCCCCATGCCCAGCGTCCCGGCATGCGGCTGGACCTCTCTCGGGCTGGGCCGTATGTCACACCAGCCGATGACGGTCTGCCCGCTCACGGCGAAGTACTGGACCATGCCGTTCGCGAGTCCATCGGCGACGAAATGGCGCATTTCCTCAAGCGGCGGGGCCTGGTCGAACGCCAGGTGCTGGCGCTCGCGCGCTACCGAGTCGAGGCAGTCGCGAAAACTCTCGACCAGTCCGGGACGCGACGGCTCGATATGGACGCTCAGCATCATCCCCCCCACTGCTGAGACCTGTTGAGTCGGCTACTTCGTACGGAATACCATACTGGAAGCAGAATTCGTTTTTTCTCCGCGGGTGGTCCGTATTGCTGATTACCGTTCTGTTTTTCGCCGGCCTCAGAGACCGCGTGGGCGTGTCTCGGATTTCGATAGATGTGGCCAACGGCGCCACGGTCAGTGACGCCATCGAGGCAGCGCGGGTTGCCAGCGATCGCGAGTGGACAGTGCCCCGGGCCATCATGACGGCGGTGAACGAAGAGTACGCCGACCGCGGCCACCGGCTGTCGGACGGCGACGAGTTGGCACTTATTCCACCCGTGAGCGGCGGGACTGATTCTGTTGAGGCCGATTACGTCCTCATCACCAAAGAACCGCTCGATTCGGAGGCCGTATCAGCGCACGTGAGGGCGGACAACGACGGCGCGATCGTCATTTTCGAGGGCGTCACTCGCAACCACAACGACGGCCGCGGTGTTGAGTTTCTCGAATACGAGGCCTACCGGCCGATGGCTGAGAACAAGATTCGCGAGATCATCGGCGAGATGAGAGACAAATTCGAGATCGATCTCGTGGCCATCGCCCACCGCACGGGCCGTGTCGACATAGGTGAAAAGAGCATGGTCGTGGCCGTGAGCGCCGCGCACCGGCGCCCTGCGTTCGAGGCAACACTCTACTTCGTCGACCGCCTGAAGGAGATCGTCCCGATCTGGAAAAAAGAGCACTTCGATGGCGGTGAGGTCTGGATCAACGACACCCCCGGGTAATCGGCACGGGTAGCTGGCGGAGATATGAGGGACGTGGGCGCTGACGTTCGATATCAACGCGGGCAGCACATCGTTGTTCGTGATGTATTGGGCGGCAAAACTCGAGCACTGGTTCCCAGCGTGGTCGTTGTTGATGAGCCGGAAATGACCGTGACGTGGGTGCCCGAAGGCACGCCGGTGTTAATACTGGACACCGGGGTCGACGGCCACAGTCTCGAAGCGGTTGGCAGGCAGGCAGCGGGGAACTGGGCGCTCAAGCAGCGTATCTGGCATACGGCCGGACTCGTGCGAATTACGGCGCCGGAATTCCATTGGGCGATGCTCCTCTATAGTGAGGATGACCGGGTTAAAGCCTGGTACGTCAATCTGGAAGAGCTCGTATCCCGGACCGCGGAGGGAATAACGATATCCGACCGATATCTCGATATCGTCATCGAGCCGGACCGGAAATCGTGGCGTTGGAAGGATGAGGATGAGCTTGAGGAAGCAGTCCGGCTGGGAATTTTCACGCCCGGGGAAGCGGTGCAGTTCAGGCAGGATGGGCTCGACGCCATCGCGCGAATAATCTCGGGCGAGCCGCCTTTCGACACGTCCTGGGCTGACTGGCAGCCGGATCCTGAGTGGGGCATCCCTCAGCTGCCGGACGGAGCCACCGGCGATGAGTGAATTCGAAGTACGGCCGATCACGGAGCCGGATCTGGCGTCGCTGGGTGAGCGCGAACGACGCAGGTTCCGGGGCACGCAAGATGGACAACACGAGATGCTCGTGGGGCTTCTGGACGGCGTGCCGGTCGGCAGCGTGCTGATCGGCGGGCCGAAACGCGATCGGTTTCCCGGCGCTCTCTACCTGTTCGCGCTCGATGTCGAACCTCGCTATCAGAACCTCGGCGTGGGCACCGCGCTAATCGCGGCGGTAGAGGAAGACGCTCGCCGACGCGGGCTGAACCTGGTGAACCTGGAGGTTGGCGTCACCAACGACGGTGCCCGCCGTCTTTACGAGCGGCTGGGATTCGTGCTGTGTGGCGAGGCGGAATGGGATAGCTGGACCGCTTACCGGGAGGATGGGACCACGTTCGAGGAGGGCGAGATGTGCGTGCCGATGGTGAAGGAGCTGGACTAAGCAGCTTACGTGGCCCTCTGCGCCTACTTGCGCACACGCGCGATGCGATATATTTGTATCCGATTGGCAGGGAGGGATCGCATAGAGGCCTAGTGCGCCCGCCTGCTAAGTGGGTTGGGGGTGTTGAGCCCCCTCGTGGGTTCGAATCCCACTCCCTCCGCCAGTCTCAGACAAAACAATCGAAAAGGCATCTATCAAATCGCCCCGCCACAGCATTTATCGATCTTTCGATGATCTGGCGGCGGGGTTCTGCAATCTAATCCGCTATGGCAACATTTCACGTCTGGACAGTCGGCTGCCAGATGAACAAAGCTGACTCGGAGCGGCTGACCGCCGGTTTCGAGCAGATGGGCCTGTCGTCCATCGACGACCCGGCCGAGGCGGATGTGGTAATCCTGAACACCTGCGTCGTACGGCAGTCAGCCGAGGACACGGCCACCGGCATGCTGGGCAAGCTCAAGCGCGTGAAGCGCAGGCACCCGGAGCGGATCATCGGCGTGATGGGCTGCATGGTCGGGCCCGCCAAGACAGACCTTGAGCGCCGATTCCCGCAGGTTGACGTGTGGGCCCAGCCACAACAGTTCGAGCCGATCCTTGCCACCGTCGGGACCGCGCTCGGCATGGACTACGAGGGCTGCCTGGAAAGTATGATTCCGGCCGCGCCCAGCATCGCCACGTTCGTGCCGATCATCCATGGCTGCGATAAGTTCTGCACCTTCTGCATCATCCCGTACCGGCGCGGCCGGGAGGTCAGCCGGTCCGTATCCGAGGTAGTCGAAGAGGTAGTGTTGCTGGTGCGCCGGGGCGTGAAAGAGATCACTTTCCTGGGGCAGAACGTCGACTCGTACGGCCACGATTTCTCTCCGCAACAGGATCTCGCCGATCTGCTGTACTCGGCCCACCAGGTCGACGGGCTCGAGCGTATCCGCTTCCTGACTTCGCACCCAAGCGACATGTCGAGCCGGATAATCCAGGCGATCGCCGATCTTCCGAAGGTGTGCGAGCTGGTGAACCTGCCATTCCAGGCCGGCGATGATGATGTGCTCGAACGGATGCGGCGCGGGTACACGAGGGCAGAATATCTGGAGAAGATCGCCGAGATACGGGAGACCGTTCCCGGCGTTGCGCTGACGACAGATCTGATCGTCGGTTTTTCCGGCGAGTCGGAAGACCAGTTCCAGCGCTCGCTCGACGTGCTGGAGGCGGTGAAGTTCGACAAGGTCCACTCGGCTGCCTATTCCGTGCGGCCCGGCACCATCGCCTCACGCCAGCATCCGGACGATGTGACGGCCGTCGAAAAGAAGCGGCGGTTGAAGGCGGTCGAAGCGCTCCAGGACCGGGTGCAGACCGAGATCAACGCCGTCTATCAGGGGCGCGAATACGAGATTCTTGTGGATGGACACACAAGGGGCCGCGTCACCGGTAGGACGAGAACGGATAAACTTGTGTTCGTTGAAGGGGCTGAGTCCGAGTCTGGGCGTTTCGTAAACGTGAAGATTGAAGGCACAACCCCTTACTCGCTGACCGGCAGGGTAGTGGAGTCCGAGCTTGCGGAGGCAGTGACCGTATGACTACGCGTTCCAGGCAGCCGAAACCATTCACCATCCCGTTGACGGAACTGGAGCAGTCGGCCTTTTGCCAGACCGGGTCTGAGCTGCGTACCAAGACCCTGGCCGAGGAGTTCAACGCCGGCGTCACGTGGCAGAAGGTACCGATCAGATATCTGAAGCTGTCCCCGGACGAGATCTCAGAGGGCATCGCCGATGCGAAGGCCGAGCTCGGCAAAGATCTGACCATCCTCGGTCATCACTACCAGCGCGCGGACGTCGTCCAGTACGCGGACTTCCGCGGCGACTCGTACAGGCTTTCGCAGATGGCGGCAAATGAGCGCGAGGCGAAGTACGTCGCGTTCTGCGGTGTCCACTTCATGGCAGAGACGGCAGACATCCTCACGTCCGACGATCAGGCCGTAATCCTGCCCAACCTCGCGGCCGGCTGCTCCATGGCCGACATGGCGCAGATGGAGGACGTACAGGACTGCTGGGACGACATGTCCACCGTCCTCGGCGATCAGGGCGAGGTCGTACCCGTCACCTATATGAACTCGGCCGCATCCATCAAGGCCCTGTGCGGCCGCAATAACGGCCTCGTATGCACCTCGTCCAACGCCGATGCGGCCTTCACCTGGGCCTTCGAGCGCGGTAAGCGAGTGCTGTTCATGCCGGACCAGCACCTCGGACGCAACACGGCGCTGAAGATGGGTATTTCAGAAGACGATATGCTCGTGTGGTCGCCGTTCAAGCCGCTAGGCGGCCACTCGCCGGATGCGCTTCGTCGGGCGAAGGTCATCCTCTGGGAAGGCCATTGCTCGGTCCACACCCGCTTTACCGCCGATCAGATCGCAGACGCTCGTAAAAGCTACCCTGGCGTGCAGGTGATCGTCCATCCCGAGTGCACGCGGGAGACAGTGGATGCCGCCGACTACTCCGGATCTACCGAGACGATCGTCCGGATGGTCACGGACGCGCCCGCCGGCTCGGCGTGGGGCATCGGGACGGAGATCAACCTGGTCAACCGGCTGGCCCAGGAGAATCCGGACAAGAAAGTCTTCTGCCTGGACCCGATAGTCTGCCCATGCGCAACGATGTACCGCGTGCATCCGGCCTATCTGCTATGGGTGCTCGAGGGCCTGCGGAGCGGCATCGTCATCAACCAGATACAGGTGCCTCAGGAGATCGCGGTGGACGCCCGCGTCGCGCTCGAGCGCATGCTGGACCTGCAGGCC
This sequence comes from Chloroflexota bacterium, assembly GCA_022562515.1. GTDB lineage: Bacteria > Chloroflexota > Dehalococcoidia > Lucifugimonadales > Lucifugimonadaceae > UBA1151. The sequence continues at coordinate 1,256 of JADFPB010000015.1, read as the reverse complement.
TAGCAGAACGCCGGCCGCCTCCCCATTTACCAACAGGGGTGGCCTGCGATACCAGTGGCGATACCAAGAGTAGAGCTTGAGCGGGCCATCGACGCGGCCCTCGCCGAAGACCTGGCGCTTGGCGATCCGACCACCGATGCCCTGATCCCGCCCGAACGGCAGGGCAGGGCAATTATGATCGCCCGCGAGCCCGGCATTGCCAGTGGCGTGGACGTTGCCGCTGCGGTATTTCAACGGGTCGATCCCTCGCTCAGCACGACTCCGCTGGTAGGCGATGGCCAGGCGCTGGAAGCCGGTGGCCTGATGCTCTCCGTGGAGGGCGCCTTCGCTTCGATACTGAGCGCAGAGCGCACGGCGGTGAACTTCGCCCAGCGAATGAGCGGGATAGCAACGCTGGCCGCTCAGTACGTGAAAGCGGTGGAGGGCACGGGCGCGGCAATAGTCGACACCCGCAAGACCGCGCCCGGCCTGCGTGTCCTGGATAAACACGCCGTCGCGTCGGGTGGCGGCCGCAATCACCGGCAGGCGCTCGGGGATGGCGTGCTGATCAAGGACAACCACATCGCCGCCCTGCGGGACGAGGGCTTGTCGATCGCCGAGATCGTCGCCAGAGCGCGGGCGAACGCCGCCCACACGATCAAGATCGAGGTCGAGGTGCAGACTCTCGAAGAGGCGCGGGATGCTATGGACGGCAAACCGGACATCCTGCTGCTCGACAACATGAACCCGGACGAAATGCGGAAGGTAGTAGACCTGGTGCACGGCCGCGCCCTCACGGAGGCATCCGGCGGAATTACTCTGGCGAACGTGGCTGAAGTGGCGGCATCCGGCGTGGACCTGATCTCAATCGGCGCCCTCACGCACTCACCCCGGGCGCTCGACATCAGCCTGGACTACTCGGGTTAAACCGAAAATCGAACTACCTTGTGGGGGCATCTGAGTTTTATCGGGTTGTCGCGGGCGCCGGACGTAGCGTCTAAAAGCGCGCGCTTGAGAAGAGCGCGGCAATACCGATACCAGTAAAGGACCGGGCAGTTGCGTAAACCTCTTATTGGCTGGAGAGTTGGCCGGGGCGCTATGTGGACAGCGTTCGGTCTTGTAGCGCTGGCGGCGATAGCCTGCAGTTCCTCGGCGGCCACCGTCGCCACGTCGGCGCCGAATCCAACGGTCACGCCTGTCCTTCCGATCGGCTCTGATGCAACGCCAATAGCAACACCAGCGCCGCTGCTCCCTACGCCCACACCAGAGCCAACGAA
>JADFPB010000187.1 GCA_022562515.1 Chloroflexota bacterium | reverse complement strand
TTTCTAGACTTTCGCGAGGACGACGAGTTCGGCGGCTACAGCGGCGCCGTGCTGAATGCCGAGACAGGCGAAACACTTCTGACCTTCTTGAACCGGGGCTCTCCGCTAGGCAGCCGATAACCCCCCCTCCCTAAGGTCCAGCCCCACTGTCGTCCCGGGCGCCGTGCTGAGCCCGTTGAAGTATCCCCCTCAGGAGGAAAAGTCCCCGGCCTTCGGGGGCATCTCGCGTGCTACCCCGGCCAGCAACGCCCCAATTTCCATGCAGTCCAGAGAATCTGGCTATAGACTCCACTTCAGGAGGAAAAGCATGCCAGCGGAGAAACGTCGACTGGGCGTCCTGGTCGGTGGCGGCCCGGCGCCGGGCATCAATGGCGCCATCAGTGCGAGCGTCATAGAGGCCGTTAATTCGGGGCTCGAGGTAATCGGCATCTACGATGGCTTCGCCCATCTCGTGAAGGGCGAGGCGGGCCATACGCGGCCATTGGACATCTCGGACGTGTCCAGAGTCCATAGCCAGGGCGGCTCGATACTGAGGACGTCCCGAACTAATCCCTCCAGGGAGCCGGACGGCGTCGAGACATCCGTCAAGACCCTGCAGGGCCTCGGTATTGGACTTCTCGTGACCATCGGCGGTGACGATACCGCATATTCCGCCTCGGAACTGGCTCAGGCCGCAAACGGCCAGATCCGCGTCGCCCACATACCGAAGACCATCGACAACGACCTGCCGCTGCCGGGCGACATGCCAACGTTCGGGTTCGAGACGGCGCGCCATGTTGGCACCGGTCTCGTCTTGAACTTGATGGAGGATTCGCGAACGACCGATCGCTGGTACTTCGTCACCGTGATGGGGAGAAAGGCCGGACACCTGGCACTCGGCATCGGCATCTCGGCGGGCGCTACGGTGACCGTCATACCAGAGGAGTTCCGCAAGCCCCGAATCGATCTCGCCGACATAACCGACGTCCTCGAAGGCGCCATCATGAAGCGCCGAGTGCATGGCCACAAAGACGGCCTGGCGGTCATCGCGGAGGGAGTTGCGGAGCTGGTCGACCCCGAGCAACTTGCCGCGATTCCCGGTGTTGAGATCGACCACGACGAGTTTGGCCACATACGGCTCGGCGAGATTCCGCTCGCAACCATCCTCAAACGACAGGTACAACAGCGCTTCGCCGAGCGGGGAGAGTCGTTCGCAATCGTCGAAACGACCATGGGTTATGAGTTCAGATCGGCCGCGCCGATTCCCTTCGACATCGAGTACACCCGTACGCTGGGCCACTGGGCCGTCCGGTTTCTCCTCGATGAGTCGCCAGAAGACCGCCTCAAGAACGGCGGACTGGTCTGCATGGTGCAGCGACGCCTGACGGCCCTCCCCTTTGAGGAGCTTCGTGAAGCCGGAACCGGTCGCCCGAAAGTGCGGATGGTCGATGTCGACTCACAGCTCTACCAGGTTGCGCGCGAGTACATGATTCGACTCGAGCCGGAGGACATCGAGGACCCGGAGATGTGTGCGCGATTGGCGGAAGCGGCGGGCATGTCGCCTGAGGCATACGCGAAGCGCTACCGGGCCTCAGCCGCGCTCTGAGGGGGGAGCGGCGCAGGCAGGGGAGAGAAGAAACCGCCCCTGCTCAGGCCAGGACGTCCTCAAGAGCCTGGAATATAAGCGCGTTTTCAGGCTCAGTCCTGATCGCAACCCGGATGAACTCGCCATCGAGTCCAATCTTGTCTGCGCAGTTTCTTACGTAGACCCCGTGCCTCAACAACAGCAATGTCGTGACCAACTCAGATGTCATGCCGTTGGTTATCCGCATTAGCTGGAAGTTAGCGCCAGTCGGGTAGCTCCGTATGAATCCGGCCGCTGAAGTCTTCAATTTGAATTCAAAAATATAGCCGTTGTAAGTTTTCAGAACGGTTCTGTATTCGTCCAAAAATTCAGGTCGCGAAAAGAGCGAGAAGAAATACTCGGCCAGTCCGTTGATATTCCAGAGATAGCCATGATCCAGAAGCTCATTTACGCGTGACGGCTTCATGATCGCGTACCCTGCACGTATCCCCGCGATGCCAAAGTCCTTCGACATGCTCTTGACGATGGTGGTATTGGGGTAGTTGTCCGTCAGGCCGACCAGCGTCGGCAGCCGCTGTGACTCCGCCTCTCTGGAGAAGTGGATGAAGCTCTCATCAACGACAACAGTCCTGAGGTCGGAGAGCTGCGAAAGGATCCATTCCAGGTGGTCGTCCGGGATCTGGTAGCCATCCGGATTATTCGGCGTGATCAGTATCGCGGCGTCAGCGCCGCTGCGTTTCACTGACTGCACATACCGTTCAGGATCAAGCACGAAATCCTCATCTTGATCGAGCTGGAACGTCGTCACTTCGTGCTTCGGAGTTGCGAATTCATAGTACGGAGAGAAAGTCGGAACGTTGACGTGAACGTGCGACGAGTAGTTGTGGAGGACCGCCTGGATGGCTTCGGTCGCGCCGTTGGCGATGAAAATGCGGCCGGGGTCGACAGCGATCGCATGGGAGAAGCGCTCGGCAATGATCCTGTTCTGGGAGGGGTACGCCTCGAGCATGCGCATAAAAAATCGCGGGTCTTTGGAGGCGTCGGAGTTGAAATGCGACCAGAAGAGATCTGTGGCGAGAGGATTTGACAGGTAGCAGGCATCGATCCGGACATCAATATCGGGGAGAGCCTCCTGCATCATTGTGAGGCTGGGTGAGTGTGATCCGGCGCTTGAACTAAGCCGCTCAAGCCTGGCTATCAGGTCACGTTCTTGCGGCGTGGTTCTCTGTGTCTGCAGATCGAGCATGCAACAACCCCTGACGTGCGCCGTTGGCGCTAGTGTTGGAAGCAAATTAGCCGCACGCGTATGACAGGTGTCGCTGACCATCCAGCTTGATCAGAGTCCGCAGTGCGATTGTCCGGTCGGCCCCTGCCGTCCTGGCCGTAATGATGTGACCATAACTGCGGGCCCGGGCGGCTACTTCCAGATGCCTGCCTCAGACCGGGGGTAATATGCGACCGGCGCTACTATTGGCCAGCCCGTCCTCCCCGGCCGGCCCGTATAGTGTCGAACAGCCAAGAGCATACGTCGTATGGTCCGGTTTATCCAGTCCGCCCCATCGATTCATACCGGAAATTCACTCAGGCAGGAGAACCACCAGTCATGCAGCCAATGGTATTTGAGCCTATGGACATGGCCACCGCCGAAGTGGTGTTGAAAGAGGCGAAAGAGATCCTCGATCAACTCGGGCTCGCCTTTTTTCTCCGCCACGGCACGTGCCTGGGCGCCGTCCGTGACCAGGCATTTATCGGATGGGACGACGATCTCGACATCGGCTCCATAATCGGCATGCACGGCCTGACCGAGCCACTGGTGCAGCAGGCCGCCGAAGTGTTCCGGAAGCGCGGATTTGAAGTAGAGGTCATAGACAGTGATCTTCACATGAGCGTCGACATGCACAAATCGGGCACGCAGTTGGACTGGACCTGCTACCGGATCATCGACGATTCCATATACCAGTGGCCCGCCGTTCAGATCCCTGTGAGCTTGTATGTTGACCCCATGGAAATCGATTTTCTGGGGGAGCGGTTCATGGTGCCGAACCCTCCCGAAGAGTATCTGCGGCTTAAGTACGGCCCAGAATGGACCATCCCGAAACAGGCGGGGTTCGAGCAGGACGTGCTGGACTTGATGCCGGATGCAGCCCCTCCAACGAACGTCGAAAAACTGGTCCGCTGGGTCAGCGGCTTCCTGCCCGGGCGCCGCACGGGAAGACTCAGGGTTTTCGACCAGCGCGACCGGCCTGTTCATCGCGCCGAAGTAACTGTGGCCGCTACGACGGTGCGGGTCGGTTTGGACCGCTCGACGACAGACAATGACGGCTATACCAGGCTTTACCTCCCGGCAGACGGGAATTACGTCCTTGCCATCAAGTACGAAGGCCACGAAGAGATTCTCTACCTGGAAAGGCTTGCCCGCGGTGTAGATTACGTATACAGGCCGGATCCTGAAATAAGCTCGGGCAGAGCTCATGTACTGGTGCCGGAAGCGACCTCTTAAGGTCTGGATTTATCGACCGTAAGCCCATTCGATTCAGGAGGAAGTGAAATCGCAAAAGTATACGTAGATATGGTGGCTGATCTGTTTCATTACGGCCACGTTAATTTCCTCAAAAAAGCCAGCGAGCAAGGCGACTATTTATTGGTCGGAATTCATGCCGATGAAGTTGTCATGAGCTATAAACGCCGGCCTATTTTTTCCATGGAAGAGCGAGTTGAATCCGTCGCCGGTTGCCGCTACGTCGACGAGGTAATTCCCAACGCGCCGCTCACCATGGACCGGGAGTGGATCAACAGCCACAACATCGACCTGGTCTTGCACGGAAACGACTTCTCCAGAGAGCTGGAAGAACTCTTTTACAAGACCCCCATCGAACTCGGCATCTACCGCACCGTGGAGTACACCGCCGGCATCTCCACCACAGATATCATCGCCAGATGCAGGGCCACCGAGGTGGATTAGCTGTCCATCAAGGCGACGGGGAATCATCCGGAACGCTGAGATCCCCCCTGGCCTCAAGGGAAACTCGAGACGTATTGGTGAGCGATCTTACCAACACTGAATCAGGCGCGCCCTCGGCCAATCCAGCACCGCGCCTCCGGGTTCTATCCAGTGGGTCTGGACGTCTGATTCACGACTTTCGTGACCCGCACCGAGTGATCCTCTCCACAGACTCACACGCGGGCCGTTTTGTTTGCCAGTTTGACATCAGTAGGACGCGTTCTTAAACTGCCGCCACTAGGACGGTCGGATTGCCTGGTACGGGTGGATCGCTGAAAAGGCAGGCACTGGCAATCCCTCTGCCCTGGCTGGACGAACCAAAGGAGGCGTAAAGATGAGCTTTGGGATCATCAGGCTGAAATTCAAATGGTGGGCTCCCATCTTAATTACCGGAGCCATGGTCGCTACCATCGCATGCGGAAGCGACACCGTCGAGACGGTTATTCAGACGGTCCTCGTCGAACGACAGGTCGCGGGAGAAACGGTCGTTGAAACCGTCATAGTGACGAAAGAGACGATCGTAGAGAAGCAAGTAGCGGTAGAAGTACAAGTCGTAGTCACCGCGACCCCGGGACGGGTTGACGACACCCCGGCGCCCGGCACGCCATCCGGCACGCTGACAATCGCGTGGCCGGCGGTCTTTTCATTCGTTGGCATGCCATCTGCGAACGGTGGCCGGCAGGGTGAGCGTCTCGTGTGGCTCGGAATACACGAAACTGCGAACCGCATGAACGCCGCCGCTCAGATCGTCCCTCATCTCGCTGAGAGTTGGACCATCTCGACGGACGGTACCCGCCATACGGTGAAGCTGAGCGAAGGCGACACG
>JADFPB010000186.1 GCA_022562515.1 Chloroflexota bacterium | reverse complement strand
CGGGAAGCGCGCGAACGGACGGCCGTCGCCGAGATCGGGTTCACGGTGTCCGGAGACCTCAACCTTGAGAACGTCTATGATCGCGTGGCCGATCAGATCGAAGACCTGATCAAGTACGACCGCCTGGCAATCAATCTGATCGAACCAGAAACCGGCGATCTCAGGATCAGGTTCGCCCGCGGAATCTCCACTCCGGGTTTCAATGTAGGAGATGTGGTCTGTCCAATCGGAGCCAATCGGACACGCGGATGGGAGTGGCGCAGTCAGCTTCAATCCGAGCTTGTCGATCCGAGCATCGCCTCGATCACAGCAGAGTCTGGACTGGTCAGCAAAGTGGAAGTGCCTCTCGGAACCGAAGCCGGGGGGCCCATCGGATACCTCTCGCTGCAAAGCAAACAGGCGAATGCCTACTCAGAAATCGACCTCGATCTTCTGGGGAGAATTGCCATACATATCACCCCCGCCATACAAAATGCCGTGGCGTTCGAACAGACCGTAACACTCGCGCAAGAGCGCCAGCGCTCGGCCGAGCTGGAGGCGCAGGCACGGGAGCTCGCTCGTGTCGACCGTGAACGCAGTAGATTCCTCACCACTGTTACACATGAACTCAAGACGCCGCTCACCAGCCTGGTGGCCTTCGCCGACGTGCTGGCCCGGAACCGCGACGGCAACCTGACCGACAGGCAGCGTCAGCAGGTGGATGTCATGCGCAGGAGCGCCCGTCGGCTCGATGTGCTGATCGACGACCTGTTGGACGTGTCCCGCATGGATGCCAGGACATTCCAGGTTCAACTTCAGGAATTCGACGGTCAAGATTTTTTCGAAGAACTCACCCGAAGTTTTGCGCCACTAATGCGGGCAAAGAGCCAGAGACTGTTGCAGCACATCCCGCAGGACAGGCTGTGGCTCAACGCGGACCAGAACCGCTTGGCCCAGGTGGTCACAAACCTGGTCAGCAACGCCTCGAAGTACTCGCCGGAGGGCTCTGAGATAGAACTGGACGTATCCAGGGAACAGCACAATCTTTCGATCCGGATACGCGACCACGGCATAGGCATCTCCGCAAAAGACCAGCGGCATCTCTTCTCGCCATTCTTCAGGGCGGATAACCAGGAAACGCGCTCAGTGGACGGGACCGGCCTTGGCCTCTTCATCGTCAAAACGATCGTGGAGTTGCACGGCGGAACCGTGATTGTCGAAAGTGAAGAAAATGCCGGCACCGCGGTCATTATCACTCTTCCGTGTCTCATGGACGGACCGTCTGACGCCTTCCTCAAAGCAGAACGCGCGGCGGCGCTACCCTCGAAGCCAAAATCGAGACTGGAGTAGCAGCCCCGGCCGGTCAACTCCCCGGCCGCTCTGTCAGGACAGTGGCGCCGCCTGGTAAACGGTTGTCTCCCCCTTCAGCACCTCCGCCCCATCGCCGTTGGTGACCACGAAATCTATGTCGGCCCTGGAGCGCTCCGGATAGGTGGCTTTCACGGTCGCTTCGGCATGAATCGTGTCGCCTATGTAGACCGGCGCCGGGAAAACCCAGCTCTGCCGCAAAAAGACCGTGCCGGGCCCCGGCATATCCATAGCGACCAGCGCATGCAGAAGCCCAACCGCGATGCCACCCTGGGCCATGAGCCGCCCAAAACGGGTCGAAGCCGTGAACTCTTCGTCGAAGTGAAGCGGGTTGTAATCTCCGGTGATCTCGGCGTATGCCGCCACCATCTCGGCCGTTACGGTCAATTCACGGGTGGCCATCTGCCCAACCTCAATATCCAATTTTTCTCCCTCAATCACCCGATTGGACGCCGTCCCATGCACAATACGTCCTGGGCAACGCCGATTGCCTTACTTGATCAGAGGCCTGGCCGCCTCGGCGAAGAGCGACATGCTGTCGATCACCTGCTCAGGCGGCATCAGGTTGTACATCCCCATATCCAACTGGAACCCTGAGAGGCCAAGTTCGTCCCTGAGCGTTTGCAGCCGCTCTGCAACAACTTCCGGCGTGCCGAAATTGACGATCACATCACTCTCTACGTGCTCCTCATACGGGGTTTCGGTCAGGTATTTGATCCCCCGGGCGCGCTGCCTGTTCGCCTCATCGTCCAGCGCCTCATGAGGCCCCCCGATCCACGCCTGCCGCTCCCACAACTTGATCACGCTTTCACGCGGCTCGGACACCGCCCTCTCCATCGTGTCCGCCACGTAGACAAGGAAACTTCCCACCACATCGCCTCTGCCCGCATGGCCGGCTTCCTGCCATGAGCGATGGTAGGTTTCAACCCGCTCGCGAATTACGTTCCGGTCGCCGCGCGGCATGATGAATATGTTGTAACCCTCGCGCCCGGCCACTTCGAATGACGCGGGGCTGCCCGCCGCGTAATAGATGGGTGGATGCGGCCGCTGGAATGGCTTCGGCGCGATCCTCGCATCTGGGAAGTTGTAGAACTTGCCCCTGTGTGTAAACGTCTCCTCGGTCCACGCCCTGCGAATGACCTCAAGCCCCTCCACCTGCCGCTCCCGACTCTCGTCGTAGTCGATGCCGGATGACACGTACGCGTCTATCTTCGAGCTTCTGCCCGCCCCGAATATCAGGCGGCCGTGGCTGATCTGGTCCACCGTGGCCGCAGCCTCGGCGGTGCGGAGTGGATGATTGAGCGGGACCGCCACGATGGAGAGGCCGATCTGCAGCCGGCTGGTGCGGGACGCTGCTACCGCGGCTATGGGAAAGTTGGCGCCGGAGATGAAAACCCCGGGCTCGTTATGCTCCTCGCCGATCCATACCGCATCGTAGCCCAGCCGCTCCGACTCCTCGACAATGCCGAAGAACTCGTCGAGCGACTCGGCGTCAGATATCCCGGTGCGTGCGGGCACCCGGCTGAAGAGGCCGAAATGAAGACCGGGTAGCGCCATTTCCTGTTCCTTACGATCGACCCGGGCCAACGGTCCGGTGACCGATTTTGATTCATAAAAATCCGGGGCGAACTGGCGCATCTTAGCTGTTGCGCTATAGTCGGCACTCAGCAAAAATCTTGCCCTCACCCGAACCAACCGGAGTTCCCGATGACAGACGCCTCTCAAGATGCCTTTCAGGACCTGATCCCAAACAACCATTGTTGGGGCTGCGGAAATCTCAATGACGGTGGGCTGCAACTCAAATCCCACTGGTCCACGCCGGGGGAGAGCTCCGCCGCGACCTGGAACCCGCAGCCAGTCCACATGGCGGGACCCACGGACGTGCTGAACGGCGGCATCATCTCCACGCTGCTCGATTGCCATGGGATCTGCACCGCAATCGCGCACGCCTACCGGGTAGAAGGCCGGAAAATCGGCGAAGGTGATCAGATCTGGTACGCCACCGGCACCCTCAATGTTCGCTTCCAGAAGCCGACTCCCATCGATAGCCCGGTTACCCTGACGGCGATAGTCGAGTCGAGCACCGAAAAACGAACAAACCTGCGCCTCTCGCTCGAGTCGGGCGGAATCGAGACGGCCACCGCGGAAGTCATAGCCTTCAGAGTCCCGGCCAGCTGGGTGACGGAATAAGCGCTGCGGCGGCTGGTGTAGGTTAGTTGACACTTACGTAAGTGTTTGCTTAAATAACCTGCATGGACGACGTAATGCAGGCACTGGCGCAGCCGCGCCGACGAGAGATATTAGAGCTGGTTCGGGCACACGAGATGTCCGCGGGGGACATCGCTACACACTTCGATGTCACCCGCCCCGCGATCTCCCAGCATCTGAAGATCCTGAAGGCCTGCCGGCTGGTGACCGAGAGGCGCGAGGGCACGCGGCGCTTTTACCGCGCCCGCCCGGAGGGACTGGCCGATCTCAGAAAGTTTCTTGAACTGTTCTGGGACTACCGCCTCGGCCTGCTCAAAGACGCCGCAGAAACAGACCACAGGAAGCGCACCGGCCCCGGTGCCAGCCCGGCAGCCGGCCAGAAAGCCGACCAGAAACCCGGCCGGACAGAAGGAGACAGCGACAGTGGCGTCAGTTGATTTGGTAATCACAAAAGAGATTCGCATAGAGGCGCCCCGCGAGACGGTATTCCCGTTCCTGACAGAGCCCGAATTGATGATTCGCTGGGCCGGCACTGAAGCCGATCTGGATCCCACTCCCGGGGGCGTTTTCAGAGTGAAGATGACGGCGGAGGCCACGGCCATCGGCGAGTACGTCGAGGTAACGCCGCATTCGCGTGTCGTATTCACATGGGGCTGGGACGGCGCGCCCGCTGACGGTGTTCCGCCGGGCTCGTCGCGGGTCGAAGTAGACCTTGAGGCAGACGGCGACGCGACGATCCTTACTTTGACCCATACCGGGCTGCCTGAAGCCGCCGTCGGCGAGCACTCGGGCGGCTGGGACTACTTCCTCGGCAGGCTCGTGGTGGCGGGCGCGGGCGGCGACGCCGGGCCGATCACCATCGGTGGCTGAGCCCGCGGCGGACATCGAGCATCGCACGCGGAGAGCGCAGGCTTCCCTACCTGTATCCCTCCGCGTTGTCTTGCGGCTTGAAGCCGAGCGCCTCCCAGGAACCGGGCGTGTCGTATACCTTCCAGGTGTTCGCCGACGCCCCGTAGACGATCTCGCACTTCAGGTCGGACTGCTCGATACATGCGGCGAAGAAGTCGCCCAGGTCGCGATGTGAGAACCAGCTCACGAACGACCGCGGGTCAACCCCCGGCCGGTCGTCCTGGCTGATGGTACCGAGGCGCACGGAGACCGCTTCCATCCCCTCCGCCTCCGCGTAGTAGCGGCCCAGCTGTTCGCCGAAAGCCTTCGTCACCGCGTAGCGGCCATCGGCGCGCACCGGCGCGAATCGGCCTACCAGTGGCACGGTGTCCGCGTTGAGGCCCTCGTACCTGCCGGCGACTATAGACGCCCACGGCTCATCCTCCTCGTACATGCCCATCACATGCATCGAGCTTGCGAAGACGACGCGCCGGACTCCCGCCTCGTGCGCCGCCTGGAACACGTTTGCCGTCGGCTGGACGTTTCTTGGCATCAGTATGTCCCAGCCGATGTGCCGCTCGTGCTGCCGCTCGGCGGCAAGGTGGATGACCGCTTCCACACCGTCCATTTCGGGTAGCAGCGCTTCGTAGTCGTTCAGGTCGACCAGACCGGTCGGGAACGCGTCTGATGACCGCAGATCGATGCCTGTGACATCGTGCTCCGCCGATAGCCGCTCGGCCAGAATCGTGCCGATGGTTCCTGCGATGCCGGTGATGAGTATTCTCACGATGACCTCCCGGGATGTCTGGGCGCCCGTGCATTATCCCCCAGCGCCAGGAGCGCGTCGCCGCAGCAACAGCAGCCAGGCCGGGTGGTCCAGATGAAACGATGGAGACTGCCAACTTCAACACATACACAGTCGACCCCGCATACGGGGCCGGCTGGCAGCCTGGGCGCGCCGG
>JADFPB010000014.1 GCA_022562515.1 Chloroflexota bacterium | reverse complement strand
TACAGCTAGGCTACTTCGAGCAGGTGGATACTGAACAGTTCTTCCGGGTCCATCCAGACCCGCCTGCTCTGGAAACCTGCCTGTTCGGCAATTTCAGTGAAGGTGCTGATCGTGTACTTGTGTGAGTACTCGGTCAGGATTGTCTCGCCGATCTCAAACGTGACAGTTTTGCCGCACACCGTTGCCGTCTGTGGCACGAGGCTGACGAGGTGCATCTCAACCCGTGAGTGCTGCGCGTCGTAGATGGCTCGATGCTCGAACTGGTCAACGTCGAAGTTGCATCCGAACTCCCGGTTCAGGCGGACGAGGATGTTTCGATTGAATTCGGCCGTTACGCCGAGAGAGTCGTCGTACGCCCGCTGGAGGACCTCCGGGTCCTTGTCCAGATCCACGCCGATCAGCAGGCGGCCGCCCTTTTTCACGATGCTCGCCATACCTCTCATCAAATCGGTTGCTTCATGTTTCTCAAAGTTGCCGATTGTTGATCCTGGGAAGTAGATCACACGGTTCGGATTCTCGCTAAAACTCCCGTTCACTGAAGCCGGGAGGGCGAACGGCCGCGTGAAGTCTGCCGCCAGCGGGTGAATTTCCAGCCCGGGATATTCGCGCTTCAGGGCGCGCACGGTCTTGATCAGGTGCTCTGCCGAGATATCGATGGGAACATATCCGGCCGGTCGATCGAGATGACTCAGGAGCACCCGCGTCTTCGTGCTCGATCCGCTGCCGTACTCAATCAACATCGCTCCCGCGCCCAGCTCGGCGGCGATCTCATCGGCGTAGCTTTCCATCAGCGCCGTCTCAGTACGGGTCACGTAGTACTCGCTGAGGTTGCAGATGTCATCGAAGAGTTGCGAGCCGCGCTCGTCATAGAAGAGCTTCGATGGCAGCTTCTTCTGGCGTCCGCTGAGGCCGCGAACGATCTCGTCCATAGTTGAGTCGCCAGGGGAGGGAGAAGGCGCTGAGAGGCCATTGGCCGCGGCGTTTGCGCCGGAGATTATCTTGAACTCATCAGAGGTCCAGTCGGACCTCGAGATGCCGCCTGCGTTTGCGATAGTGCTGTCAACCACGTGAGCCTACCTGACGTCCCTGGCAAGACGGATGCCCATGAACTGCCACCTTGCGTCAGCAGGGAAGAAGTTCCGGTATGTCGGCCTGATATGTGATTCTGATGTGGCGCAAGATCCGCCGCGAAGGACCATCTGGTCCACCATCCACTTGCCGTTGTATTCACCCACCGCTCCAGGCGCGGGCGCGTAGCCCGGATACGGCGAATATGGACTCATCGTCCACTCCCACACCTCTCCGAACATCTGGTGCAGCTTGCCCGACGGCGCGTCCTTTGAGAGCGCAGAGGGGTGGCAGCGGAGTGTGTCCACGAACGTAGCGTCAGGCGTATCCGCTTCACGCGCTGCAACTTCCCATTCGTGTTCGTTGGGAAGCCGCATGCCCTTCCATCTAGCATAGGCGTCGGCCTCGAAGTAGCTTACGTGAACAACGGGCTCGTCAGGGTTCACCGGGCGTCTGCCGCCCAGTGTGTAATGTGTCCAGCCCTGTTCCGTTTTTTCCCAGTAGAGTGGCGCCAGCCAGCCCTCAGTCTGGACGGTCTTCCACCCCTTATCGAGCCAGTTGGCCGGGCGCTGGTACTCGCCGGCCTCGATGAACTCGATAAACTCGCCGTTCGTTACCAGGCGGGATGCTATTTCGAACGGTCTCACCAGCGCCTGGTGGACGGGGCCTTCGTTGTCGAAGTGGAACTGCCGGCCATCGTATCCGATCTCAGTGAGACCGCCATCGAATCCCAGGAACTCCATATTCGGTACGCCCAGTGGCTCCTGGTCAGGTGGGAGTTCCACAAGGTATGGATTCAGTGGATTGATTGAGAATACGTGCTTGATGTCGGTGAGCAGGAGCTCCTGGTGCTGCTGCTCATGGTTGAGCCCCAGGATGGTCAACTCGCGCAGACGGTCAGGGTCGGCATCGCGTTCTATCCGGTCCAGCAGATCGTGCATCTTCTCGTCCGCAAAGCGCCGGAAATCGTATACCTCACTGACTGTCGGACGGGATAGGAGTCCCCGCTGAGGCCGGGACCACTGTTTGCCAATCCCGTTGTAGTAGGAGTTGAATAGAAGGTTGTATTTCGGATTCGGAGAGATATAACCGGGAAGTTTGTCCCGCAGGATGAACGCCTCGAAAAACCAGGTGGTATGCCCGAGGTGCCACTTCGTCGGACTTACGTCCGGCATCGTCTGGACAACGTAATCCTCAGGGACCATCGTTTCGCACAGCTTCTCGGTGAAGGCGCGAACTTCATCGTAACGGGTGAGGAGTTCTGCGGGCGATTCGGGGTCCGGCGTCTGTGGGCGCGTGCCTGTGGCGGTTGTCATGGAGTGGTTGCTTTTCTCGGCGGCTACCTGGGCGTCGACCGGGCGGGATCTCGAGCGGCTGATGGTTCGCCTAGCCGGGCGCGGACAAGTTGCTCCAGCCAGGCCAGACGATCACTATGATGCTGAATTTACACAGTCGATTCTTATAACACCAGTAACACCAGCGCAAGGCTGAACGAAACTCAGCGAATCACTTCCCGCCGCCTGCGCCTGCCCTCTTCCCCATCCGGCGATGGAAGGACGACAATAAGGCTGAAGGGAATTTCGGCCAACTGTATGGACGATCTCAGAAAATCTAAAACTAGTGTGCGGCAGTCGATCCGCAATCCATCGGGTCGCGTCGCCATCGCGATCTTTATCGGTGTGATTGCCGTTTTGCTCGCGGTGTTTTTTCTTACCGAGTTCGGTGACATCAAGGAAAATTTCGATAATCGGCCGAAATTGATCGTCGCAACCGCGGGACCACTTCCTCACCGGTGGAACGAAGGTCAGGCGCTGGACTTTTTCCGCGAGTACGCGATTGCCCACCCGGCGCCGGACGATCGAATCTTGTTGGCCGGGGTCGAAACGTGCTGGGACTTCGCGACGTCAGAATCATCTGGCCCTCTGATCCCCTTCCACATGGCCACGAATCCTAATTCGGTCATTGCCCCTCAAGCCAGTATTCCGCCGCTCTGGGGCCTTACCGCCGGTGACTCAAGCTGGCGTTTCTGGGAGAATACGCTCTCAGTCGTCGGGCCATGCTGAGCCGCACTCAGCCCGGTCCCGGCCAGGAGTCTGTCTGGGACTATCCTCGGCCGCCTGTAATTGAGGCGACGACGCGGGAGATCAGAGTCGCCTGCGGTGCGGTAGAAATCGCCCTTTCGGTTCGTGCTCTCCGGGTTCTGGAGACTTACGGCGCTCCCGTCTATTACCTGCCCCCGGCCGACGTTGGCACGGCTGCTTTGCGGCCATCCTGGCAGACGTCTGCCTGTGAATGGAAGGGGAAGGCCGTGTACTTCGACCTCGCCTGTGAGGGAGCGATAGTCAGCAAAGCCGCGTGGTCATATCCGGAGCCCGCGGCGGAATACCGCGAAATTGCCGGCTACTACAGCTTTTTCCCCGGGCTGGTCGACTGTTACGTTGATGGCGAGAGGACCTCCGCCCAGCCCGGCGGCTACTACGGGGGCTGGGTGACCGGTGAGACCGTTGGGCCAATGAAAGGCGAGCCGGGCACTGAGTACTGGTAGCGCACGGCTACACGCCCCTGGCGCTCCCGAGGACGGATAAGCGTGGGGTCGCTCGCGGGAAGCTGGCTACTGTGCCGAGAGGGAGAACGCGGAAGGAGCGTTGCCGGCAAACTCTCCCAGTAGTCCTCTGAGACTTATGAGCACGGCCTGCCCCAGAAGCTCCTGCCGAACCCCCCCTATGGTGTCACCCGGCGAGTGCAGGCGTGTGGAGTCACTGCCAACGAGGAATACGACCGGTATCCCCACCGCTCGGAACGACGCGTGATCGCTGCTGGCGCCCAGGGGGACCACTCCCTGCCGTATGCGAATGCCTTCGGATTCGGCGATATCCATTACCGCGTTGACCAGGGGGCGGTCGCCGATCACTTCCAACTGCCCGGCGCCCAGGGCGTCCAGGTTGAGCATCAGCGTTGTCCGTTCGATCTCATCCGGCGACAGTGTGGACACGTAGTGGCTGCTTCCGAGCAGCCCCAGCTCCTCCGAGCCGAACAGGACAATCCGCAGCTCGTATGGCAGGTCGATATCGGCCAGCCGGGACGCGATCTCAACGGCGACCGCGGTTCCCGCGGCGTTATCGCCCGCCCCGGGCGCACCGGGCACCGTATCGTAGTGGCCGCCGACTATGACGATGTCACTAACGTCGCCCGGGTCGCCTGTGTCGCCGGAGCCTTCCGGCTTGATCGCGACGACGTTCTGGCTCGAGACCATGTCCGCCAAGAGGCTCACCGTCGCTGTTACAGGACCTGCCTGCAGGGCGCGTACCAGTTCTTGCCCGTCGGCGCGTGATATCCCGGTTGTTGGCGTATCGAACCGCTCCCCGAAAGTCCCTCTGAAGAGGCCCTGATCATTGTTGAAGATAACCGCGCCGATGGCGCCCGCGGCGGCCACGTTGCGGACCTTCTCGATGAAGGGAATGATGCCGCGCTCGATCAGCGCTATGGCGCCCTCCAGGCCTTCGGCCGGCAACTCATCTTCGCGGCCAAGCTCCACGTAAACGAGCGGCCCCGTGACCACGCCCTCTCCACTTCCCTGGATGACCCGGGCCGTGATGGTTTGAAGAAGCGCTCCCTCGACGGTGACGTATTGCCCTTCTGGAGGAATTTGCAGAACAGGGAACTCCTGAATGGAAGTCTCGTAGCCAAATCCCAGCAACTGATCCTGCAGATACTCCGCAGCGGCCAGCTCGCCCGGGGTCGTCGAGGTCCGAGGCGGCACCTCATTGATCAAGGCCCGTACGTGCACGAACGCGCTAGCCGCCAGGGTATCCACATCTGGCAGCTCAACGGGCTCAGCCGTCGGGCTGCTCTCTGATGTGGCGGTGAGTATGGGCGTGGCGCCAGGGGAGGGCGCGGCTGCAGGGGTGGCTGTGGCCGCAGTCGGCTCGGCCAGCTCCTGATCGCTGCTGCACGCCGCGAACACGATCAGCAACAGCGCCGGCAGCAGGTATCGCATAACTGTGACTCGTGGCAATCGACTCTCCCGTATCAGGTCAATATCGCCGTCATCGGGCGTTACCAGATGGGATGCCCTGGTGGGATGCCCTGATGAGATAAAGAATACGCATTAACTCATCCGGGTTAGAAATCGCCGGGCAAAAATCGAAGATTGGCGGACAACACTACCACCTGTACGAACCAGCACAGACCGCGGCTTCCGGGCAGCGAAACCCGACCGGCGGTTGAGACCAGGCTCGCAACTTGAGCCAGGCAATTCGTCCTATACCCATTCGGGCGCCCATCTCGTCCATCTGCGCAGGCAGAAACGGGATTCCCCTCCGTGGCCGTCTCTTTATTGGTGGGATTACTGGTGGGTTTCGCCTAGCCCCCTGAACCCATCGGCTCACTAGTACGAGCCCCGATTTTGCTCTATCGCCGGCCGGCATGCCGGAGACTGATTGAAGCGTTGTTATCCGGGAAGGAGGACGGGATGCGGATCGATCAGCCGATCACCGCTCCCGACGCTGGGTCACAGTGTGTGGGAACTGCATACAAGCCCCCGGAATTTGGTAGGTAAAGAAGATGGGCAAGGGCAATTTGATTTTGAACCTCCGCCGCCTGTGGCCGTTGGCCCTGGGCGCATTCGTGCTTGCCGGCACGGCATGTGAGGCGCTGGCTACGCAAAGCGCGCGAGACGCCGTTGAGACGGGCAGGCAGGTACGGGAGCTTGAAGATACCGAAATTCGGCCGCTGGAGGACGAACTCCGCGCGCTGATCGAAAACGAGATCGAGCCGCTCCAAGATGAGCTGGAGGATCTCTTTTTCCAGGAGCGTGAGATTGAGGAAACGGTCCTCAGGCCGCTGTGGGAGTCGCAGGAAGATCCCTGGGCGCCGGGCGGCGAGCTGTTCGTCGCACAGCAGGAATTTGAGGCCAAATTCCAGGACATCGAGCGCCAGTACCGCGAGATTGAATTGGAGGAGCGGAAGCTTCAGAATCACTTCAACGGCGGCGGGTTCGACGCATTCCGGTCACCTGAATCGCAAGTCCTTGAAGACAGGCGGTATGAGTTGCAGCGCGAGCTCGACCAACTGTACCGGCGCGGTTGGGCGCCGGTCGAGGAGATCTACGGCCAGATCAACCTCCTGAGCCAGGCGTTCAACTGGGCAGATCCGAATACGAACGATCGCGTCAACGAGATCAACGACAAGATCAACGCTCTCTACCACGAGGCCAGTCAGGCACAGCAGAACGTTGATGGCGCCGCTTCAGATACCCGGTTCGAGCTTGATGAGATCAACGATGAGTTGAACAACCTCTACAACTGGGGCAGAGGTCCCATCGACGATCTCTACCGTCAGATTGAGGACGAGAAGTTCCACCTCAGCGAGTCCGGCGCTGACGCGTTCGGAGTCGAGGCGGATATCTCTTCGCTTGAGGCCGACATCGCGTTCCTGGAGTCACAGCTTGATAGCATTCTGTCAGGACTGTACAACAGCCGGAACACCACAGAGGCCGATCTGAACTTGGTCCTGGCTGCTTACGACTCCGATATCGCCGTCCTGGAGGCAGAGATATCGCAGCTTTCATCTTCGACCGGTACGGCGGCGTCACCGGACCCGGCCCTCGTAGCCGCACTTGAAGCGCTCAATGCGGAATTGCAGAGCGAACTCGACATCATTGCTGCGATCAGCGCTGAGGCGGAAGTTGAGATCAACGCACTGATCGAAGATGAGGACGCCATCGTCGGACCGCTCCTCGATCAGAGCGACGCTCTTGAGCTCGAGCTTATCGAGGTGGATGACGGAACTGCTTCCACGACCGATGTGGTTCTGGCCCTCGAGGCAGAGCTCTTCGCGCTCGAAGACGAGATCGGCGCCATATACAGCGTCACCGACTCAGCGATTGCGGTGATTGAAGCCGATCGCGACTCGGCGGTCGCCCCGCACCAGGCGCGTGTCGATGAGATCAATGTGGAGATCGCCGATGCGGCGGCCTCTCTGGACACAACCAGCGCGATCACTCTGAGCGACGACAGCGCGGCGCAGATCGACTCACTTGAAGGTGAAATTTCCGATCTGCGGCTGCTGCGGGACGCTGAGGCTGAGCCGTACTACATGAAGCTTGTCGGGATCGATCGCAGCATCGATGAAGAGTCTTCGTTCTGGCAGTCCCAGATCGAAATCGTCAGGCTCGAGATCGACGGCCTGTTGCGCCAGTCCAGCGGCGTGGCCGGCAGTGCGGACGACTCTTTCCTCCAATCGCTCATCAGCCAGGTCGCGGACATGGAGCAGGAATACCAGGCGCAGATCAATAAGCTTGAGGACCGTCGCTCCACTCTGGATGCGCAGGTCAACAACCTGTACTCGACGGATCCTGCCCAGCACATCTACGAGAAGATTGACGAACTCAACGTCATTCTGTACCGGATCGCTGAGGAGTCCGGATCAACCGCACAGGGCAACCAGCGTCAAATTGAGGAACTGCAGCGTAAGGCCTTCGAGATGGAGGAGGCTCTGAAGAACAAAACCCGAGCACTTGAAGACGATCTCTGGTCACTGGACGACGAGCTTCAGGACTTCTACCGAAGCAGCGAGTTGAACATGCGAGACGTTCAGGGCGAGATGGACGCAGCATTCAAGGGGCTGCAGTCGCGCCGCTTCGAATTGGATGACGCTCGGTTCGCCATCGAGAGCGAGATGAAGGGATTCTTCAACTCATTCGATGATGGGCGCCCAGGGATTGAAAGCGAAGTGAAGAGGCTTAGAGCCGAACTTCTCCAGCCGATCAGAATTCGAATTCGCGAGATTGAGATCAGGCTGAAGGATCTCCGGAAGGAGGCCCGCGGCCTCGAGCGGCGGATTCGGGCCGCTGAGCATTCTGTAGACGGCCAGCGCCGTGACCTGGAAAACGACGTGTTCGACCTGCTGGAAAGGGCAATCGGAGTCAGCGAAGCGCTGACGGGTGACGGTCTGCTGACCGGCGAGGTCCCGGCGACCACGGACGATTCGCTGTTCGGCGATGAGCCGGCCGCCGAGGATGGCTCAGCGGTTGCCCCGGCTACCGACCCTGTTATTGACCTCAGCGTAGACGCCGATAGCGCGCCGACCGACCCGGTCGCGGTGGAATAGGCTCACTACGCCATACGGATGACGTGGAAACGGGCGCCCGGCGGGGCGTCCGTTTCGCGTCGCGGCGGGCCGGGTGGTCCATCCGGCCCCGGTGCCACAGCCTAAACAGGATCTACGGGCGGTCCGCATTCCAGGAACCTGCCGTAGCCGGGGTTGCCGACGACCTGGCCGTTTTCCATCAACACCTCGCCGCGCAGGAGTGACATCGTGATAGCGCCGTCCATTTCCCACCCTTCGTAAGGCGTATAACCGGCCTTGCCGAGCAGGCTGTCTTCGGTAATTCGGGTCTTCTGATCTGGGTCGACGATCGTGAAGTCTGCATCAGAGCCGACCTGAATTACCCCTTTCCGAGGGTAGAGGCCGAAGATCCGGGCGGGATTCTCGGACAGCACTCGCGCCACGTACGGAAGTGGAAGGGCGCGTTCCCCCACGCCTTTCGAGTAGACCAGTTGGGCCAGTGTCTCGATCGATGGGGCTCCGTAAGGCACTGGCGCACCACCGGCCTGATCGAAGATGTTGTCCCAGCCGAGCTCCTTGATCTCTTTTGGATGTGGTGAATGATCACTTCCGATACATGAGATCACACCACTTTCCAGGCCACTCCACAGCGCTTCCCGGTCCGGCCCGTTAACGGGCCGGAGGGGCGGTCCTATCTTCAGGAGGGGACCCCACTTCTCGTGGTCTTCGGCCGCCAGGAGCAGATATTGTGGGCAGGTCTCGGTCCATATGCGCTCGCCGTCGGCGCGGGCGCGGCTAATGGCCTGCAATCCGACCTGGGTGCTCAGATGAACGATATACGTGGGGCACCCGGAGGTTTTTGCGAGGGTTATGGCGCGTTGGACGGCATCGCCTTCCACCCACGGCGGAGCGGCGTCGGGGAAGTCTGTGGGCTTGACCCGGCCTTCGGCCTGAAACTGCCGCTCAAGGTAGTAGATCACCTCGCCGTTCTCGCAGTGAAGCTGAATGAGGCCGCCGTTGGCGCCTGCCAGATCCATTGCGCGGAGAATGAACTCGTCACCCACCATTACAGGCGGCCGGCGTGTCTTGTAGGCCATGAACATCTTGAATGACCGCACGCCTCCTTTTATAGCGGCGGGTATTCCCTCGAGAATCCGGGGATCGGCGCCGAGCTGGAAGTGGAACGCGACATCGAGGACGGTCGAGCCTTCGAGTTGCGCGCGATGGCGATCAATCGCATCCGGCAGGCTCTCACCGTTCTCCGTATCGGTGATCGCGAAAGGAATGATGGTGGTAAGCCCTGCTGCTGCGGCCATCCGGCTTGCCAGCCCGTAGTCCTCCCACCCTCGGAAGTGGCAGTGGCAATCGATGAGGCCCGGAAACACGATCTTGCCCGAGACGTCGATAGTCTTCGCCGTGGCCGTGAGCGAGCCAGGCGCCTCGATGGCGGCGATCACCCCGTCAAGAATGCCAATGTCTCCGTCTGCCACGTCAGAGAGAGTGACTATCCGGCCACCCCGAATCACAGTGTCGAAAATACCGTGATTACTCATTTACCACCCTCTCATCCCTTTCGAATACCGACCCCGCAACGATGGCGGGATCATAGAGCAACGGCCATTCGTTGACAGTTAAGGCCCCTCCAGCAATGGGTACTGACCCGCATGCGGAGTTGTAGGTCTCTCTACGGACTACTCGGAATCACCCCTGTAATTTGGAATGTAGACGGGCCGCGGATGCCGCTCATCAGCAGTATTCATGCCTGTCCACGCGCGGGACTGGCGTGGACGCCAATCGCGGGGAATTGCAATATGGCAGACCAGGAGCCACGGTTTTCAGGCCAGCGAGGTATTACCGGTTTAGAGACGGCGATAATCCTGATCGCCTTTGTGGTCGTGGCATCCGTTTTCGCGTTCACTGTCCTCTCGACGGGGATCTTTGCGAGCGAACGCAGCAAAGAAACGGTTTTCTCTGGCATACTGGAGGTTCGCAGCACGCTCGAGCCGCGAGGCAGTGTTATCGCCTTCGCAGGGAAAATCGATGGTGCAACTTCGACAGTGTTCAAGATTTCCTTCATCGTTTCGAACGCCGTGAGCGGGGAGCCGATCGACCTGACCCCCGGCTACACAGCCGATGGCAGTGGTGACGACCCTGATATCGCGTCAGGCAACCAGCAGGCGACGGTTATCTCGTACAACGACGCCGGGGTTGCGGTGACCGACATCCCGTGGACGGTGAATTTCCTGGGCGACAGCGACGGCGACAATCTACTTGAAGGCGATGAGCTGGCTGAAATCACCGCCTGGATTCTGACACGCGACAACAACGTTGCGTCTGTCACAGCGAACGATTCGGTGAAGTTGCTGTCGGCTGGACTTGACTCTCTCGCTGATATTCCCGGAGCCAACGATCAATTCACGCTCGAAATCAAGCCGCCGACCGGCGCTGTGATCAATCTGAGGCGCACCCTGCCGCTGCAACTCGACACGGTGATGGACCTCAACTAGCCGGCCACTGCATGGCATCGGCCGAATCTGAATCAGTAAAGGCCCTGAGCGTATCAAGAAGCGTCAGGGCCTTTTACTGTCTGTGGGCTGCGACGCGCGGCCCGCACGGTCTCTAGACGATCGCTGGCTGTAGCGTCCGCTGGTAGATCTGGATGCGGTGGCGGCAGCTATCTGCGATCAGCACCAGGCCGTCCGAGTTGGTCTCGATGGCCGATGGCCTCCAGAAGCGTTTTTCCACTTCCAAGAGCCCGGCTCTCTCCCGCCAGCCGGCCTGCTCCGGGTTGACGTCGACAAACTCCTGGCACCACTTCGAGAGGGTCGCGTCTCCGATCAGGGTTTCGATGTGGCCGCCATCGCTATCGAATACCTGCACCCTCTCATTGCGCCAGTCGGCGACATATATCTCGCCGCGGCTGGAGACGTGGACCCCGGAAGGCCTGTCGAACTCGCCATCGGAGTGTCCGCTGGACCCGAGCGATGAGATGAATTCGCCATCGTGGGTGAAGTGCTGAACGCGGTCGTTGCGCCAGTCGGCTATCCAGATATCGTCATGCGAATCTATGGCTATGCCCCACGCGAAATTGAACTGGCCCGGGCCGCTCCCCGCCGAGCCGAACGAGGAGATGTATTCGCCGTCGGTCGAGAGTTTTTGCACTCGGTCGTTCAAGTGGTCAACTACCCAGACGTCGTCCTGCGAATCGATGGCTATGCCTGACGGCCGGTTGAACTTGCCGGGCCCGGTTCCGAGCTCGCCCCATCTCTTGAGGAAATTCCCCTCGCGGTCAAACACCGACACGTTGTGCATGAACTCATCCGCAACGTAGAGCCTGTCTTCGCTATCGAAAGCCATCGCGGTGGGCTGGGTCGTCTGTCCGGGCGCGGTTCCCCAGTTTGCGAACTCGTACTCGAACTCGGAGTCGAGTGTGACGGCGCTAATCCGTACGTTCTTGTTTCCCGCATTCGAGCGGCTCAGCACAAACATCAGGCCGGTGCTGTCGAACCGCACGTCCACCGGGTTCATGAAGCCGCGCCCGAGAAACGAGGCAATACCTATCGTGTGGCCGTAAGAGAAGTGCTGTTCAGTTACTGGCATTCGGGAATCCAATCAGGGGTTGCGATGGTGGGTGGAGCACGTACGAGCTAGGCCCGGATCAGATCGAGCTTTCCAAACTGTTCGCTCAGAATCTCACGGGGATCTACGTCCATGACGTCGTCCAGAATCGTGGTGTACATGTCACGGAAGTCGGTGTTGTAGCGGATATCGCCGTCCAACTGGGCCGCCGGGTCGAGGTCCGGGTACTCCCCGTAGAGTCCACCCTTTACCGAGGGCCCGATCAGGAACGCCCCGCCGCCGGAGCCGTGGTCCGTGCCGGTGCCATTGTCCGCGACGCGGCGGCCGAACTCCGTGAAGACCCACATTACCGTGTCATCCGCCAGTCCCTGCTCCTCCATGTCCGTCCAGAAACACTCAACGGCCTGCGATACTTCGTCCCACAATTTGGCGTGATTCACCAGTTCGTTCGTATGCGTGTCGAAGCTACCGTGGGCGGTGTAGAAGATCCTGGTGCCGAGATCGGCCGACATCACCTGAGCGACGCCCTTGAGGCTCTGGGCTATGGGGTTGTCATCCTGGTATTCGACAGAAGAGGTGTAGTTGCCGGGCGCCTGGCGCAGTAGATCTGCGCCGTCGAGAGCGCCACGGCCGGTCTGGAGGATTCGCTGCGAGGGGAATCCCTCTTCTGACATCGGCTGATAGATGCGGCTCACCGTGTCCAGCATCGCGTCCTTGTTGCCTGCTCCCGCCAGCCCGGTGTACAGGCCATAAGAGTCGAGGGCGCCGACTGATGCCACAGATACGCCGGGGTATGCCAGGGCGCGTGGCAGCCCGCGGCCAAAATTGACGGTGGTCACCGGATTTTTCCCCTCGGGGTCGATCGCCCTCGTCGTCTTCCCGAGCCATCCTTCCGAGGAGCTGGTGGACGGCTCCGCGGTGTGCCAGATGTCCATCGAGCGGAAATGTGAGCGGTTTGGCTCCGGGTAGCCGATGCCCATCATGACGGCCATGGAACCGGCATCGTAGAGGCGCTTGAACGGCGCCATATGAGAGTTGAAACCAATCCGGTCGTCGATGGGAATGACGTTATCGCCCCGCAGGCCCATGTTCGGCCGGAAATCGAAATAATGCCCGTCCTGGTACGGGACCATCGTGTTCAGGTAGTCGTTCCCACCCGATAGCTGAACGACGACCAGTTTTTTGGCTTTACCGCCATTCCTGATCTGCCCGTTAGTTGCCAATTCGTCCCTCCCGGCGTTCTCTCATGATGAGGCGCTAGCAGTACTGGAAGTCAGGTGTTGAAACGATGAGCTGGAACATTTCGAGCGTTCGGTCTTCGGAGTCCGGCGCGTCCGCCTTGTCTGCGTGCATGACCAGGATGGATTTAGTCCTGTCAGATAGATCGATGGAACCCATGGCATCGAGGCAGGCCTCAACGAACTCTTCCGGCTGCAGGCCAGGGCCGGTCCCGGCGACTCGCTTGATCATCCGTTGGACGCCGCGGGCGTCACCGCGCGTCACCTCGCCTGAGGCGAAGTTGATGCGTTCGATCAGGGCGCCGCTGTCGACCCACTCCTCGCCTTCGTGCCAGCCTTCCACGCTGGGCGGGTTGAGCAGATGTTGGCCCATGAAGAGCGTCTGGTTGGCCAGGGTGGCCATGTCCATCTCCGGGATAGTGAACCGGTCCACCAGTGTGACTGTGCCGAAGACCAGTTCCGCCGGGCTCTTCATCTTCCGGAACCTGACTGCCGGCGACTTGAAATGATCGGATTTGAAGATGGCCCGGAGCACTGCGCGGATCTCTCCGCCATTCTCCTGGAACACATCCGCCAACCGCTCGATCTCCTCCTCGTCGGGCTCGTCCGAGACGAAGTAGAGGTAGAGGCGCAGCGCGATGAAGCGGGCGGTGCTGCGGTGCCGGCTGACGATCTCGACGATATCTTCGCCGTTGAAGTTGCCCGTCTCGCCCAGGAACGTCTTCTCGCTATCGTCGTGATCGTCCGGATCAAAGACGAACTCCATCGGAAACGGTCCGAGAAAGAAGGGCGGGGGAGTGGTTTTTGAAGCCCATCCGGTGAAAGCGCGGGCTGCTGCCTTTACGTCCTCCTCCTCGTATGCGCCCTCTCCGTTCTCATCTATGCCCATTGAGAACAGTTCGAGCAGTTCGCGGCCATAGTTCTCGTTGGGCGCGTCTCTGTGGCTGTTCTGGTTGTCGAGCCAGTACATCATGCCGGGATTTCGGGAGATCGCCAGGAGGAGCGTCTCGAACCGGCCCAGGCCAAGCCGCCGGAACAGGTCGATCTCGGTGAGCATCTCCAGACCGTGATCGAGCTTGATCCCGCCGACTGCCAGCAGGCTATGCCAGAAGAGTGCGATCTTTTCCTCGAGCGGCTTTTCGGTCGTCACCATTCTCCACGACCACTGCGGGTCGGCATGGCCGGCAGAGCGCGCCTCGACGGAAGCGATGAAGTACCGGTCCATGAAGTCCTGATCCTCGGGGACGCCGTACTCCGGGTGAAGCAACTCCTCTACCGTGGCGTCATAGCCCTTCGCGACGCACTCATCGAGCTGGTCCCTTGTCGCGCCGAATCCGGCCCTGCGGAGCAGGTGGGCCATCAGGGCGACTTCCGTATTCTGCCAACTTGAAGTTATCGTCACCAAGCGGCCTCCAAAGATATGAATTATCCAGTCCGACCCTTCAGGCCAGATCGCGAATGAGGATTATATGAGGATCGCGTAGTTTGGTGCATCTTAGGGACGGCCGGATACGCAGTCAATGGAACAGGCGCACCGATCTGGGCGCCTGTTCGGTGCGCACCAATTAGTTCGGTAAATTGACTGTTGGGATGCGGCGGCCAGCCACTCCCGGCCGGCTCTAGCCCACTGGCATCTGGCGATTGGTCATCTTGCGGCCGATCGTGGCGCGCTCTTCGCCGCCACCGGAGAATATGTGGGCGCCCATATCGATCAAGGCCTGCAGGTTCCCCTCGTGTGACTTACCGGGGTCATTCCATGAGCAGAGGAACTTCAAACCGTTGGCATCGCACGCCGCCTTAATTGTCTCGCGGGCGCGGTCCATGTCCGGCGGGTAAGGAGGGTCATGGGCATCCGGATTGCCGAATGACATGCCCATGTCTCCCGGCCCCCACTCGGCGAACGCAAGGCCGGGGACGCGGCAGATGGCGTCTGCGTTGACCATCGACTCCTGATTTTCGAGCTTGAGGCCGAGCAGCAGCTCGCCGTCCGGGTTGAGCGGCCACGGATCGGCGATTTTGACGTACTCATCCGGAGAGATTCCCCAGATCTCGGCAGGCTGCCTCTGTCCGCCTGCCCCGCGCTGGCCCTCGCCCAGCCCCTCGCGTCCGGACTTGTGGAACGGATAGCGGCACTCTTCGATGAAGGCGCGGACCGCGTCTGCCTGGCGGGCGTGGGTGTGCAATATCCCGTGGACGCCGGCGGAAAGCACCTGGCGCACCTGCCACGCGTTAGCCCGAACTTCCGCCACCGTTCGGCAGTTGGACGGCAGCGTCGATATCACGGCCGGTGTCCGGTGTCCGGCTTTTGTGGGACCGCCATCGACGAGACCCTTCATGAAGGCCGTGAGCCCGGCGACGTCGAACGCATGGTGCTCGAAGTCCGTGATCATGAAGTCAGCCCATGTGCCGGCCTGTTTCAGACCGTTTTCGTAGGTCAGGTCGCCAGTGCCTGTGTAGTAGGCCGGCTCGCCTGCTTCGAAGAGTTCGATCACCCTGTTGATTCGTTTTGCCATCTTTAGTCCTGGTTCTTGCTGTGGTTGTGCTCGCTGCTTCTGCTGAGTCAGGAACGTGGAGTTGCGCCGGACGCGCCGCTCCTGAGGTACGGCGCGCTATCTTAGTCCCGGCGGCAGGGAGGCGCACCATATAGCGGACGCATTCGCGACTTGACCGCCCTGAGAGCAAGGAGGTGGGTATGACGAAGGCGGCAGAGGGAGCGCCAAAAGAAGCGCGAGAGGAAGCGATGGAGGCGTTCAAGCGCTGGGCCGCGGCGTTCAACGGGCGCGATGCCGGCGGGATGATCGCCGAGATGCATTTCCCGCACCTGCGTCTGGCAGGCAACAAGTTCCAGGTCTGGGAGACGGCCGAGGATTTTCGCGCTCCGCAGGACGAGATGACGAAGCAACTGCGCGACGAGGGGTGGCACGTCACGATCACCAGGTCGGTAGAAGCCGTTCAGGCGAGCCCAGAGAAGGTCCATCTGGTAATCCGGCAGTCACGGCAGCGGGTGGACGGCACGGAGTACAACGGTTTCGACACGCTCTGGATTTTCACGAAGATTGACGGCCGCTGGGGGGTCCAGTTCCGCTCGTCGTTCCTGGCCAACGCCGTCCAGGCCTTTGGCGCAAGCTCTCCGCGGCTCTAGCTGTAGTTCCCACGTAGGTTATTGACATGTGAGGGGCCCTCCGTCGTGGAGGAAATTCCGCACGTTGGCCCACAGGATGTGATTAGAGGGCTGATCGAGCGGTTTGATGAGTTCCGAGCCAGGCTGACTGAGACAGTGAACGGCGCCGATGGAGTGCCGGTTTCCGGGGTGCGCGTTCGCCCACCGTTGCCGAAGCCGTCCAATATCGATTGCATGGCCGTGAACTACATGGAGGACGGCACACGGTCGGAACCGGCGCCGATCAACGCTTTTCAGAAGTCGCCGTTCGCCGTGATCGGATCCGGCGATACGATGGTCTTGCCAGATGTGCCTGCAACGATTTTCGAAGGCGAGGCTGAGCTTGCCGTGGTGATCGGGAAGCGGGCATGCAATGTGGCCGCGGCAGACGCCATGGACCATGTATTCGGCTACACGAATTTCATAGACGGGTCGGCACGCGGCCTGCATGCCGGCAACGCCTTTCACGCCATGAAGTCGCGAGACACATTCGCTCCCACAGGGCCGTACCTGGTGACGGCAGACGAGATCGCAGATCCGCAGCAGTTGCAGATACGGCTCTGGAACAACGGCGATTTGCAGCAAGACTTCAACACCGACGACATGGCGCACAACATCGCGCGCTGTATCGAGTACATATCCGCGATTCACACTCTGGAGCCCGGAGATATCGTCGCGACGGGCACCAACCACGGAGGCCTCAACCCGTTCCAGGACGGTGACTCAATCGAACTGGAGTGCGAGGGTCTGGGCCGGTTGAGCATCACGATCAAGGATGAGCTCAAACGGACCTGGGAACCGGAGACGCGGATGGACCGGCAGAAGAAGGGGCTGGAAGGCTCAACCCCGCAACTGACCGGGAAATACGCAGGCTAGTGGGGCAAGGTATCGGACCCGGATGGCTCGATGCCGTGAGCGGACGGAATCAGCGTGGCAGTTCTGCGAAGTGAGGCTGGTGATCCGCCCCGGACTTGAACCGGGAACCTACTGATTAAGAGTCAGTTGCTCTGCCAATTGAGCTAGCGGACCAGTGGAAGAAAACTGCTGATTACGATTGTAGCCCCGCACAGATCGGACGGGTCAAGAGATTCAGCCCAACTTTCTCTACCGGGACATCTCACGCATCCCTCATGCGCCATCGCGGTTTTGAGCGCGAGGTTGGTTTCAGGCGGCGGCAACTGCACCCAGGGTCGTGATCGAGGGGGTCGGGATTGGCCCGGTGCACTGCCGGCGTCGTTTTTCTCGCCGCTCGGGCCGTTTCCCGCACCAGCGAAGGGTTGATGCGGCCGAATGGGGCGCGCCGAAGGGTTGTTAGACGCGCTCGGCTTTATCGGCTAATCCGCGCCGGTCAGCGCCCGCGCTCGCAACTGGCCGCAACCGGCATCGATGTCGGTTCCCTTTTCGAAGCGGACGGTAACGGCGATGCCCGACCGCTTGAGGATGTCCCTGAACTTGCCGATTCGGCCGTCCGGCGGCCGGGTGTAGCCGGCGTCGGTGGCGTTCACCGGAATCAGGTTGACGTGGCAGAGCATCCCCTTCAGCAGCTCGCCCAGCTCTTCGGCATGCTCCGGCCGGTCATTCTCGCCTGATAGCAGCACGTACTCGAAAGAGATCCGGCGGTTTGTTTTTGATATGTATGTCCGGCAGGCCCGCATGATCCGCGCGATCGGGTAGCGCCGGTTGATGGGCATCGTCGCGGAGCGAATCTTGTCGTTGGGAGCATGCAGCGAGATGGCCAGGTTGATCTGGTATGGCTCATCGGCGAGTTTGAGAATCTGCGGAACCAGTCCCACTGTCGAGATGGTCATGTGCCGGGCGCCGAGGCGCACTCCGTCATCGTCGTTCAATATACCCACGGCGCGCATGGTGTTGTCGTAATTGGCAAATGGCTCGCCCATTCCCATGAACACGACGTTAGTGACGCGCTCTTTATCTTCACCCGGCTTCGCCTGCGCGGCCAGGCGGCGATTGACGTGGAGTACCTGGGCCGCGATCTCTCCTGCGGTTAGCTGCCGGCGAAAACCCTGCTGGCCGGTGGCGCAGAAGGTGCAGCCGAGCGCGCAGCCGGCCTGAGTCGATATGCACGCAGTACGGCGGGCACGGCTGCCATCGCGCGATTCATATCGCATGAGCACCGTTTCAATCAGTTCGCCGTCCGCAAGCCGGAACAGGGTCTTTTCCACCAGCCCATCGTTCGATTTTCGCTGCAACACCGCTGTCAGTGGGTCCAACCGGTAACGCTGTGCCAGCCTGTCGCGCAACAGGCGGGGTAGTGTGGTGATCTCATCGAACGAAGTGGCGTCCTCGACGTAAAGGGCCTTCCATATCTGCTTCCCGCGGTATGCGGGCTCGCCGAGTTCCGCGATCGCGTCCGACAGTTCGCTTCGGGTGAGATCGAAGATCGAGGGCAGCGCGTCGGGCGACACATCAAGCGTCCCCTTGTGTTCCGGGCGGGCGCGCTGAGGGTCGGATCGTTCTGAAATTGGGACCGAGGACATGGCGGGAGAGTTGCGGCCAAAGGCGGCTGGCCAAATGGCGGCCGCTGGTGAGTGGTCTGTTTGAATTGATGTTAGCACCGACGAACTGGAACCCGCGCTCGGTTTGAATTCTCGCCGGCGGGGGAAGGTGACAACAGAAATTTAACGTGCCAATGTGGCGCCCGCGGGCTTCGGCGTGCCACGATACTCCTGGCCCTCTTCCAACGGGCACAACGCTTTTCCGCAAGCATGGAAACCCACGATGACAGAATCGCCGATCTCAAATTTTCGAGAGCCGCCCGACCCGGCGAACATCATGACGTTCGATGAGACGCCGGTGCTGGAGACCCGCGGCCTGTCGGTCATGTATGACTCCAAGCCGGCGCTCAGGGATGTGAGTTTCCAGGTGCCGCGCAACGAGGTGATCGCGATCATCGGGCCGTCCGGATCGGGCAAGAGCACCCTGCTCCGCTGCTTTAACCGGATGAACGACCTCATTCAAAACGTCTCGATAACAGGCGAAGTCTTTTTCGAGGAAGAGCCTCTCTACGCGCCGGAAGTCGACCCCACGGAGATCAGGTTTCGCATTGGGATGGTGTTCCAGAGGCCAAATCCATTTCCCAAGAGCGTCTATGACAACGTGGCGTTCGGGCCGCGCATAAACGGCATCGGCGGAGACCTGGATCAGTTAGTGGAGGATTCGCTCAGGCGAGCGGCGCTCTGGGACGAGGTTTATGACCGGCTGGATGACAGCGCGCTTCAACTCTCCGGAGGGCAGCAGCAAAGGCTATGCATAGCGCGAGCGCTTGCTGTCGACCCGGAAGTGATCCTGATGGATGAACCTGCGGCGTCGCTGGACCCGATATCGACGCAGGCTATCGAAGTATTGATACGCGAACTCACCCGGAATGTGACAATCGTCATCGTCACACATAACATGCAGCAGGCCCAGCGTGTGGCAAACTACGCCGCGGTACTCATGACCGATGAGAGCCGGGTGGGTGAGCTTATCGAGTACGGTCCGACCGAGCAGATCTTCGGAACCCCGAAAGACCGCAGGACTGAGGCCTACGTGACAGGCCGTATCGGCTAGGTGATCAGGCGGTTTCTGGGGGACAGGCGCAAGAACGCGAGACACCGATGCTTGGACGAGAAGAGTTTGACAGGGATCTGGGGCAGTTGGAGGCCCAGGTCGTGTTGCTGGGCGGTCTCGTAGAAAGCGCGGTCCTGACGTCGCTGCTTGCGCTGAAGGGCCGGGACGATAAGCTCGCGAGGCAGGTGATCGCCGACGATGATCTGATCGACGATAAGCGCCACGATATAGAAGAGTCCTGCGCGGCCCTGTTGCGTCGCGAGGCCCCGGTGGCACTCGACCTGCGCAGAATTCTGACCATTCTCCATCTGGCGGGGGAGTTGGAGCGTATTGGGGACTACGCCGAGGGAATTGCCAAGATCAATCTCCTTCTCTCCGGCAAGCCGCTGCTGAAAGACCTGATCGATATTCCTCGCATGGGCGATCGCGCCGTCGCGATGCTGAAGCACAGCCTGGAGGCCTTCCTGGACCGGGATCCGGAACGGGCGGAGGCCACGGCGATGAGCGTGGGCCCATTCGACGAGGAGGTTGACTCCATCTACTACTCCATCCAACTGGAGTTGATCGAGCTAATGCGGCAGGATCCGGACAACGTCGAGCCCGGGACCTACCTGCTCTGGGCTGCCCATAACGTCGAGAGGATCGCAGATCGCGCCACCAATATAGCGGAGCGAGTCGTCTTCCAGGCCACGGGCAAGCTGGTGAGGGTTGGTGGTGACGAAGATGACGCCGAGGCGCCAAGCGCCGGTTAGAGTCCGATGTGGATTCTGGCCTAGAACCCGACCGCGGATGAGAAGCCCGGAACGACCTCAAGCTCGATTTCGGGTCGATCCGGCATCCTGATCGGCGGAAACGGGTCCGGCAGCCGGAAGTGGCGGCGCGCCCTGAGTCCCGCGGTTGGTGAATCGGGAATCACCTGCTCGCGGGCAAGCGCCCCGCTGCGATCGCTCTGCAGGATCCGGTGGATGGTTCGTGAGCTCAGCTTGAACCGCTCGGCCAACTCGATAACCCCGAGCCCTTCACTCCGGCGTGCTTGAACCACCGACTCGTCCCTCCGGTGCCTGCTGGCGCGACGCATCCACCCGGGGTTGTCAAACTTGCATACCGGCAGCGGGCAGCTGAGGCATGAGCTGGAGATATCGCAGCCATCGTCACGATAGTTCGTGTTCTCCGGAAGAGTGTCGGCGCGTACGGGGGCGAGGGTGATCATTTTCTTGTCTCCGTTCCTGTTCTGGTTCGTCCTGTCCCCTTGAGGGACCGCCTTAGAAGAGAAGTGGGGTGGGGTTAGACCGCGGCCGGCAGGTCATCCGGAATCCAGTTACTGTCCCGATTGGCGACAGCGTCCGCTATGAAGTGGCGTTGAACCCCGTCTATCGATTCGAGTTTTCCGTGATGGCGCGCCGCCTGGGAGTAGATCGACTCGCCTGCCCGGGTGATTCCGTAGTACACCGTTGTCAGCCGCCGCGATCTTGTCGTGCGGGGCAGAACCCGCGTGCGGAACCATTCCTGATCCACGCGATGGGCGGCTGCGACTTCGAGCAGCCGGTCCGGTCGGGAAGTCGCGCCGGCGACGGGAGCCGGACGGTCCACGCTAACGAACAACTGCCGCGCCAGGCCGAAGCGAACCGTGCGGTCGCCCTCTGACGCCCAGCCGGCCGGCAGCCTCCGGGTAAGCTCCACCATGGCCGGATACGTGTCCGCCATGAATCTCGGGGCGACCCTGGCAGAAGTGCCGCCGGTCCGGGCGGTAATTACCATGAGAAATCTCTCGAGACGTGCGGATACGCCCAGCATCTCGGCTTCCGAACTGATCTCGAGTGAGAACGACAGGGCCTTCCCACGGATGACGCTATCGATGACGGCCCTGCCGAACTCATCGGTCTCTTCCCGAGCTGAGTGTTCGGTCTGCGTCGTCACTGGCGGTTCCAGGAGTGTGATTCCGTCCATGGCTGTCCCTCCGGTCGAACTGATGTGCTGAACTGTGTTGTAATCCCGTGCTCACTGAGATAAAAAGGCAGAACGGACGTTCTACTATAGAACGGACGTTCTTATGCTGTCAATACTGTCTCGACCCGAAATAGAACGATTGTTCCGGCACGAGGATCTAGCGCTCCCTGAGCCGGCCGGTGGTTGACCCGCGTGGCGTGCGGTCCTACGCTGCGCCGGCCAGTGCTGCCCAATCCAGGCGAATGTGATCATTGAACCGCTTCGCCGGCACTGCACTGCGAATTCGCCAGCCAGGACATGGAGCAGAAATGAACGCGGAGATCGTCGCTATCGGATCGGAGTTATTGCTCGGGCAGATCGTCGATTCCAACTCCGCCTGGATCGCGCAGCGGCTTGCTGATTCGGGCGTGAACCTCTTTTACAAGACGGTCGTTGGCGATAACGAAGATCGGATGGTTGCGATTCTCGATCAGGCGTTGGACCGGGCTGACGTCGTGATCACGACGGGCGGAATCGGGCCGACTCGGGACGATCTGACGCGGCAGGCTGTGGCGCGTGTTACTGGCCGCAAAGTGGTCACAGATCCAGGCTCCCTGGCCGAGTTGAGGGAGCGGTTTCAGAAGCGGGGCTTCATTCTCACCAAGAACAATGAGCGGCAGGCCCAGATCCCTGAAGGCGCGCGTGTCATCAAGAACCCCAACGGCACCGCTCCGGCATTTCTGGTGGAGGATGAGCGCGGGGTCGTGATCTCGGTTCCGGGCGTGCCGTTTGAGATGAAGTGGCTCATAGACAATGAAGTTCTCCCGTATCTGAAGGAGCGGTTCGGCCTCTCGCAGGTGATCCATTACAGGGTTCTCAAGGTGTCGGACGTCGGTGAGAGCAGCGTGGACCATCTGATCGGCCACCTGATCGCGGAGTCGGCCAACCCGACTGTTGGCGTGCTGGCCCATCCCGGACAGGTGGACGTCCGGATAACGGCCCGCGCTGCCGATGAGGAGGAGGCTCGGGAGATGATCGATCCGGTGGCCGCGGAGATCAGGAGCCTGCTTGGCGACAACGTCTTCGCCGAAGACGATGAGACGATGGAGGAGATTATTGGAAAACTCCTCGAAGAGAAGAGTTTCACGATCTCGACTTATGAAGATCTGAGTGGCGGCAGCCTGGCTGAAGCGGTACGGGACGCCGCCGGCAGCCAGTTCGTCGAGGGGGTGATCGTCAACTCGAATGACGCGCTGGAGCGCCTGGCGAAGGCGGGCGGTGAAGAGCCGCCGTTTGTCGACGGTGCGGAGCGCGCCGCGGCGCTTGCCCGCGCGCTGCGGCGCGCGACGGGGGCCGATCTCGGCCTGGCGGTCCATGCGGTCGAGGAGGGTGATCAGCGCACGGAAAACCTTGGCCGTGGGCAGACCCACATCGCTCTCGCCGGGGATGGCATCGCTGTATACCGGCACAACGCGTCGGCAGGGCGCGGCCGTCCTGACAGGCGGAGAGCGAGTCTGAACGCCATGAGCCTGATTCGGAGGACTCTCCTCGGGCTCGAATGATGGCCGGATCCACACGGTGGGGCTGGTACTTCGGTCCCCTCCGGGTGCGGTGCTGCGGCGTATAGTTAGACCTGCGCAAGGCGCATGAATGCCCGTTTACCTGTGTTCGTCCGGCGGTCTGTCTGGCGGCGACGCTTTCGGGGGTAACCAGATGATGTTCCGAATTCCGCGTGGCGTGGTAATTGCCGCTGTTGCGGTAGCAATGGTGGCGGCCATCGCATGCGGGTCTGACGACACCTCGACCGAATCGCAAGCGCCGGCTGCGGGCCCAACGGCGACGCCGCTGCCCACAGTGTCCTCCGAGCCGATCACGGCAGATCCGGACGACGACACGGCCGCGTTTATCGCGGCGCTGCCGGAGTCCGAGCGTCAGTGCCTGGTGGATACCCTGGGTGAGGCCGTCTTCGGAAATCTGCTCGATGGCGAGGGTCCGTCCGACGAAGATGGCAGGGCCATCCTGGGCTGCCTGAGCAACGACACGATAAAGCGCGTGATAGTTGGCCAGGTAATCGCACAGGGCGGTATCGAACTGAGCGAAGCCACCCTGGCCTGTGTCGACGACCGTCTCAGCACGGTCGATTTCGTCAGTCTCGGGTTCCTGCTATTCGATGCCAGTGGAAATGAGAGCGCGGGTCTGGACACGCAGCAGGCCGCGAATGTGGCCCTGTCGCTATTCCCGGCCATCTTCTGTTTGAACGATGAG
>JADFPB010000185.1 GCA_022562515.1 Chloroflexota bacterium | reverse complement strand
ACTAGCCAAATGCGCCAGCGAAGTCGCTGGCGAAGTCACGGTACGACCTGGCAGCCGTGCCCGTGATGTTCTGCACGTCGTCCGTGAAAAAGTCACCGTAGTTGTTGCTGTACGCCTCGAAGTACTCGCCGAAAGCGTCCGCCATCCACTGCGGGAAGCCCAATCCGGTCATCGATTCCCTGGCCGCGTCAACAGGAACCGCCACTACGTTCACGTCCTTGCCGAGAGCCTCGGCGAGCTGTCTGCCAATCTGTGCGAATGAGATCGACTCCGGGCCTGTCAGGGTGTAGCCCTTGCCCTCGTGGCCATCGGTTGTTAGTACCTCGATTGCTACAGCAGCGATGTCACGAACGTCAATGATGCCGATTTTGCCATCGCCCATGGAGTGGTACAGCGCGCCGTGGTCGCCGACTGATTCTGCGCCCATCAGCGTGTTCTGCATGAAAAAATGCGGTTTCAGGAACGTTACGGGAAGGCCCGATTCCTTCAACACTTTGTCGATCTCGCCGTGCTGCGCAGAGATGCGGGTCGGCGCGGCGGTGTTGGACTTGATCACCGACATCCGTACTATGTGCGGCCTGTTGGACGCTCGCAGAGCGGCCGCGGTGATCGCATTCGCCTGTGCAACCTGGTCGGGATTCGGGGGCGTCAGAGAAAAGACCCTGTCGGCCCCTGCGATGGCCTGGTCGAGTATCGCAGCGTCTGTGAAATCCCCGACAAAAACCTCGACTCCCTGGTCGCGAAGCGCCGGGGCCTTCTCTTCGCTGTGTACCAGCGCCCGGACCTTGACGTCCCTGGCCAGCAGCCCTGCCACAACAAGGCTTCCTATGTTTCCGGTCGCTCCCGTTACGAATACTATGTTCGACATATCAATGCTCCTCATGTGGCTCGATTCGCCCCGGAAAGAGGCGGTCCGCTGCCTACGAATTAGTTAGTTACTACCCTAATACGATGCGCTTACTTCTAATTAGATACTATACGTTTCATGCGGTGGTATCGAGTGGGAAGGAAGACCGAGACAGAACAGCCCGAAACAACGTGGCAAGCCCCCGCCTTTCGAGGTTGCGATGCACCTGCTGGGGCGTCGTCGGACTGGCCTCGCATGACACATCGCTCATGGAAGAGCCGTCGCTCTTTCCGAAGATCAAAGAGGTAATCGGTGGCGTGAGCGACATGGCTCGAAAGCCAACGCCAGTGTTCGGATGCTCCATTCATGGTCGAGAAATCGCTGCCTCCCCCAGCCCCTCTGCTAGACTTTTGGTTCGCCCGATACAGCACCCGAATCAGGAACTTCCATTGGACATCCTCTCAGCCGACGATGTGCGCCACGTTGCCAGGCTGACCCATCTCTCCCTCACCGATTACGAGGTCGAGAAACTGCGCGCAGAGCTCTCCTCCTGCCTGACCTTTTTCCAGACTCTCCAGGAGGTGGATACCACTGGTGTAGAGCCCACAGGACACTCCACAGACGCCAGATCCGTGATGCGTGAAGATGAACCGCGCGACTCGCTTCCGCGCTCCGAAGTCCTCGCTAATGCGCCCCACTCTGAGGACGACTACGTCCGCGTGCTTCCTATTTTTGGATAGCGCGCACGCACCCGCGAGAACCACCCCGCAGCCGAGCCCACCGGAGCCGACATATTGACCAGCGATCTTTCCTATCTCACCGCCCACGAGGCGCGCGATCTGCTCACGTCCGGACAGGTCTCGTCAGTTGAGTTGACGAAGTACGTCCTCGGCCGGATAGCCGCTGTCGATGACCGGATCCACAGCTACCTGACGGTCATGGAAGAGAAGGCGCTCGCGGCCGCCGAGGCTGCAGATAAGTCAGGCATCGCGAACGAGTCCGCCGGTCCTTTCGCGGGCATACCGGTGATGGTCAAAGACAACATGTCTACCCGCGGCACACGCACTACGGCCGGGTCGAAAATCCTCGAGAACTTCGTGCCGCCGTATGACGCCTTCGTGGTCGAAAAGCTCCACAAAGCCGGCGCTGTGATCGTCGGAAAGGGCAATCTCGACGAGTTTGCGATGGGTTCGTCAAACGAGAACTCGGCCTATGAGCCAACGCTGAACCCATGGGACACGGGACGCGTGCCGGGCGGTTCCAGCGGCGGTCCGGCCGCCGCAGTGGCGGCTGACGAGTGCTTCATGTCGCTCGGTTCTGACACCGGCGGCAGTATCAGGCAGCCCGCATCGCTCTGCGGCGTAGTCGGCCTGAAGCCCACCTACGGGCTGGTCAGCCGTTACGGCCTGATCGCCTTCGCCAGCTCGCTCGACCAGATCGGGCCGATGACGCGCGATGTCCGTGATTGCGCCGATGCTCTGTCGCTGATCGCGGGCCACGACTCGCGTGACTCCACGTCCTCTCCAGACGCGGGCGGTATCGATTACTCCGCCGGACTCGCCGATCACGGCAGCGATCTCACCGGCCTCAAGCTGGGCGTGCCGAAGGAGTATCTGGTCGAGGGAATCGAGCCCGGCGTCCGGGACGCGTTCGAGAAAGCGCTCGAAACGCTCGAGGCGCTTGGCGCCTCGGTCGAAGAGACGAGCCTGCCGTTGACAGAGCACGCCCTGGCCGTTTACTACATCATCGCCCCGTCCGAGGCCTCGGCGAACCTGGCGCGCTACGATGGCTTCAAGTACGGACATTCCACTGACAAGGCGAGAAACGCCTGGGAGGTGATGGACCTGAGCCGCGGCGAAGGCTTCGGCGCCGAAGTGAAGCGGCGCATCATTCTTGGCGGCTACTCGCTGTCGGCCGGCTACTACGACGCCTACTACAAGAAGGCTCAGCAGGTCCGAACGCTGATCAGGGAAGAGTTCGCGGGCGCTTTTGAGAAGTTCGACGCGCTGGTGACGCCAACCTCGCCTTCCGTCGCGTTCGAAGTCGGCTCGCGTACTGCTGACCCGCTCGCCATGTA
This sequence comes from Chloroflexota bacterium, assembly GCA_022562515.1. Taxonomy (GTDB): domain Bacteria; phylum Chloroflexota; class Dehalococcoidia; order Lucifugimonadales; family Lucifugimonadaceae; genus UBA1151. Next base: position 2,632 of record JADFPB010000185.1, on the reverse strand, counting down.
CATGAGCGACGTCTGCACCATCCCGGTAAACATCGCGGGCCTCCCCGGCATCTCCGTCCCCGGGGGATTCTCCGAGGGGCTGCCCGTCGGTCTGCAGGTGATCGGGCCGCACTTCGGCGAGTCCACGATTTTGAAGGTCGCTCACGCCTACGAACAGGCCACGGAGTGGCACAAGGCCCACCCGGAGATTCTATAGATGGCGAAGCTGCGATTTGATCATCGCGCCACTCTCGCCGTCATCGCGTGGACCGCCGTGTTCTTGATCGCCTGTTCGTCGGACAGCGAAACGACTCCCACGCCGCCCGCTGCATCTGAGCCCGGCGTGATCACGGCGATACCGGACTTCGGCGGGGGACCGCCAACGTGGCCGCAGCTGTATAGCGGCAACGCGACTGCGGCCGGACAGCCGGTCCCGGCCGGTTTCACCGTCATTGCCAGGGTCGGCAGCTACGAGAGCCAGCCGATCATTACGCTCGACGGCAGGTACCTGGCTCTGACTGTCGCGCCGTTCGACGAAGAGTTGTGGGGCGGCGCGATCACCTTTCATTTGCTCGCGCCGGGTGGAGCGGAAGTTCAGGCCGAAGAGACGGAGACTTTCCAGCAGCGAAACCAGCCGTCAGTCGATAACACGTTCCCGTTGAAGTTTCCCCGCCTGCCCTAGGTCTTTGCGTCTATGAAATAGCCTGGATGAACTCGGCGTGCACGGCCGGATTTGCCGCCACCAGGCCTGTGAGGGGGAGTGGCGTTTCGACTCCGGACAGATCCGTGACCAGCACGCCGGAATCCCGGGCCATGGCGATGCCGCCCGCGATATCCCATTCAGACGCTTTGACGTTGAAATAGAGGTCGGTCCGTCCGGCGACAACGTAAGGGATGCCCAGTGCCATAACACCCGTCATGCGAACTGACTGGAATCGGTGCATCAGTTGGCCAAGAATCTCGTACGAGCGCTTATAGACGCCTGCGGTTTTTCCGAAGTCCATGGCGACGATGCAGGATTCAAGTCGAGTGGCCTCTGATGGACGAATCGGCTCTCCGTCCAGCCGGGCGCCCTGGCCATTTCCGCCTGTAAACATCTCGTCCCGAAGGGGGTCATACACGAGTCCCAGCACTGGAATGCCGGCCCGTGCAAGGCCGATAGAGAGCGCATACAGGGGTATGCCGCGCACGAAGTTACGGGTGCCGTCGAGAGGATCGACCATCCATTGCCACTCGCTGTCCGTGCTGTTCTCTCCGGACTCCTCGCCGAGAAAGCCGAATTCAGGATATTCGTGGCTCAGGTGTCCTGAGAGAATCTGCTCTGACTCGATATCGATATTGGTAACGAAATCGCCGGGTGATTTCTCTTTTACGATGAATTTGCCTTCAAAAGCGTCCGCGAGCAACAGCCCGGCCGCGCGCGCCGCTTTCTCCATGACGCTCAGCGCCGGATCACCGCTCACCGACCGTGGAATGTCCAGTTGCCCGCCCCTGTCTGTCTGCTTTTTGCCCCACGTTATATGCTCTTGCCGCCCGCGACCAAGCCGGGCCGGGAAGACGATTCTGAATTGCGATAAAAGTAGCCCCGGGAAACGCCCGGTAATGCAGGAGTAGATCGAAAAAATGATACGCAGCTACGGCGGCAAGACGCCGGTCATCCATCCTTCTGCCTTCGTCAGCGAGGCGGCGTACGTCCTCGGTGACGTGGAGATCGGCGAGGGCTCCAGCATCTGGCCCGGCGTGGTGATACGCGCCGACGCTGCGAAGATCACCATAGGGAAAAACTCAAACGTGCAGGACAACTCCGTTCTGCACGCAGACACACCGATGAATATTGGCGATCACGTGACCATCGGCCACCTCGTCATGTGCCACGCCACGGAGATCGGTGACGACAGCCTTCTTGGCAACGGGGCCACGCTCAACCACGGCGTGAAGGTTGGCGCCGGCAGTCTTGTCGCTGCCGGGGCAACGCTTGTAGAAGGCATGGAGGTGCCGGAGAACTCTGTGGTTGCCGGCACCCCCGGCCGCCTGCGGGGCGAGGTGAAGGAGCGGCATCGGAAGCTCATGGACGGCGCCACGAACTCATACATCAGGCGTACCCCGCTCTTCAAAGCGGAAGGCGAGCTGGAGTAGGCCTGCCACATCGGCGGCACGCGAATTTCCCTGTTAGAGTTCCCGTTCCATGCATCGGTCGGCAAGAGCGGCAGGGCAGGCGAATAAGGCGGATTGATCTCGCCGGATGATTCAGGTGATTCCAGCTAACAAGTTGAGAGGTTAGACATGCTCGTATTCGTCGGAACCTACACCACGACAACCAGCGAGGGCATTTACGTCCTGCGCATGGACGAGTCGACCGGCGAGCTTTCGCATGTTAGCCACATCGGCGGCGTGACCAATCCGTCGTTCGTCGCGCTAAACCCCGCGGGCACGGTTTTGTACGCCGTGAGCGAGTTGGCGTCCGAGGACGGAGCGAGCGCCGGGTCAGTTATCGCGTACTCCATCGACCGAGATGCAGGCAGGCTGACGCCGATCAATTCGCAGTCAACGGGAGGGCCGGGGCCTTGCCACCTGCAGGTCGACGCGACAAGCAGCTACGTCTGCGTCGCCAACTACGACGGCGGGAGTGTCGCGATGCTTCCGCTCAACGAAG
>JADFPB010000184.1 GCA_022562515.1 Chloroflexota bacterium | reverse complement strand
CCGCAGCTTGCGAGGAATGCCGTGTCTCGCACGTCCTCGGTTCTGAGGACGGAGTAGACCTCTGGGATTCCGAGCGCCCTGCAGTCCTCGACGAGGGCGTCGACGAGCTGCCTGCCGACGCCCAGGCGCCGGCAGTCGGGATGCACCCCGATGGCGACGATGCGGGCGCCCGCCGGCAGGCCGTATACCGGCACCTGCCGCTCGGCGAGGATGAACCCGACGATCTCGCGGTCCCGCTCGGCCACGTGGCACCCCCACGGCGGGAGTATGAGCGTCTCCAGGTCCGAGACTTCGAGATATCGCGCCACAAGAAGGTCCCATGTGGTGGAACGGTCGCCTTCGAGTATCTGGCCGTCGAGCGTGCGGACGGCGTCGGCGTCGCCCTGCTGCATGCGGCGTATGGCTATGGCGTCGGGCATTGGGGCCTCCTTGCCGGGATGATCGCCTCGCTCACCACGCCAGCGCCTGTCCGTCGCGCCGGGGGTCGGCCGCGGCCATGAGGGCGCCCGTCTCCGGATGAACCTGGATCATTCCTGCGCTGCCGATGCCCTCCCAGTCGCCGATAACTTCCACGTCATGGCCCCTCTTCTTGAGGCCGCTCACCGCCTCGCCGCCCATTCGCCGTTCGATACGCAGCCGCTCGGGACTCGTATGCGGGTATGTCGATTCCATGCCGTCCTGGTAGTGGGTCCAGCGGGGGGCCTCGACGCATTCGCTCGCCGTATAGCCGAAGTCGATGGCGTTCACCAGCATCTGGGCGTTCGTCTGGACCTGCGTGTCGCCGCCGGGAGTCCCGCAGACCAGTCGCAGATCGCCCGAGTCGGAGAACGCCATCACCGGATTCATGGTGTGGCGCACACGCTGTCCGGGGTGCAGGGTGTCGATATGGTCCTCGTCCAGGTGCCAGTAGGTCATCCGGTTGTTCATCAGAATCCCCGTGCTGCCGGCGATCATGGTCGAGCCGAAGTTAGTCTGCAGGCTCTGCAGCTCGCTGACGGCGTTGCCCCAGCGATCGACCACGCAGAAATGAGTAGTGCCGGACGTCTTCTCCGTGACGCTCTGGAACTGACGCCGAAATCGCTTTTCGGGGTCGGGCCGGGCGTCCTGGAATCCCCAGGGATCGCCTTCCCTGACCGAGCCCGATTCCGCCGCCGCATCGAGATCGATCAACCGTGCCCGCGCCACGGCGAAGTCTTTGCATATCAGCCCTTCGATCGGCACGTCCACGCGCTCGGGGTCGGCCAGGTACGCTTCCCGATCGGCGAAGGCGAGCCGCTTGGCTTCCACCATCACGTGAATCGTCTCGGGCGAGGCCGGCCCCCACGAAGGGATGTCGTAGAGCTCGGCGATGTTGAGTTCCTGCAGCAGCACGTGGCCGCTGCTGTTTGGCGGACCTTCATAGATCGTGTGGCCCCGGTAGGTCGTCGATATCGGCGCCTGCCACCGGGTCTCGTGCCGGGCAAAGTCTTCACTTGTAAGAATCCCGCCAAGTTCCGATGTGTGGCGAACGATCTCTTCGGCTATTGGCCCCTTGTAAAAGGCGTCGGCGCCCTCGTCTGAAATCAGCCTGATGGTGCGCGCCAGATCTGGATTTCGAACCACCTCGCCGGCACTCGCCAGCCTGCCGGCCGGAGCGAAGACCGCCCTCGTGCTCTCGTAATCGAGCATCGGTTTCTCAGACTCGAGCAGCCTGGCAACGCGGTGCGATGTGGGGACGCCGTCCTCGCAGAGCTCGATCGCGGGCTCAAGGCACTCGGCAAGCTTCAGGCGGCCGAATCGGTCGTGCGCCGAAAGCAGAGCGTGGACGATTCCCGGTACGGAGATCGAAAGCGGGCCTTTCGCGGGGATTCCGTCGCGATACCGCTCGCGTGTCGCGGCGAGAGGCGCTGCGCCGGTGCCGTTAGCGACCTCAAGGCGCTGGCCGTCTTTCATGTACACCATAATGAAGCCGTCTCCGCCGAGGCCCGAGGATTGCGGCTCCGCGATGCCGAGGGCGAAGCCAATCGCCACCGCGGCGTCGATGGCGTTGCCGCCTCTCTGAAGAATTCTCATTCCAGCCTGGGCGGCAATGGGATGATTGGCGACGACAGCGCCGTGGACGCCCATCACGTCCGGCCGGTACGAATCAGATTTCACGCCGTGCGGCGAATCTTTGAGCAGTGGCGGCAGTTGGTCGGTTACCAAATCTATCTCCGGGGGCCAGGGGCCATTATGCGGCCGACGGAGTCTAGCACCCGCCGCGTAAATCTCCCTTCCTGGCGATCTGCATCGAGTTGGGGGAGGTGGAATCAAACGGTTGGCCCCCCTTGCGCGAGCAAGGGGATGAACTTTCACAGGCAATATGTATATTGCCGCAACGATCGAGATAAGAAACGGAATATAAATGCCCAAATTTTCAGTTGAGACGTATATCGGCGTGAAATCGGATGTCGTGTGGGACGTTCTGGCCGATTACGGCAATGTGAGCGAGTGGAATTCGGGGATACGTCTATCGGAATTGACGTCGGACGGCGATGTGGGAGTCGGCTCGGTCCGCCACTGCGAGATGGACAAAGGCATGTACATCAACGAGCGAGTGCTCGAGTGGGATGAGGGCAAGAGCCTGGTCATCGAGATGACGGAATCGAGTATGCCGATGAAGTCGTTCGTAGCGGAGTTCGCACTGCGCTCGGACGGCCTGGGCACAATCGTGACGATGACGCCAACCTACACGCCCAGCTACGGGATCATGGGCCTGGTTGGCGACGCGATGTTCGGGCGGCGCAAGTTCAAGGGAATGATGCAGTCGGTTTTGAGCGACTTGAAGGAGTACGCCGAAGCCCGGAAGACGGAAGCGCAGGCGGCGTAGTACTGCTGCCTGGCGTTCTCCCAGTTCCGAGCGCGGGCTACCTGGGCCGGAAGTACGGCACCCCGTATGAGTTCGAAAGGTGCACAACTGCAAGATCGGCGTCATTCGCGGCGAAGTAGGCGATGATCGGAAGCCCGTCCACGCCGATGGTTATGGACGACTCCGCCCCGGTATTGCCGGTGCCGATTACGACGTTCCTGACCACACCGGAAGTGCATGCCACGTCTCCACAGTGGATGAGAACGAGATCCTCTCTGGAGGCATCCTGATAGCTGATGATTGGGAGTCCGTCGGCCGCGATAGTGATCGACGGATCGAATCCGGTCAGGGGCCCACTATCGAGTGTTACTGGATCCCCTTTCCCAATGCAGGCGACGTCCTCGCACCTGACGAATTTCAGGTCGCTTGTGCTGCCGTTCTTGTAAGCGACTACCGGAAGACCGTCCGAACCAATAGCTAGAGACGGGTTGAACCCAACGTTTCCAACCGAGTCAAGCGTGCGGCCGATGTTGTCCTTTGAGCACCTGATGTTGCCGCAGTGGATGATTCTCAGATCATCCGTAATTCCAATCCTGTACGCGATGATTGGCAGACCGTCAGCGCCGATCGCGAGTGAGGACTGAAATCCCCCGAAGTCATTTTCGTCGAGAGACTGGGTCAGATTGTTCTCAGAACAGGTCGCATTGCCGCAATGGACGATCCTGAGTTGTTCGGTGAAATGATCTCTAAAGCTAATGATCGGCAGGCCGTCCGAGCCTATGGCGATGGACGTTCCTTCACCAACTCTTCCAAGATCATCCACTGTCAGAATGGAGTTGCCGGAGCTACAGTCCGGAGTGCCGCAATGCGCGACTTTAAGGTTGCTATTCGTGATGTCCCGATAGCTGATGATCGGAAACCCGTCTATGCCGACGGCAATCGATGTGTCGAAGCCAACCACCCCTTCGCTATCAAGGATCACAACCTTGTTGTCTGCAGAGCAGGTGGCGTTCCCACAGCGGACGAATTTCAGATCGCCATTTGTGCCGTCCCGGTAGCTGATGATCGGAAAACCGTCAGGACCAATCGTGATGGAGGTGTCGAACCCGACGGCATTGGCGGTGTCGACAACCTCAATCGTGTGTGTGGACGGCGGCAAAGCGCGGCCATTGGGTTCACTTGCGCTCCCGGCCTCCCCGGCGTCCCCGGCCTCCCCCGCCGGGCCTGCGGGACCTGCGGGACCAGTCAGTCCAGTTGTGCCCGTGGGTCCCGGCTCTCCAACCAGTCCCTGAGCGCCTGCCGAACCGGCGGGGCCCTGTGAACCGGCCGTCCCCACGCCGCCGCTCGCGCCCTTCGGGCCGGGTTCACCCTGTGCTGCTGCCTGGCCGGGCTCCCCGCGATCGCCGGCAGGACCTGCGGGACCAGGCTCGCCGCGCTCCCCCGCGATGCCGGCCGGTCCCGTGGCACCCTGTTCGCCGACTGGCCCGTCGCTGCCGGAGCACGCCGCAAACGCTATTCCAAGAACGATGATGGCGGCTGCCAGTATGAGCGGCCTCAACCTGAACAGAGCGACAGCCCTCGACGGCGGGGTCTGCCGTAAATCGTTGCGTTCGTGATGGGTGTGCATTGAGAGTTGGGATGTAGGCATGCGCCGGTCCTGCTTTCCGCATCGCGATTCGCCAACGGCGCGCCGCCGTTGCCTGTCCGGCATCTGCGTCCGGGAATCGTCCCCACAGCCATGATGGATGAAAGCCCCGGCGCTCCCCAAGAGGTCGGCGATGCAGGAAATGTTCAACCCTGAACATGCCCTGAAATGGCGGGCGGCGAACCGAACTGCCCTATGGAGGTGTCTGGATCGAGGGTTCCAGACGGGGCTGCGGGTGCTGCGCGGACTCAGACGGCAGTGCCACAGCGGCCGAGACTCTAGAGCCGCCGGAACTTCTGGATGCGCTGGCCTTCCAGGACTTCGCCGACGTAGAGGTCGCTGTGAGAATCGACCCAGATACCGTGCGGCGCTTTGAACATCCCGGGCTCATCGGTCGGGAAGCGGCCCCAGCGGGTGATCACGTTGCCGTTCAGATCGGCTATGGAGATCCGATTTCGCAGCTCAGCGACGTAGGCGATGTCGTTGCCGTCTATGTAAATGTCCGTGGGCTGTATGAAGTCGGTCCAGGTGGCTACATGCCCACCCTGCAGGTCGAAAACCTGGATCCGTTGGTTCTCTCGATCTGCGACATAGGCGAGATCTTTGTGAATCCAGATGTTGTGGGGCAGGTTGAAATCGCCATTCCATACACCGGGGAGATCGCTGGCCTGGCCCCAGGAAAACTTGTACTCGCCCTCCGAGGTGAACACATGTACCCGGTGATTGACGTAGCCGTCTGAGATGTAAAGATCGCCGTTTGACGCGATGGTGACATCCGTCGGCCTGTTAAAAGGCTCACCGATGTGGGGCTCATCTTTGACGCCGAGCGTTTTGATGTGGTCGCCAAAACGGGTGAAGTTCTTGACCGTGTGGTCAGCGCTATCGACCAGCCACAGTGTTCCATCCTTACCGAAGCACATGCCGTGCGCGCTCGGAAAATGGCCCTCGCCAAAAGCTCGCTGGAACTCGCCGTCGCGGTTGAACACAATCACGGGGTGGTCCGAGCGGTTGAAGACGTAGACATCGTCATTTTCATCGACCGCTACGGCGCCGACCTGTTTGAAGACCCAGCCGTCCGGCAGTTGCGCCCAGTTTTCCTGCAACTCATACCGGTAATCGCCGGAAC
>JADFPB010000183.1 GCA_022562515.1 Chloroflexota bacterium | reverse complement strand
ATCGGCGCGCTGATGGCCGGCGCCGGGGGCATATACCTCGCCGTCACCGAAAAGGCCCTCAACACCCTCGACGATTTCGTGGTCGAAGTGCCTGACGAAGTCCAGCAGGCATGGGTGGCGCCGCCAGTGGCAAGGACGGTCAGGCCAGAACGCACCGCGGCCCCGGTAGCTGTCGCGGACCAACAGCCCGAGCCCGAATCGACCGCCGGTGCGGCCGGTGTCATGGCGACTGATCCGTCGGACGAGATCTCATTCAACTTCTCGGCCGTCTATCCCGCCGATCAGACCAATCCGCGGTTCTGGTCGAATCCCGAGTTCGCCGGCACCGGCCCGTACGGCGGTAGCGGCCTGCCGGAGGGATTCGAGTTCGTAAGCCCCCTCGACGCCCTGCGCGGCGCTGACGGGACTAATGAGGCCCTGCGGATCAAGATTCCTTCGATAGGGGTCGACGAGCCGGTGGCAGAGCTGCGGATCCTCGACGAAGCGAGCGGGGTGCGATACGAGCAGCCGGTGAACCTGGTAGGCCATATTCCAGATACTCCGGATCCAGGACAGATAGGAAACGGCTGGTACTTCGGCCATCTGGAGAGCCCCATTCTGGGTGAGGGAAACGTCTTCAGGCGGCTGCCGGACATCGCTGAGCTGATCAAGCAGGATCCGGTGAATGTGATTCTGGAGACTGCGACGGAGGCGTTTCTGTACCGGGTTACCGGGACGACGATTGTGGCGAAGGAGGATCTGGCGCTCACTCCGAGTCCGACGGCCTCCATCACGCTGGTGGCCAGCTTCCCCACCCGCGTCTATTCACACCGGTTCCTTGTCACAGCCGAGTTGCTGGCGGCCCGCGACCTGCAGTAATTCTCGCTGGCGTCTTGAACGTCGAGCGGCCGGAAAGTTCGGCATAAAATCCGGGTCTGGTGTTTATTCATGCTCGCGTGTGCGCGACACTAGGCTCCGGTTTGATATTTTTTTCACAGGACCTTGCGGCAGACGCAGCCGCGGACGAGGACGGCCAGTCAGTGGCAACAACGGCCATCGCCAGGGATCGCGATGCCAGGGAGACGGCAACAGCCGATGCAGCGGCGCCGTGGACCGACCGGCTGCTTCTGGCGTTGCTCAGTATCTCCGTAGTCGGAGTCCTGTCCCAGATCACGCTCGGCGGAGTGGTGCGGGTCACCGGCTCCGGTGACGGCTGCCCGGACTGGCCGCAATGTTTTGGCAGTTGGATCCCGCCGTCGGATTACCACGCCATCATCGAATGGAGCCACCGGACCACCGGGACGTTCGTCGGTATCATCATATTGCTGGCCCTGGTTCGCGTTGTGCAGCGCTATCGCGGGCATCGCGCTCTTCTCGGGCTGGCGCTTTCGGGCATGGTGCTGGTCAGTATCGTCGGCGGCATCGGCGGGTCGGTAGTTCTTACCGACCTGAACCCGGCGATCCGAACGCTGCACCTGGGGCTGGCCGAGATAGTGTTGCTGATAATGCTCACCGCGCTGGCGGTTGCGGCCATACCGCCGTCCTGGCGCAGTTTCAATCCACTATCGGCCATCGACGCGCGCATGGTAACGAAGCTGGCGGCCGTGGCCGCGGTCGTATCGCTGGTCGCCCTGCTTTCCGGCGCATACGCCGTCTGGCGGGATGCCGGTGCGGTTTGCGGCTCATGGCCGCTCTGCGGCGGCTCCGTGATACCGGAAGTCAGTCTCACGTGGATTCATATGATTCACCGGCTGCTCGCCGGAATCGGCGCCGTCATCGCGGCATATGCCGCCTTCAGGGCCTACCGATTGGCCGGGGCTGGGCCGGCGCTCAAGGGCGCGGCGATGGCGGTTCTCGGAATTATCGCCGCGCAGGTGTTGATCGGCGCCGCCAACCCGTGGACCGATTTCGATACATGGGTCAAGGCAACGCATTTGAGTCTGGCAACATTCATGTGGGGCGCGACGGCGCTGCTGGCCGTGCTGATCTGGCTTCCATATTTCCGATCTGGCCGACCCGGCGTCTTGAGTTCCCAATCGGGCATGCGACCGAACCCGGACCCAGGAGAAATGACAGCAGAAATGGCGGCGGCAGATGAGTAGCCGTGCCATCGTCCGGCGCCAGGCAGTTCTGGAGCAGATAGGCGACTACATAGCGCTGACCAAGCCGCGGGTCATGTCGCTCCTTCTCTACACCGCGCTCGGAGGCATGGTTCTCGCGGCTCGCGGCATGCCGGACATTCTGGTTCTTGTCTCGGTTCTCGTGGGCGGCGCACTTGCCTCCGGGGGGGCGAGTTCGATTAATCATGCGCTCGAGGGTGAATTGGACGTGGCGATGCGCAGGACCCGGTCCAGGCCTGTGGCATCAGGACGGATCTCGGCCCGCTACGCGCTTGCCTACGGAGTTGTCCTTAACGCCGCCGCGTTCGCGTTGATCCTGCTTGGCGCGAACCTGCTCGCCGCCGCCCTCGCCATGACCGGAACGGCGATATACGTGTTCGTCTACACGTTATGGCTCAAGCGGTCCACCTCGCAGAACATCGTCATAGGCGGAGCCGCGGGAGCCATCCCTCCGCTGGTCGGGTGGGCGGCTGTGACCGGCAGCGTGGCGCTGCCATCCTGGTATCTGTTCAGCATCATCTTCTTCTGGACGCCGCCCCACTTCTGGGCCCTGGCGATCATGATCAAGGATGACTACAAGGCGGCCGGCGTGCCAATGCTCCCGGTGGTCGTCGGTTTCCGGGAGACTCGCCGGGCGATGTTGCTGTACACGCTCATTCTCACGGCCCTCACCGCGCTCCTCTACGTCACGACGGATCAGCTAAGCCTCTTCTACCTGATCGGCGCTCTAACGCTCGGTGCCGCCTACATCTACTTCTCCGCCAGGTTGTGGTGGAAAAAAGGGCGCGGCCCGGTCGTTACGCTCTACAAGTTCTCCCTTCTGTACCTCGGCCTGCTGTTCACCCTCATAATGGTGGACGCCAGCCTGTCTTAAGTGCGTCGGCCTCGCACCGCGTTTGGGGCGCGGGGATCCCGCGCCGCCTTTGTGGTCTTCAACATGTATGGGCAGGACGGATTACGACATGCCAGAGCCAGATGCCGCATGAAGGAACGGTACAGACAGCCATGACTCGCAATCAGCCTGGTCAGGGCAATCAGACAATACGGGAGTGAACGGGCATTGAACTGGACGCGTACCCTGGGCGTCGGTCTGGGCGCCGCCGCCGGCAGTTACGTGGCAATCTCCGCGCTGATGGCCCGCGGCCTCACCCGGGTCGAGCGAAGGCCGCTGCAGGATAGCCCGGCATCGCTGGGGCTTGACTATACGGACATCACTTTCCGGAGTGCGGGCGATCGGTTAACGCTTTCGGGCTGGCTCGTCCGGCCGGGCCGGGCCGTACCCGACACCACAATTCCGTGGGTGGTCATCGTCCATGGCCACGGCGCACACCGCGCTGACCCGGAAACGGGGGCCCTTGCCTTAACACGCGATCTCGTCAAGGCCGGGTACGGCCTGTTTCTCTTCGACCTGCGCGGCTGCGGAATATCACCGGCCCAGCCGGCGTCGGCCGGGTACCACGAGCAACGCGACCTGCATGGCGCGCTGCACTACCTGGAAGCGCTGGGAGTCCCGCAGAAAAACATCGCCGTCCTGGGCTTTTCGCTGGGCGGCGCCGTCGCGCTGCTGGCGTGTGCGGGCGGCGATGGCGCGGCGGCGGTCATCGCCGATAGCCCGTTTGCCGATCTGGAGCTGCGGGTCCGGCAGGGCATGGTGGGCAACTTCATGCCCCTGAAAGTATTTGAGCCCGGCATGCGTCTGATGGCCCGGCTGCTGTACGGAATCGATATTCGAGCCGTCAGTCCGATGAAGGCGCTGGCAAACTCGGAACTTCCGGTTCTCCTGATCCATGGCGAAAATGACGATATGATCCCCATGGTCCACTTCAGGTTGCTCAGTCGCGCGGTCGAATCCGGGCCCGGCGAGACATGGCTCGTGCACGAGGCCGGCCACGTAGACGCTTACAGGCTGTATCCAGACGAGTACGCAGCCAGGGTGATCCGGTTTCTCGGCAGGCATCTGGAAGCCGCGCCGATACCCGCCGCAGCGTCTGTGCGGGTGGAACGGTGACTGGAGGACCGATACGGTCAGGCCGTGGCGATGGCTTCCTGTGCCGTCTCGGCCAGTGAAGTGAACGCCGCAGGCTCCCGCACGGAAAGATCGGCCAGGATCTTCCGGTCTACCTCCACGCCGGCAAGTTTGAGGCCGCGCATCATTCGGGAGTAGGTCAGGCCGTTCATACGGGCGGCCGCATTGATCCTGATGATCCACAGCGAGCGCATGTCGCGCTTGCGCAGCTTGCGGTGGGCGGTTGCGTATGACAGCGCGTGGAGAAGTGACTCTTTCGCAACCTTGTAACGCGTGCGGCGCGCTCCGCGATGGCCCTTAACCGCCTTCAGGATAGCTTTGTGCCGCCTTCGGCGCGTGTAACCGCTTTTTACTCTCGCCAACTCTGGAATCTCCCTTGCGGCGCCTCAGCCCGTAATTGCTGGCTTCAGCAGGCTGCCGCTCAACACATAGTATCTCTCTGGACCACCCGGGTTACCGGGGGTTACTTGGGCAGGAACTGCTTAATCTTCTTCGCCATCGCCGGCGCCGTCGCAATCTTCTTATCGAACTTGCGTTTGACACGCGCGGCCTTGTTCCTGCGCAGGTGGCTCTTCGGCCCCTTCGTTCGGACGACCTTGCCGGTCCCCGTTACGTGGAACCGCCTCTTGGCGCCCTTGTGCGTCTTGATCTTTGGCATGTTTCTTCTATTTGCTTCCGGAAGCAGCGCCGACCGGACGGCCGCTGGGCGCCAGCACGATGCTCATTGCGCGCTGCTCCACGGTTGGAGCCTTCTCGAGTTTCGCCTCTTCGGCTACCGCCTCGGCTACGCGGCGCAGGACCTTCACGGCGATTTCAGGATGCTGGTTCTCGCGCCCTCTCAACATGACCGTCACTTTGACTTTAGCGCCCTCGTTGAGAAGCTGTTTGACCTTGCGAATCTTTGACTCGATATCGTGCTGGCCTATTTTGGGCCGCAGACGGACTTCCCGCTGAACGTTTTTGACCTGGTTCCTTTTCGCCTCTTTGGCCTTCTTGGCCTGCATGAACTTGAAGCGTCCGTAGTCGAGTAGTTTCACAACCGGCGGATTCTGGTTGGGTGAAACCTCCACCAGGTCCAGTCCCTGGTCGCGGGCAATCTCAAGCGCCTCGCGTGTTTCCAGAACGACGGCATCCGCTCCATTATCACCGTCGCCACCTGACCCTATGAGGCGGACCTCACGGGCTCTGATCAGATGATTAATTCTGTACTCTCTGGCTATATTCTGACGCTCCTAAGAAGGGCAAGGCGCAGCCGCATTGCGGCATAAATATTTCTACAGGGTGCAAGTATATATATCGTGTATACGGAGCGTCAACGGAAATCGCCCCCGTTTCAATTAGCCTTCCGGGATGCTTTTTTGGGGCTTTCAAGTGCGTGTGAGGCCACTGGCTCTCAGGTAATTGACGCCCGCTCGGGGCGGCGCCCGGGACCGATTGGAGCGTCCGGGCGGCCATCTGGAGAGAACGGCGGCAAATCTTGTGCTACTCCTGTGCTACGATTGGACCTAACTCCCTTCACTCTGCGT
>JADFPB010000182.1:885-5679 GCA_022562515.1 Chloroflexota bacterium | reverse complement strand
TCACCACATCTAGGACCATCTTGCCGCTGGCTTTGCTCCGATCCAACGGGAGGAGGATCGACACGTCTGCGGAGAACTCGACGCGATCGTCCAGATTACGAGGCACAAGATCGATATCCGTGATCTGCTTGTTCGCCGCGTGGTTGGGGTCGATGGCGAAATGAAGAGTCCCGCGCAGCTCCTCGTATGGCCCAACTTCGCCCCACGACTTTCCGTCGGCCAGCGGACGGCTAAACTCAACGTCGAATCCGGTCACCGGCATTTTGTCGTTCTCCCTCGAGAGCGTATGCAACAGATTGGAATGGCCCTCGCAATCATCTCACTCATTATCTCGGTTCGATGTTGAGGAGGCCCGCGACGCTGTCCGGTCATCGGCTGCAATACGAGGGTCGTCCAAATGGGTAGGTTCCGCGAAAACTGTCTGGTCAGGCGCTGTATGGCGGAATGTGAATGGAACACCACCTGCTCTCAACGCAGGGCATATTCCGAGACTCGGGCATGCCCTTGCAACGCACCAGTCACACAGGGTTTGAACAGGCCAGGAGTCTCATCGTCGGACCGATTGATTTACTGACCGTAGAACGCCTAGCAGGCTGTTCAGGCTACTCCATCGATGGGTCTTATGGCTTACTTCTCACGTAGGTGCCGTCTGGTGGAGACGGGGGAGAGTCGAACTACACCGCAAACACAACCACGCGATCGCGGAGCATGATCTAGTTGTTCGTTTGATCGCGTGAATCCGAACGCTCGGACCCCGCCTGGTGGAGATGTTTATTAGCTGTTGGCCGCGATAAACGTCTCATATTCCAATGGCTCAAGCAGATCGTCGATTTGCGCCTGATCCGCGATCTCGACTTTAAGGAGCCAGCCGTCCGCGTACGGGCTGCGGTTCACAAGTTCAGGATCATCCAAGGCGGCCTGGTTTCGCTCCAGGATCCTGCCCGACACGGGTGAAATGAGATCGCTCACAGTCTTTACGGACTCGATCTCTCCGAACTTCTCGAACTGGACCACGTCTGATCCGGCCTCCGGCAGGTCCACGTAGATGACGTCGCTCAGCGACTCGACGGCGAACTGGGTTATCCCAACCGTCGCGATGTTGTCATCGAGCAACGCCCACTCATGGTCTTTTGAATATTTGCGATCTTCTGGCGTCATCGCTTTTCGGTCTCCTCCGCACTTTTGGTGGGCTTTCGGCGGATAGCTTTCCGGATCATCAACCGGCCGGGCCGGGCTGATACTTCGCGTCCATCGTCCGCAGCGTGGCGCCCTCCGTCGCCTCCTCAAGCAGCTTGAATGCCGCCAGCAATACCTCGCGCTGCCGCGCAACGTCGCCCGGTGCGGAGATCGTCCGGCCTGAAATATGCGGAGTGATCAACACCCGCGGCGGTTTCATCCGCTCCGGAACATGATGGAACGGCATGGCCGTAAGAGCCACGGTCGAGATCCCGGCCTCCTCAAACGCTCGCGCTATATGCCCCACGGACATGTGGCAGTCCGGTCAGACGGGCACCAGGAGCACCGCATCAACGGCCTGGTCCTTCAACATCTGCGCCCACTCCGGTCCGAACTTCTTCTTGAGGCGGATCTGCGAAGTAGCGCCGACGAAGGAGTAGGCATTCGGCGCCAACTCGCCAATCACGCCTTCTTGCTGAAACTCCCGCAGCCGCTCGATAGGAAATACTGTGTTGGCGTCTTTCTGGGCCGCCCTGATGTCGTAACCGGCGTGGCGCACAACCAGCTTCTCGACCGGCGTATCCGACGGTATCGTCGATAGCTGCGGCTCGCCCTTGCCGAAGTCCTTGATACGCCCCAGCGCTTCTTCCTGGGTCATGTTCTTGATGCCGAACGGCTCCGGGTCGTCGCCCTCAACAAAATGGCCGCTTGACGTGAAAAGCGCGAGCCGGGACTCGGCAAGCGGCTTAGCCATCGGCGTAAACGGCGAATCGTCGTAGAACCAGTGGAACTCATGGTGGTCCAGATGCGGCCGGTAGGCCCTCACGTTCCACTCGTATATGTGCTCCAGCAGCAGCCCCACGTCTCCGTTGTCGATTGCACCATCCAGCAACCGCAACACGCCGGCCAGGAACTCTGCGCCCTGGTCGTCGGGGAGCCGCTCCAGCCACTTGAAGAGAAGGTCCGTCCGAGAGCCGTAATAAAATGACGCCTTGAACTCCCTGAAAGTCTCCAACTCGGCTTGTGTCTTTGGCTGTACTTCGGGTTCTGCCATAGATGGTCACCTGGTCTGCGGCCGCATGCAAAACGGGCCAGCTAGATCAAACCCTCCCAGTCATCCCCCAGTTGGTCGAAACGCCTGTAAAGCTCCTCAACAGCCACTTCCGATATCGGAATCTGTTCCTCAAATAGCCGGATGTTCGACTTCAAATGCTCGGGATTCATCGTCCCGACAATCGCGACATCGACTTCTTCGCGGGCCATCGTGAAGCCCAGGCAGAGCAGAATGCGGTCATCAGGCGCCCCGGGAATCGGGCCGCCCGCCGACATCGCGGCCGCTCGCGCGCTCATAATCGAAAACCGCTTGGTACTAGACTCGTCAGCGGCCGGATTGCCGAAGATCCCGTTGGTAATCGGCCGCTTGATAATCACACCCATGCCTGCCGCCCGCGCGGCAGGCAGAGTCGCCTTGCGCGCCTTCTGGTCGACCACGTTGTAGCTCGTCTGCAGGGTGTCAAAAATACCGCTCTCGACCGCCCACGCCGCCGCTTCGTTATCGCCGCTATACCCGACGAAGCGGGTCTTCCCATCGTCCCGGGCCTTCAGCAGAGCATCGATAACCTCGCCTCGCTCAAGCACATCAACACCACAGGAATGAAGCTGCAGGATGTCCACATGGTCCGTCTTCAGCCGCCTCAGGCTGGCGTCGATGTCGTTCTCAACAGACTCGCGCGTCCACGGATACCTGCCCGGATCGTCCTGGCCGCACTTGGTCGCCAGCACATACTCGTCGCGGCGCCGCGACACCGTCTCGCCGATCATCTCCTCGCTGATCCCGTACAACGCCGCCGTATCGAGAATATTCACCCCGGAATCGAGAGCCGTATTCAACAGAATCTCAATTCCGGACTTCTCGTCAGGCGAAAGCTTGCCTATCTCAGCCAGGCCGATGCCGATCGGGCTGACCTGTAGCCCGGTCTTGCCCAGCGTGCGGTGGTCCATCACCCGCGACTCAGGCCGACGTCCTGGCGCCGGTAATCAGCGCCACCAGTAGCTCGAGATCGCACTCGCCGATTGGCAGGTCCGCGGTTTTGCGGCCCTGGCGAAGCACCACCACCCGGTCGCACAACTCCATCACTTCCTGCATGCTGTGGCTTATGAGCAGGACCGCTATGCCGCGCTCCTTCAGGCGCCGGATAAGATCCTCCACCATCTTCGTCTGCTCAACGCCAAGGGCGGCAGTCGGCTCGTCCATGAAAACGATTCGCTGGCCCCAGCCCACCGCGCGGCCTACCGCGACCGCCTGCCGCTGGCCTCCCGAGAGGGTACCCACGATCTGATTTGGATCCGGCAGACTGATATGGAGCTCGTCCAGAATCTCCTTCGCTTCGCGCAACATCCGCTTGCGGTCCATCCAGCCAAACAGTGGAAAACCTCTTATCTTGCGGGTGCGCTCACGATTAAGGAACAGATTCGATGTGATATCCAGTTCGTTCACGAGCGCAAGATCCTGGAACACGGTCTCTATGCCCATAGAGCGCGCCGCTTCCGGATTGTTGATCGAGACGATCTTGCCGTCGATAAGGATCTCGCCTGAATCTGGCGTCGTGCTGCCCGCAAGGCAGCCCACCAGGGTTGACTTGCCTGCACCGTTGTCACCAATCAAACCCAGCACCTCACCGGCGCGCAGCGCAATATTGACGCCCTGCAATGCCTGCACACTGCCGTATGCCTTCGTGATGTTTTTCGCCTCAAGAATCAGCTTCATCTCGGCCACGGTAGTTGCTTCAGTCATCGTTGCCGCTCAGCCCCTGAAATTCAGTTCCACGGTGCAGTGACCGGGAACCTCTATGTCTGCGGTCACACTTACCGACCAGTCCACCCTGCCTCCCGCCGGAACGTCGAACGGTCCCTCGGACTGCTCGTAGTACACGTCCCCGAAGAAATCGACCCATCGGACCGTCAGGTTGCCGGTCGCGTCCACCTGGAAGTCGTTTATCAACGTGCCTCTCGCCGTCACGTCATCGCATCCCAGGACGTCCGTCTTGATCGCCACGGGATCCACATGCTCCCGTTGAGGCAGCGAGCATCCGATCGCGGCGATCGCAAGCAGGATCGTCACAACCAGCACAAGGCGCATGGTGAACGCGGGACTGCGCAGCCACGATGAAGACGGAACGACGCCCGCTCTCTTCTCTCCCATAACCACGCCTACACCACGCTCCTTCTACGCCGCAAAGCGTCGAGGCCGGCGGCAAACACGAGCGCAGCACCGGAACTGCTCCGGACCCAGAATGGAGACACACCCAGGAATAACAGACCGTTATCGAGAATCCCGATAAATAAAACTCCGGCGGCTACCCCGAGCATAGAGCCCTTACCGCCACCGAAAACCACTCCGCCAAGGAGTACGGCGCCGATAACGTCCAGCTCCAAACCCTGGCCCATCGTCGCCGGCGCGGCGTTAAGGCGTGAGGCCTGGATCATCGCGCCAAGCGCCGCTGCCGCAGCGGTCCCGGCGTACAGGATGATCGGCAGGATGTTCAGGCTTATCCCGGCGCGGCGCGCCGCCTCAGGGTTTCCCCCGATTGCAACGATATGGGCGCCCCCTCCCGTCTT
>JADFPB010000182.1:0-875 GCA_022562515.1 Chloroflexota bacterium | reverse complement strand
ATGACGACCGCCATCCCAATCGGACCCTCGACTTTAAAGAAGATTAGATTCCACTCGCCACGGCCGATGAGGGCGAACGTGTCTCCGAAACCACTTCGCTGCTGGCCGTCGTTGATGACGAACGCCAGACCTCGGAGTCCCGTGAACAGCCCCAGGCCCAGAACCAGCGGCGGGAACTTGAACTTGGTGGCCGCAATTCCCTGCGCCGTCCCCGTCGCGATGCCGATCAGAATCACGAGCACCAGCGCTGTCCAGGGATCGAAATGATCGAGCAAACGCCCACCGACCACCGCCATGACGCCCAGAATAGATCCGACGGCGAAGTCGACGTAACCGGCCATCATCAGCAGCGCGCTGGGAACCGCCACTATGCCGATCACTGCCGACTGAAGCAGGATCAGCCGGATATTCGTCTCAGTGAAAAATAGTGAGTCGGAGAGGGCGAAAAAGAGAACCTCGACCGCGAGCGCGATGAAGATCCCGTGTCGAAGCAGACGAGACTCAATTTTGAAGCGCTCGAGAAAATCAATGAAAGAGCCCCACCCGCTCTTCTCTGCGACGTCTGGCGCGTCATCCCCGGCCGGCCCCGCCAGGGTGCCGGTCGCGGCCGCGCTAACTTTCTCTTCTGTCATTTCACGTCCTCAGGCATTTCACATCCTCAGACTCCCAGGAGATCAGAGCCTTACGGCAGGCCGCATACGAAACGACGCAAACCGGAACTCCGCACGTCGCGTCTGGAGAGCGGCTGCCGAATACTAAACCCCCGGCCCAACTCAAGCCCAACCCTGCGGGCTAACGCAACTTGAAAAAGCGCGGCGGCAGCCGTGAGAGGATCCACGGCTGCAGCCGAATCATGCTTTCGTCCTAGTTGCCAG
>JADFPB010000181.1 GCA_022562515.1 Chloroflexota bacterium | reverse complement strand
CGCCCGCGCTGTGATGGAAGCGGCTGAGGACCGTGCGGCGCGGGGATGACGCGGAGTAGTAGGCATAGAACTGTCCGTTGGATTCGAATTCCGGGTCGAACGCCATGCCGAGAAGGCCCTCTTCCCTGCCGTTGGTCCGCACGCGGCCGGTGATGTCGAGGAAGAGTTCGGCTGCCTGGGATTCGGGGCCATTGAAGATGGAGTAGATGACGCCGCTCTGATCGACCAGCGCGAACCGGGCTGCTTCTCCGGGAATTGGCCTGAGCATGACCGGCAGGTTGCCGGTCATGGAGCGGTCGAGCCCGGGGAAGGCCGGCGTCAGGGTTATGTCCGGGATGGCGCCGGGTGTATCTTTTGCCGCCGCGCTGGGTGCCGCCGCGCTGGGAGACACGGTCGGTTCGGAAGTCGCCGAAGCGGTTGCGGACCCGACAGGCGTATCCCTGATAACGGCGGTTTCGCCGATGTCATCGTCGGAAGCGCAGGCGATGAACAGCCCGATGGCCAGGATCAGGAGAATCGTTCTCGGCGGCGCGCTGAATTTGGCTCCGAGCCCAGACGCACATGGAGCAGTCGCACGAGGAGCAGCTTTCAATTAGATGAAACTCTTTCCTGACGACATGCGCCAGCGCCGCCGAAATCCTTTCATCAAGATCGTCTCCTGGATATTCTGTTCCTGATCGCGGTGGTCACGGGAATCCCGGGAGCAACAGTAATCACAAACGTAATCAAGAACGGCATACAAGACTACCCAGAAATACGGGCTGATACGGCGGGTTCAGCAATTTGATTTCGCCAGCCCTGTTGAGGACCTGGATCAGGCCATGGATCGTGTTCCAGGCAAACGTGATGCCGAGCGCAGAGCAACTGGAGCGGTGGAGACCACAACTTCGTATTCGGTCCCTGCTCACCAGAGAATACGCAGCAGTTGCCCACGCGGGAGCTTCGCGAGGCCACCATCTATGCGTGTGGCGAGCTGGCGGACATCCAGTTGGACCACGCTTCGGAGTGCCCGGAGCCCAACCGGCGCAACGTTTCGGAGGCTGCGCAGGAGGAGATTCGCGGCGTGGTGGCAGTTCTCGATGAGGCGTTCGGCAACGTTGGCCTGGCGCCGCCGTACGCGGTACAAGAGGAGCCCGTGGAATAGGTCCAGCGATTGCGTTGCGGCGGAGGTGTTTCCCGGCTGCCGATGACACCGCATGGGCGCAAGCAACATAGTACGCATCAAATAATGATTCTTAGGCCCAAACTGGCGGCAGCAAGTTCGCAACCCCTCCGTGAGGCTGGTTGTCGGCATCTTCGTTTTCTTTCTGGTGGAGGCCGGCGCAATTCTGGGGCCGACCGTGTTGAAGGATGGTTACGATAACTATCAGGAGGTCCAGCGGCTTCGTGCGCGTGAGTTCGTGCCCCCTCCGGGAGCGTGGATACGGCCATGGCTGGTCACCAAGGCCAACATCATGATCGCCGCCGAGCAGCCCATCCAGTGGCACCCTACGGATTTCCTTTTTGGCCCCTGCTCTCCGGATAACACTCGCCAGTTACCGAGTCGGGATTTTCGCGAGGCGATCATCTATTCCTGCGGCGAGTTGGCCAGCATCCAGTGGGACCACGCGCTGGAGTGCGCGATGACCGATGAGTGCAACCTACCGGAAGTGGCGAAGGATGAGATTCGCTCGGTTATCGCGGTGCTAAATGCGGCATTTTCGGATGCCGGATTCGTTCTGCCCGTGACTGAATAGCAGCCGGCTCAGTAGCGCGACGCCGGCTTCGGCCGGGTGCGCCAGTTCGCCCGACAGACGCCGGGGCGTTTCTGTTGTTGCTCATCGGGCCGCTGTGGAACCTTGCTAGAATGCGACCGGACACAGCAGATCACGATTCACCAGATCAGGAATCAGGGGAGCCTTAAGCGGAGATGGCTGATGATGCCTCATCTGTAGAGATGAGCGGGGGCGCGGGCTCCGGGGCGAGGATAGACTCGGTTCTGGCCCACGATCTTGCAAACGTCCTGGCTGCGGCGCTGGCCGCATCGCGAATATTGCAGAAGAAGGCGGAGAGTGACGAGACGCGAGAGCTGGCCGAAATCGTTCTGAGGCAACTCGACAAGGCGGTCAGTTCGATATACGAGGCCAGCAATGAGTGAATTGCAGTCGCGTGAAGCCGAGCGTTCCCGATTCATGGGGTTAGAGCCGCCGGGACGAGCGATGCGATGACTCGGGGACGTCCAGAAATACACCAGGGATACAGAGGGAGCACAGGCGTTGGCTGAGTCGCCCATAAAGGTGGTTGTGGTTGAGGACGAGGCCCTGATGAGGGACCTGCTTGCGCGGGTGCTATCAGATCTGGACGGCATCGAGGTGGTGGCGAGCGCCTCCGATGGCGACAGCGCCCTGGAAGCGATGCAGAAGTACAGACCGGATGTGGCGTTGCTCGATCTTTACCTGGGATCCGAGCCGCTGGGAATCAAGGTTGGCCATGAGGCGCGCAATATGCTTCCGGATCTGGGGATAGTAATTCTGACGGGACGCCAGGATTTCAACGCTGTTCGGGAGATCATTCTGGGCGAGGGATCCGGCTGGTCGTTCCTGTTGAAACAGTCGGTTGGCGACGTAGAGGCGTTGGCCCGTGCCATCCGTGGCGCAGCGGCGGGCATGACAGTGATAGACCCGGTCGTCGTGGCAGGGTTGAGGCCGAGGCAAGACTCGCCGATCTCTGGCCTGACTCCAAAACAGAAGGAAGTGCTGGAGCTGGTTGCGCAGGGCTACAATAACGATTCGATAGCCGGCGAGTTGAACATCAGCACGCGCACAGTGGACCGGCACCTGAACGAGATATACCGTCATCTGCGCCCTTACCTGGCGCCAGGGGTGCATGCCAGGGTGAACGCGGTACTCCTGTTCCTCTCCGAATCCGACCCGACCGCCGGTTAGCGCGTCCGGTCGGTTCATGGCGGGATGTGGCAAGTGCAGCGCGTGGCCTGAAACGGGTTCCGCCGTTTGGCCGCCATAAGTCCCGCACCCAGCGTTTCCCGTAATTTTCAGAGGGAGAAGTGGCTCGATTGACCGATCGTCAGCCCGGAGACTGGAATTTCAACTCATGGGTCGCGGGCGATGATCTGCGCGCCTCGCTGAAGGGGCTGCTCTCATCGGAGCCGAGGTCTGCGACGGTGCTGGCGGGCTCAATCGTCGACGATATGCTGACGCGGCTAATCACCGCCCGCATGGCCGGTCGCGCGGATACATCGGAGCTCGCGGATGCCGCTCAGCTTGATTACTCGACGAAGTGCACTTCGGTGCGGGAGATGGGGCTCATAGGAGAGAGGATGCTTGCGGAGTTGCGCGGGCTGGGACGAATACGCAACGAGTTCGCGCACAATCCATCTCCAGACCTGGATTTCGATTCGCCGGAAATCGCGGACAGCGTGGGGCGGCTTCGCGCTCCGGAGCAGGTTGCGGCGGAGCGCAGCGTCCCGGGCGTTGGCTCGGGGGTGCAAGAGGGGCTTGAGCGCGCGATGCCACTGAGAGTGAATGGGCGGCGTTACTGGTGGACGGTTTCCGTGCTTTCGACCCTTGCCGTTCTCGGCGCCCGGCTCCACGTGGCAGGCGCGGCCTCGGTTGCCGCTTCTGGCGCTGCCGAATAGGTTCCGGCTCTACGGATCCCGGTCGGCACGACCAGGGTTCGCGTGGGGCAGGCCGGCATCTTCTCGGGCGGCAATCTTATTCAACTCGTGTTGCGTGATTATCAGGCCGACCGGGGAGACGATGACGCCGATCGGCGAGGTGAGCATCCAGATTGCCAGCATCAGCGCCGCCGGGTATTTTCCGCGCGTCGTCTGCTCGAAGAGTTTGCTCTGCTTCCAGTAGGCACGGATGTTGATGATTGGAAGCGGCGCCATGAGGGTCCACGTGCTCGCTTCGTCCGGGTCTCTGCCCTCCCTAACCAGCATCTCTCTTGTGCTGAGAAAGAACCAGTAGTTTCCGTACAGGCCCAGGGTAGAGAGCCAGAGCCCCAGGATCTGGAACAAGTTTCGCTTTTTCATCGTGGCGCCCGCCGGAATCGGATCACCGGCCATTCATCGCGGAGGTGAAGGAGTTGATTCCGGCGGATATCCAGCCGTCTATGCCGGTCAGGAAGAATCGCGCGCCCAGGTCGCGATAGCGGCCCACGGAGGACTGATCGACCAGCGCACCCGGTATGCGGCCCGCGTCGTGGATGCGCTTGATGGTGTCAGAAATGGTGGCCTGGACGTCCGGGTTGCCGACCTCTCCGATGTGGCCCATTGTCTGGGCCAGGTCGCCGGGAGCCACAAAGAAGCAGTCGATATCATCCACCTCGAGGATTTCGTCCAGGTTACGGACCGCCTCGATGTCCTCGATAAGCACGACGATGAGCGTGTGATCATTGGCGATCTTTACGTAGTCGGCGACACCGATGCCCTGGCGCGAGGTGAACATGCCCCGCATGCCGACGGGCGCGAACTTTGCGGCGCGGACGATTGCCTCAGCCTGCTCTCGATTGTTGACGTGGGGTGCGACGATGCCCTGCGCCCCGCGGTCCAGTGTGCGGTAGATGAGGCCGTAGTCGTGGCTGTTCACGCGCACGATCGGGGTCTTGCCCCAGAGGTCGCAGGCACGCGACTGGTCGCCGATGTCCAGGAAGTCGATTGCGCCATGCTCGCCTTCAATCCAGACGGCGTCGGCCTCGGTGGGGCCGATCTGGTCGATCATGTCCCCGGTGACAAGCCCCTGGATGGCTACGGCGCACTCGCCGGCTGCCAGCTTTTGCTTTACACGGTTCGGACGGAGTTCCGGCATGGTTGGACATGTTCCCTTCAAGTTCCCCCGGGGGGGGCTGTCGCGGACCTGACTGTTGAGAATTGGCGAGGCGAATAGTAGCGGGTCCGCAGGGCTCGTGTCTCGCGATCGCGTAGCCGCCGATTGCCTCGGGTGCGGAGCGATGCCAGGTTTGCTTTCCCGCATTCGGCGACCGATACCGGAGATATGCCCACGGAGATGGGACAAATGGCAGACGTTCCACCACTTCCCTCCACTCTTGTCCCCTACCCCGTGATTGCGGATATAGCGTTTGCGGAGGGGCCGATCTTCGACGACGCCGGGAACCTGTACTTCGTCAACTACAAAGAGCTCGGCACTCTGGGCCGGATGACGCCCGACGGCACGGTCAGCGTCTGGACGCATACAGGCGGCCAGGTCAATGGTCTGAAGTACGACGGCCGCGGCCACATCGTAGGCGCGGATCACATGGGGAACCGGATCACCCGCTTCGACATCTTGACGCGTGAGATGGAGGTGCTGACGGACAACTTCGAGGGCAAGGAGTACGTCGGCCCGAACGATATCTGCATGGATTTGAAGGGGAATATCTACTTCAGCGATTCCGGCAAGGATGAGCAGCTCGCCAACGGGGGCGTCTACCGGATAGAGATGGACGATGGCAACATGCCCGTGCGGGTTGTTCAGCCAGGCGATCAGATGCCCTTTCCGAACGGGCTGGCGGTTCACCCGGACAAGAAAAGATTCTTCCTGGCGTTGTCCGGGGAAAACTCGATCTTCGCATATGAGTTCGGGGCCGGCGGTGAGTTGACGAACAAACGGCTGGTGCGGGAGTTTCCCAACGCCACCGTTGACGGGATGCAGTTCGACGAGCACGGCCGCCTGTGGGCCGCGCGCTGGATGAACGGCTCGGTGGACGTCGTGGATCCCGACAGCGGGGAACTGCTTG
>JADFPB010000180.1 GCA_022562515.1 Chloroflexota bacterium | reverse complement strand
TTGAAGATTCCGGCGCCGGCGTCGCATCATTGCGGGCGGCTTCCATGTACTCAGTGGCTGTTCACCCGGAGTTCTCCGGCCACCCCGAGCTGTCCGGCGCAGATGAGCACTTCGCATCCCTCTTTGACATCCAATCAAGCAGCATCGCACGCTGGTTTGGCCGCGATGGCCGTTGACCGTAATTTGCTAGACTCCCTCCGCTTCCGACGACAGGCATGTGCACGGATTCGGGGACACCGAGCACTTTGAATACTCGAACTACTGAACACACTGGACCGGACATAACGGTTCGCGCATTCAGTTGGGACGACCTCCCGGCTCTTTATGATGTGATGACGCGGGCGGGTGCGGCGCCATTCGCCTACGCGGACGCCCCGCTTGAAGCGTTTGAAAGGTCTCTCCGGCAGCCGAGGCTCAGGGCGGAAGCCGATGTCTTCGTAGCCGACTCCGGGGAGCGCCTCGAAGGATGGGTGCAGGTTGATCTGGAGCCAGGCATCAGGCGAGCCGTCGCGAGTCTCGGAGTCGACACGGATCTGGACGCGGTAATGCTGCGGTCCCGTCTGCTGCGCATAGCCCACGAGCACGCAAAGGAGGAGGGAGCGAACGTAATGCACGTTCCCGTGGCCGCGCCGGATGACCTGATGCGCATGGCTGCAGGATCTATCGGTCTGACACCGGCGCGGGTCTATGTCCAGATGGAATACCACCCGGCGCCCGCCTATCTGAAAGGCGACCGGCGGCCCCTGCCGGACGGCTTTTCGCCTCGCCCCATGGACGGGCTCGGCGAGGCGGCCCGGTTGACGAATCTTCAGAACGCCGCGTTTGAAGGCATGTGGGGATTTGCGCCCAACAACGTGGAAGAGATCGAGGCGAAACTCGGCCTGCCGGGCCAGGGTCCCGGGCAGGTTCTGTTCCTTGATGCCTCCGATGGGGATGTCTCCGATGGGGATGTTTCCGATGGGGATCATCCCGATGGAAGAACGGTAGCCTACGTCTGGACCAAATTCGAGCCCTCAAAGGGCATGTCCGTCGGCCATGTCGGCATGGTCGGCGTTCATCCGGACTACCGGGGCCGCGGACTCGGTGAAGTCGTCACGGCAAACGGCATAAGACTGCTCAGGGACCAGGGAGCAGGCGTGGTAAAACTGGAAGTAGACCGGGACAACAAGCCGGCGCGGCGGATATATCGGGAACTCGGCTTCAGGCCGGTGTCGGAGACGACCTGGTACGAGTTGAGACTGACGCCGGCTTAACCCGCGGCAGCTCCACATCCGGCGGCTGTCCGCACATCTCGGATGGTACCGAACAAGATCGCAAGATCGGTCACCGCGCGCTGCCAGCTCAGGCGTAGGGCATGGGTTCTAGCCGCTGCCCCCATTTGCCGGCGCAGTTCGGGATCGTTCAGCAGTATCTGGAGCTTCTCCATAAACGGACCAGGGCACTGCCAGCCCACCAGGAAACCTGTTACGCCATCCCGGACAACGGAAGGCAGGCCACCCACTTTTGAGGCCACGACCGGTCTGCCACAGGAGGCCGCCTCGAGTGCCGCCAGACCGAAACTCTCGTAGTAAGAGGGCAATACGCACACGTCCGCGGCGCTGTAGTAGTCAGGAAGATCGGATTGATCCACGGAAGGAATAAACCGCACACGGTCGGCGATTCCGAACTCTTGTGAAAGGCCCCGCAATCGTTCTCGCTCCGTACTGTTCTCAGCGCCACCCACCACGAGGAGTTCCACGTCGTCGGCGTCTTCCATCGTCGCCAGCGCCTTCAAAACGATGTCCACGCCTTTCAGGCGCTCGAGCCTCCCAACGTAGAGAAGAATCCGGCCATCACCAATTCCGAGCGCCTCCCGGCTGGCGGACTGGATGCCGGGCGCAAACCTGGCCGAATCGACGCCCGGCGGAATAATAGATATTTTGGCGGCTGGCACGTCATATACCTGCCCAAGCGCATCTCGCTCGTTCTCGCTCCACACGACGATGCGATCAGCGTCGTCCATGATCAAGCGCTCACTGGCATCCCGCTCCGGTGGATCCGACTCCCCTGGCAGCGCAAGTCGTTTCAACTCGCTCAGAGTATGGAAGCTGGTGACGTGCGGCAGGCCCCACCGGCGCTTGAGATCGATGCCCACCAGTCCCGAGAGCCAGTAGTGGCTCCAGATCACATCGTACTGAAGTTCGTGGCGATCCCGGTAGTCATCAACCGCGCGGCAGAAGCCGTCGAGCAACTGGTAAACACCGTTTTTGTCCGCACTCAACGGGCCGCTCGGTATGTGAATCACCCTGGCGCGCGGCGATAGCTCAACTATCTCCGGGTCCTCCGGGTCGTGGCGGCGCGTGTAGACGTCAACGCACATGCCGCGCCGGGCGAACTCTTTGGCAGTCTCCAGAAGATACACATTCATACCGCCGGTATCTTTTTCTCCGGCGCGAACTACAGGACAGCCATGAACGCTGATTAGTGCTATACGCATATTGCGGTTAGTTACTTTACTCCCCCTCGCCGGACGTTCACACGATAAATGGTGCGATCTGTGGCGCCAAGGTTGTATTTGTACCGCTCGTTGCCACGCAGGAAGTCGGCATATTCGACCCGATCATCGATGCATTGTCGAATAAACAAGGCGTGGTTCAGGAAGCCAACGCTGAGGTTTCGGTACTCCGGGTCGTATCCGCTGTTGTAGACGAGCCGCCGGCCGCAGTAGTCAAAACTCAGCGACGCGGCCAGTGATTTGCCATCGAGCCGGGTAAAACTCAATCGTACGCCACAATCATCCGCCAGCCGTGCGGAAGCCGCCCGGAAGAACTGCTCGCGCTCGGGTGTCATGAACTCCGCCTTGTCAGGGGCGCTCATCCTGTGGAGGCGGAAAAACTCGTCCAGATGGACCTCGACGTCCTCGGGCGAAGTATATTCGGCATGTGAAACGTCGCCCGCACCTTCAAGACGCCTGAGCTTTCGCCTCAGCTCATGCCGGTCTTTCCTCCCGAGTCCGGCAAGATAGTCATCCCATGAGTCCGGTATCTCAAGACCCGGCGCGACGTCTTCGATCGATACCTCCACACGCCAGCCTCGCAATTTCGCGGATTCAGGCAGCGCCGACACGAATGGCGACCAATCAGGCAATGAGCCGAACTCGGCCGAATTCCAGCCATCGATAGCTGCCAGCGCTTCGAACAGCTCCCCTGCGAGCGTTGCGTGGTCGATGTCTCCTGCCAGGACATCGTGATAGTCGACCAGGTCCGTGCCGCCGAGGAACGACACAACATCGCCGCGAATCATGAGCGGAGCGATCGCCACCAGCCGGCCCGCGTCGCGGAATCCAAGAAGAAGATGCTCCGCACCGGCGCCGAACTGGTCCCACCAGGTCTCATGCCAGGCATATGAAAGGAATACGGAAGCTCCAGGCGTCTGTTGCGCCAGCTTGTCCCACTCTGAGGCGAAGGAATCAAATGTCCCTCGCTGTATTTCAAACGTCGCACAAACCATGTTCAGTCAGGGGCTTTAGTCAGGGGGCCAGTTACGAGCATGCTCTATTAGATGTCCAGACAATCCCGGGGTTGCATCGATAATAGATACCTGAGTGCCACTTAGAAACTATCTCAAAAAACCCCTCTCCAGGCGGGGGAGGGTTGGGGCTCTGTCCTGAGCGCTGTGCTGAGCCCGTCGAAGTGCCGGACGAAGGGTGAGTGAGAAGTTCACTCTGACGCCTTCGCCTATCGACGTATTTTGCGATAGTTACTTAGCCTCTCGGACGGCCGTTTTTGAGCATTTTGCTCACTGCCGCGTAATCCGGCTCTACATACTCAAGTTCCACCTTTGCAGCGGTTTCTGCCGTTGAAGGGTCTTTCAACCCGTTCCCGGTGATGATGCAGACCACGGTCTTGCCTTCCAGATCTTCTCCCGCCTCTCCCAGTTGGATGAGCCCGGCTACCGATGCAGCCGATGCGGGTTCACAGAATATCCCTTCTTCCCTGGCCAGGCGCAGATAGGTGCTGATGATCTGATCGTCTGTCACCGAGCTGATCGCCCCGCCCGAGTCGTCTCTGGCCTTGACGGCGCCCTGCCAGTTCGCAGGATTGCCGATTCTGATTGCTGACGCCACCGTCTCGGGCTCCTCGACCACTCGATCGTGAACGATCGGGGCCGCGCCCTCCGCCTGAAAACCCATCATTCGCGGAAGGCTGCGGGCGTGCTCGTGCTCGCGGTACTCCGTGAAGCCCATCCAGTAGGCCGTTATGTTCCCTGCGTTGCCAACCGGGATGCAAAGCATGTCCGGGGCGTCCCCAAGCTCATCCACCACCTCGAACGCAGCGGTTTTCTGGCCCGCGAGCCGGTACGGATTTACCGAATTGACCAGCGTAATCTCCATCTCATCCGTAGCCCGCAGCACGATCTGGAGCGCGTCGTCAAAATTCCCGCGGACTGCGATCATCCGGGCGCCGTAGGCCATCGCCTGAGCGAGCTTGCCGAGCGCGATCTCACCGGCCGGGACCAGTACGATCGCCTCCATTCCATAACGTGAAGCATAGGCTGAGGCTGAGGCGCTGGTATTGCCCGTAGAGGCGCACATGACGCGGGTGCTGCCTGCCTCAAGCGCCTTGGCGATTGCCACGCACATTCCGCGGTCCTTGAATGAGCCGGTCGGGTTCATGCCCTTGTAGCGCTTGGCCGGGTCAGGCTCTAATTCGTCACGAAAAATGGATTGGGGAATCATCGATAGCGGCTTCACACCGCCCGCCATGCCGTCGATTCCAAGTGCCGAAGGGGTAGCCTCGGTGGTAGGAAAGCGAACTTCGCCCTCATGCCGTGTTTGGTGAATTCCATCGGGCGAAGTAAAAAAATCCATCAAAAATATTTCTTCGCGCGGGTCGTATGTTTTTCCGTATTTGCCCTCGCGGGCGATATCGTGGTGCTCGCCGGAGTTCCAAAAGTAAAAACCTTTGTAACGACGCGCCGGATCGGGCTCGGCATCGTCTTTGAAAATCAACGGGGAGTGGCGAAAATAGGGCACAATGTTGTTCTGGCGCGAGCCGCGGTATTCGACCAGCCCCAGCGGCACGCGCCGCCAGTGAATACCGTCGTCGCTTTCCGCATAGCCGCAGTAAATCCAATCATACCAGGGTGTATAGATCTCGCCGCGGCGATATTCACGAAGGCCGCCGTACCACATACGATATTTGCCGTTATCCAATAGAACTTGCCCATGATTGAAAACGCGATCCTCATCAAACGTATTTTCGGGACCTGTCTGCATGAGCGGATTGGCGGGATGTTTCTCGGCTGTTTCAATGTGCAGTTTTAGATTTTCGGCTTGCGAAATTTCGCACAGATCGAAAAACAAAACTTTATTGCTCTGGCCGGTTGGCAAATCGGGAACGACTTGGCGACGATACTGTTGGTGGCGGATGGGGGGCTCGCAGTCCAAAAGCAAACCGATGTCGGCAGCCGTTGTTGCCGGCGACGTTTTTTCAACGCTTAAGCGACCTATCGGCAACAAATTGGAATCGAAGTGCGGAGGGCGATAAAAAATGCGCGGACCATTGACGATCTCCGACCAACCGCTACCCAACCAACGAGTCCAAAATGTGCTGCGCCGAGTGTTGTCGGCAAAAAACAGCCAAACCATACCATGCCGGTCGCGCGTTAGCTGCGGCGAATGAATCATATCGGATGTGAGCCAGCTATGGGTCATCGTCAGCGGTATATTGCGCCGCCATGTTTTTTCTGCAAAGTGGTAAAAGCGCATGTG
>JADFPB010000179.1 GCA_022562515.1 Chloroflexota bacterium | reverse complement strand
GCCTTCTCGTTGTTCTCCAGTAGTGTGTCTCCGTCGTCATCACCCGGTCATGAGAGCGTCCACGGCACGTCTGCAAGGAAGATGTCCTGGTCCCTGTAAGAGATGACCGTGACCTGCTTGGCGGCCGAGTCGACGTCCGGGTCCGTGCCGGAGTCGTTGGCTGTGTAGCCGGGGGTAAGGTCCACCGGCTCCCCCGCGACCGCGTTCGAGAGCAGGAACGTTATCTTGAAGACTGTTGTGGTGGAGCCGTCGACATTGCCTTTATACGCGATGAGGCTGCCTCGCGGCTCAAGCGTGCTCTGCGCCTCTTCGATGCCGGAAAAGACTGTCTCCTTGCTTCGCTCAGACGAGAAGATACCCGTCGAGAGCACGGTAAACGCGAATACCGAAGCCACAACTCCGAATGCGATAAGGATTATCGCCGTCTCAAGGCCGGTGATGCTGCGCTGGCGCTCCGGCCGATTCATCTGAAAGGTACGCATTTGCGCTGGGCCCCCTGATTAACCCGAGGCCTGGCCGGTCGGCGTTCTTCGTGGCCCGGAGCCCGAATCTCCATGTCCAGAGCCGCGATGATTCCCGCGGTGACGACTCAAAACCATCTATCTCTCACCCCCATGTGTATGGGATACACCGCGATTCGATGGCGTATGACCGACCGATTCCTCCCTTGAAGCAACCCGGCGGACACCTGCGCCGGGGCGCTCAGAAAGGCCGAGGGTATTACCGCCCGTACGGGAGCGAGACAATCAGAAACGCCTGAAAAAATGAAAGCCGCCCCGGAGGCCCGGGGCGGCAACTGAGACCAGGTTATCTGGCTCGAAACACTAGTTCAGGTCGATCACGGTGTCGAACTGCGCCGGCAGTCTTCGCCTGAGATTCAGCACTGCTCCCGAGGACGGCTTGACCTCAAGAGTGAACTCATCGCTGGCAAACAGAATATCGGCCGTTGACTCGATACCGTTGGTCAGTACCTTCACGGAATCGTTGGCGTTTACGTCCGTCACGGTGTTGTCCCGGGTCAGGAGCCAAACGGTGATTTCCGCCTTCTCGTTGTTCTCGAGAAGAGTGTCGCCGTCATCATTACCCGGGAAGGTGATGGTCCAGGGAACGTCCGACAGGAACTGATCTTTGTCCCTGTAAGAGATAACCGTCACCTGCTTGTTGCCCGCGGCAACGTCCGGATCATCGTCGGTATCGTCAGCTGTGTATCCCGGCGTCAGGTCTACGGGCTCGCCCGCGACCGCGTTCGAGACCAGGAAAGTCAGCTTGAAGATCGTAGAAGTCGCGCCGTCAATTTTGCCCGAGTAGGCGATCAGACTGCCGCGCGGCTCAAGGGTGCTCTGTGCTTCTTCGATGCCAGCGAAAACCGTTTCCTTGCTTCTCTCGCTTGCGAAAATGCCTGTAGAAAGTACGGTAAACGCAAATACTGAAGCCACCACCACGAATGCGATCAAGATGATGGCTGTCTCAAGGCCGGTAATACCGCGCTCCTGGCGGGCCGATCCTCTCAGGTAACTACGCATCGTGCGTGTCTCCTCTTCTTCTCCAGAACCGCATCATTCACATTTGCGGCCGATGGCTTGCGGGATCAGCACCGAGCCGATCTACCGGAATCACACCCAAAGTTAGGCGAGGAGGAATTGCGGAGACAGGGCGTGACCCGCAAAAGAGAGAGCTATCCCCCCATCTCACGTCCCTAGTTAAAACCCATCCCTCTACTGGGGGCAGGCAAGTAGACGCGAAGTTGAGGCCGTTCGCCTGAGACTGCCTTCGCAGCTCTGACTGCGATCGAGATAGAAGGGACGGCCGACGAGGCTCCTCTTTCCGGACGCTCCGGCCCGTAATCAGCTATCTCAGAAAATCCCATCCGCCAGCCACACAACGGCCGGGCGTGTAAACACCCCATTTCAGCATTGGAGTCCACACAGTCTCAGAGTTGAGTGACGACCTACCTTCCAAAATCTTATCCACCGACCGACGATGGACGGAGCAAGATTGCTCAGCCAGGCGGCACGACGTTGAAGAACGGCAATGGCAACAGCCAGAGATGCCGGAGATGAAGGGACAGCGGAATGGTGGATCTGCCACGTGTACTGATAGCCGACGGCCACGAACTTATGCGGGAAAGCCTGAACCTTCTGCTCGGGCGTGAGGATTCGATTGAGGTCGTGGGCGCCGTTGCCGACGGACTTTCCGCCATCGCCCTCGCGGCGGAGCAGCGTCCAGACGTCGTGATCCTGGACATCGGCCTGCCAAAAGCCAACGGCATCGAGGTCTCCAACAAGATCCGTGAGTTCCGGCCCGAGACAGGCATCATCCTGATCTCATCGCACGATCGCGCAGAGTACATGAAAGAGTTCCTGAAGGACGATTCCGCCGGGAAGGCCTATCTTCTCAAGACCTCGTTGAACTCCACCCGCGACCTGGTGCGCACTATCCAGGACGTGATGGTGGGCCGGACGGTCCTGGACCCAGCGATGGTCTCCAAGCTGACAACCAGCACGAACGTCAGGGTTGGATCGGAACTGAAGGGACTCACCAACAGGGAGCTGCAAGTGCTGGCCCTCATGGCCAAGGCTCACAGCAATCGGGCGATCGCCGAAATACTCTTCATCCAGCCGCGCACCGTGGAACACCACATCAGCAGCATACTGGCTAAGCTTGGCTTCAATGCCGACGGGGAGTACCACGGCAGAGTCCATGCGGTTCTCACCTATCTGGACGCCACCGGGCAACTGCCACTGCAGTCGCACGATTTAGACGCGCTTGAACGGCCTGAACAGTCTGCGGCCCCGGTATTTGGCAACCGCCTCGGAATGGCGCCGATCACGGAATTGCAGCAACGCAGGGCAGCCTGACCCGTATCTCTGCATTAAGCGCCCCGGCCAGGCCGGGGCGCTCTCGCGTCACCCGCAGTTACCTCTGTTCGCCGCCAGAAATTCCCGATACTCCGGAGATTCGGACCACGCCAGAATCGCCATCGACTTCGACAAACTGGCCGTCGACGATCAGATCGGTGGCGCCGATAACCCCCACGACCGCCGGAAGCCCATGCTCCCGGGCGATGATGGCGGGATGGGACAGAACTCCTCCAGCCTCGCTCACCAGCGCGCATACGATACTGAACAACGGCGTCCATGTTGGCGACGTGCTGCGGCACACCAGCACATCTCCCTGCTTCACTTTCCCGAACTGGGCCGGCGTGATCACCACTCTGGCGGGGCCATAAGCTCGTCCAGCCGAAGCCGCCTGGCCTTCGAGCGCCCGCGACTCATCGGCGCCTTTGGCCATTCTCACTTGAGCCATAGCCTCTTCGGGAGGATCCTCCGCCGGAATCGTCCCAAGAAACCTAACGGGCGACAACTCCGACCACGCTTCGATCCGGGCTGCCCGCTCACTCACAACATCCTGCATGGGCGTCAGCTCACCCATCGCCCTGGTTGCCTCGCCCAACTCAAGGAAAAAGACGTCCTCGCCATCGCGTATCACGCCTTTTCGCGCCAGCCTGCGGCCGAGTTCGGCGATCGCCATTCGAACCAGAGAGCTGCTGGCCTGATCTATGTAAAAACCGTGGTCTTCCTTCAGGTGCCACACTTCCCGCACCTGGGCGAGCCGCTCTTCAAATTCCGCTCTCATCTCCTCCCGCTCGGCGAGAGCCGCAGCCACGCGCTCTTCAATGCGGGCGCTCTCCCCGGCATTTCCGCCGCCGGCAGCTTTCTCTCCAGCGCCATCGAGGTGGCCGCGAATGTTCACGAATACGAAAGAAGGATCTTCCCGCCAGGTCTTGAACCGCATGTCGTAGCCGGACGGCCGGTATCCGTAGGCGTCCATGAACGAGTCGAACTCAGCCAGCCATCTCCGTCCATCCACCGATTCCTGCAACTGCGTAATCGTCTGGTTTGCATCGAGGCCGGAAAGAATGACCGCCGAAACGACACCGGACGAACGGGCGCTTCTGCCTAACCGCTCGAGAGCCCGATTGACCTCCATCGTCATGGTGCCCGTCGAATCGACAAGGGCATGAGCCTCTTCGCCCGCGCCCTCGCCCACCAGCTTCTCGTACGCCTCCTTCAGCCGGTCCATCGCGGCGTGAACCGGGGACACCACCAGGAAATGGATCTCCCAGTGCCGGTTCGCCTTCTGCAGGACGAAATCGACGTGTGCCACCACTCCATCGTCGCTGAGCGAATCAAGATCGACGGCCTTCATCTCGGCGAGATCCGCCTCGAGCTCGGGCAAGAACTCTGTCACCCAGCGTTTCTCCAGGGAGCCTATGGCATCGGCCAGTCTCTGCTTGAACTCCTCCCCGTTGCCCCCGCGGCGGGGCTCCACAACCCAGTAGGGATACCCGTTGATGAACTTGCGGCGCGCGGGCCCGGGCTCGCGGCCGAAGGCGCGATTAGCCGCGTCGCTGCCCCTGCGAGTGATCTCACTAATGGTTGTTGACATGGGGGTGGGAGGCGCTGGCGCATGGAAGTTGTCCCAGCTCCATAGCAGGCCGGCCTCTTCGGGACTATCCCACTCAACCGGAAAATCGTCTGGCGGGATGATCCTCACGGGCTCACCTGGGGAAGGATTCGTTCCCTTGTCCGTCATTGCTCTCCTTCAGATGGCATGCTGCTCGTTGCGACGCGGCACTGTACCATGCTGTGTCTCAGACGCGTTCACGCATGGGGGATAGATGACCGAGCGGCAGCAACCCGGCAAGAAACAACCCAACGCGGACCCGTTGCTTCGATATCTTGGGCACGCGGCATTCCACCTGACTACTCCCGGCCGGGTGAGGCTGGTGATAGATCCGTTCCAGAATCCGCGCGGCAGGCGCAACTGGTTTCGCAAGAAGTTCCCCGCCCTTAAGCTCCACATCATCGCCGTCACCCACGACCACTTCGATCACAACGCCGCCCACGCACTGGGCGGAATCTCGACCGTCCTCAAAACGCGTGCCCGTGTGAAAGTCAAAGACCTCGAGGTGAAACTCGTCCCCGAAAGGCACTCACGGGCGCTGCATCGCCATCCCGATGGCGACGGAACGGACATGCCGAACCACCTGGTCGTAGTCGAGTCGCATGGCGTGCGCCTGTGCCACGTTGGCGACAACCGCCACGACATAGCCCCCGAGGCCATCGAAGCCGTGGGAAGAGTCGACGTGCTCACGGTGCCGGTGGACGATTCACAGCACCTCCTCACGTATGAAGAGGTGGACCGAATGATCGAGGCGCTCAACCCTCGCGTCGTAGTACCGATGCACTACTTCCAGGAGGGTCTTACAACCGAGGCATCGACGCTGGAAGGCATCGATGGCTGGCTTGCCTCTCTCGGACCCGATATCCATGTTCGACACATCGGCTCACCCGAGATAACGCTTGCAAGCGACACATTGCCCGAGCCGGGGGGTTGCCCCGGGCGTCACGAGGTATGGGTAATGCAGGCGGCGCTGGCCGGTGCGCGCCAGACGATCTGACTCAGCGGTTTGGCTCAGTCTGGCGAAGCGCTCGTCACCTCTGATGCGCCCGCTGCCCGCGCACTCTCGGGACCGGCGGCAGCAGGCTCGTCCGGCCGCGGGGTCACGTACCTGCGCAGGTCGCCCAGGAAGATGAAGACGCTGATCCCGCCGATCGCGCATATGAGGCCGAAGACCATCTGCGTCAGTTGGACGCCCTGCCACGCGGCAAGTACCCCGCCGACCGCTCCCCCCGCCGCCATCATCGCTCGGTCAAGAGAGATGAACGCCAAAACCCTTCCCCGCATTTCAGGAGGCGCGGCGTTGAGCATCAGTGCCCTGCTCAGCGACATG
>JADFPB010000178.1 GCA_022562515.1 Chloroflexota bacterium | reverse complement strand
AGCAGCTTGCGGCACAGATGCCCCCGCTCAGTCGGGTGACACCGCAGGACCCACCACGGAACCACCGGCGCCTCTCGTTGCAACACAGGACCCCGGAACCCGCGAGATAACCATCGTCGAATCTTCGAACTCGATAACGCTCCAGAAGTGGGGCGAAGGCGAGCCATACCTGCCCGCGCCCGCCGATTACTACGAAAACTACGATTGGGACACCTCACCGACAACAGAGCGGCCGGCGTTCATCAGCGACGTCGTCGAGCACCGGTCGCTCTCCGAGAACGTCGGCATTCGGGGACTCTCGATCACCACCGTCGCCGCGCGCGGCGAAGGTGAAACAGGCCAGGGTTTCAGCACCGGCTTCCTGTGGTCGGATGACCCCGACGACACGATGATGGGCAACCCCCAGCCCTGGCCGTTCAAGACGGCAGAGGACGTTTCCGTGGCCGCCGGAGACCTCTTCACGCCATACCTGGTGTTTGAGTCTCACTCCGCCTTCGAGGGAACGGCGCTCGTCACGGCAATAGTCGATTACGAACAGATCGAGTTCGAGATGGACGGCATCAGCGGGCGTCTCCACGAGTTCAAAACGCTGCCTGGCCGGTCGCTGGCTGTGCCCGTCAACTTCGGAGAGTTGGCCCCGGGCGCGCACGATATTCA
Organism: Chloroflexota bacterium; assembly: GCA_022562515.1. GTDB lineage: Bacteria > Chloroflexota > Dehalococcoidia > Lucifugimonadales > Lucifugimonadaceae > UBA1151. The sequence continues at coordinate 5,143 of JADFPB010000178.1, read as the reverse complement.
GATCGTCATCATTGGCGATCCGTACAACGGCTACGGCCACGACGACATCGAGACGGCTTTGCGCACAGCAACCGGCTTCAACCTTCTCCGAGTCTTTATGGTGGACTACCGGGTCAGGGTGGTGGTAGGCGCTGACGAAACTCCTGCCCGCACGTTCTTGATTCAGGAATCGGGTCACCCGCCCCCGCCGGATATTCGGGCCGGCCAGGCCGCGTTCTTCGCAAGGCCGGCGGCAACCCACCCCATGCGCGAAGAAAATCAGATGACCGTCGACGAGGGTGAAGCCGGCGGTGAGTACAACTTCAGGATCTGGACGAGCCGGTTCAAAAATATGGGCGACGCGACTCAAGCACTGATGCTCTTCCTGGACTTTCAACAGATTCCGTTCAACGGCGATACCGTTCACATCGCCGATCTCAAGGCCGGGGAAGAAGTAGTCATCGACACTTCCATCACGCTCCCCGACCTGCCGGGCGATCACCAGCTGATCGGCATGGTCATGTACGACCCGTACCGAAATCTCGGTGAACGCTTCGAACTCTCCGACGAGTCGCACCGAAAACTCGTAATCAATGCCCGTTAGCCTGCCTGCCCGGACCCCGTAGGGGAGAGGCTTGCCTCTCCCGAGCCGTCGCGAACGGCCACGCGGGACGGGCGGACGAACGGCGTCACCACGCGGGACGGGCGGGGCAAGCCACCGCCCCTACAAATCTCCGCGCGGGCGCCCGTCCCCCAATCCGGCCGCAAACGCCGCATCCCCCGGTAGCCGAGGGGCTTGCCCCTCCTGGGCCTCGCCCACAATTCAGCCAGTGAAGAGCGGGACAGGCCCCGCGGCTACCCAATCCTCCGCCTCAGACGGATCCAGAGACATCTGGTCTTCCACACGTCTCCCATAATTGTGGATAATGGGGAGAGCAATCTCGCTGACCCACCGCTGAATCGGGGATAACTGGCTTTACACGGGCCAGCGAACCATTAGAAATCCGAGCAATATCCGATAGTCTCGTGGCGGCGGGCAACCGTGTCCGCCACACGCAAGGAATCCTCAAGTGCAGGTCTTATTTCTGGAAGATGTCGCGCCCAATCACAGGGCCGGCGACGTCAAAGAGGTCAAAAACGGCTACGGCCGAAACTACCTGATCCCAAAGGGCATGGCGACACTTGCCACCAAGGCAGCCCTCCAGCAGGCGACGGCCCTCAGAGCCGCCGCTTCGGAGCGCCGCATCAAGGAGGCATCAGACTGGCGCGTCGTGGCCGAGGAGCTGGAGAAGAGGCCCGTAGTCATCAAGATGCGCTCCGGCCCAACCGGCCGCCTCTACGGATCAGTCACCAACGTGATGATCGCCAACGAGCTTTCAGAAATGACAGACCGCCCCATTGACAGGCGGGGCATCCGCATCTCGTCGCCCATCAGGCAGGTCGGCAGCATCAAACTGCCGATCAAGCTGTTCGAAGACGTCGAATGTGAGATCGAGATACAGGTCGAGGCAGATACGGACGGCTCGGAAGAGTTCGTGTTGGACGAGTCAGTCACCGTCCAGGAAGCCGTCGCGCAGGAAGACTTCATCGCAGCAGCGATCGCCAGGGCTGAGGCCGAAGACGACGCGCTGGCCGCCGCGGCCAGGGGTGAAACCCCCGAGCCGGAGGCGGACGCCGACAGCGATGAAGAGGCCCCCGAAGCCACGACCGAGACCAGAAGCACAGACGGGGATTCCGAGGAGACTTAATAAGGCCAACGGTGCTTGCTCGCCGATAGACTCCCTCCCCACGACATAAGAGCTGAAGAGTCGGTAATCGCCTCTCTGCTCATCGACAGCGAAACAATCGGGCAGATCTCCGGTTTTCTCACACCGGAAGACTTCTACCGGGAACGAAACCGGTGGTGCTACGAGGCGTGCCTCGAACTCCTGAACCGGGGCGAGGCCATCAACCAGGTCACCGTCAGCCACGAGCTGGAAAGCAACGGCCGCCTGGAAGAGGTCGGCGGCGGCGCCTATCTCAGCCACCTCGTCTCCGTTGTCCCCACCTCCGTCCACGCTGAACACTACGGACGGCTCGTCCACCGCACCGCGACCATGCGCCGGCTGATCACGACCGCCGACGAAATCGCCGACATCGGCTACGACGACGACCCGGATATCGACAACGCGCTCAGCCAGGCCGAAGACCTGCTCTTCAGGATCCGCACCGGCCACAGCACCCGCGATTTCACACTCATCCGGGAAGTTTTCGACACATACCTTGAAGACGCCGCCGGCCTCAGCGATCCCACCGATCGCAGCAATCAGCCGATCATGACCGGCTTCCGGGACCTGGACCGGCTCCTCGGCGGACTGCAACGATCAGACATGCTCGTCCTCGCCGCACGGCCCAGCATCGGCAAATCCACAATCGGCCTGAACATGGCGCGCAACGCCGCAGCGAGCGGCATGACGGTAGGGATCTTCTCCCTCGAGATGGGCCGGGAGCAGGTCGCCCTCAGGCTCCTCTCAGCAGAGGCGCAGGTAGACACGCATCGCCTCCGGATGCGCCTCACAAGCGACACGGAAGACGCCCGCATCTCGGACTCCATCGGGCGTCTGTCGGACCTGCCGATATACGTTGACGATACGCCCATGCTAGGCGTCGTGGAGATACGCTCCAAGGCGCGCCGCCTCCAGATGGAACGCGGACTCGACTTTGTGATCGTCGACTACATGCAACTCATCGAGGGCGGCGGCAGAGGGCGCGGCGACCCAAACCGCGTGCAAGAAGTTAGCGAGATCTCGCGCTCCCTCAAGGGACTCGCCCGCGACCTCAACATCCCCGTGCTTGCCGTCTCCCAGCTCAGCCGCGCAATCGAAATGCGCACGCACCACAGACCGCAGCTATCGGACCTGAGAGACAGCGGTTCAATCGAGCAGGACGCAGACGTCGTCATGTTCATCCACCGCGAGGACAAAATCACCAGCGAGGACGACTGGGCGAGCCGGCACCCCGGTGAGCCATACCCCCACAACCTGGCTGAGATCATCATCGCAAAGCACCGCCACGGCCCCACCGACTCGATCATGCTGGCGGTGCAGGACAGATACGCCCGCTTCGTAGACGCCGCCCGCCTCGTCACGGCAACGCCGGAAGGGGTTCGGTAATGCCAGATCCGCCCCCAGCGGACCCAACCCAGCGCCCGCCAGACCCGTTCCCGGCCGACCCATTTCCTGCAGACATGGCCTGGGTTCCCGTCCCCGCACCCCTGCTCGGCGGCCTGCTCGCCGATATCGACGACCCCGCAGAGCTCAAGCTCGTGCTGCGAACCCTCTGGCACATCCACCAGAAGAAGGGTGAACCGCGCCCGGTCCGACCGTCCGAGCTCTACTCCGACAGAGTCATCGCAGACGCCCTCGGCCTGAAAGGCGAAGCGCTCGAGATCGCGATTGACAATGCCCTCAAATCAGCGGTGGAGCGCGGGATTTTCCTTCAGGCCGAAACGCAGGGCGGTGACTCCTTGTTCATCCTGAACATCCAGCCGGAACGCGAGGCGCTGGCTTCAACAGCCAACCTCATAGCCGTGGCCCAGCCCGGTCCGAAATCCGAAACCTGGGACTCACCCGGCGACCGGCCCGGCATATACGTCCTCTATGAACAGAACATCGGCCCGCTTACCCCGCTGATCGCCGAGCGCCTGCGGGAGGCGGAAGCAAGGTTCCCGGAAGATTGGATCGGCGAGGCGATAAAGATCGCCGTGGAAAACAACGTCAGAAACTGGAAATACGTATCCGCCATCCTTGAGCGATGGCAGGTAGAAGGCAGGGTTGATGGAGAACCTCGACGAAATCCTGAGGAGCTTCAACAAGAAGGATACCGAAGGGCGTTCGAAAAATACGTCATCGGGCGTCAACGGAATCAACGCTGAGAACGCCTCAAGCGAGCCGGACTGCGACATCTGCGACGGCCGCCGCTGGATCGCGGTCGAAGCAGACCTCGGCACGCCCGAATTCGGGTCCGTCAAGCCGTGCGTCTGCCAGGAGCGCATCTGGGGCGCCAACATCGGCGCCTCGCTGCGCCGCTACAGCCAGCTCGGCCCGCTCGAACGGCTGACCTTCGCTACCCTGCAGGAGCGCGGGCGCGACGGCTACGTCGAGGCCGCCAGCTTCCGCGCCGCCGCCGACGCCGCGCGCGCCTTCTCCGAAGATCCGCAGGGCTGGCTCGTGCTCCTCGGCCCCAGCGGCACCGGAAAGACCCACCTCGCCGCAGCAGTCGCAAACCAGCTCGTAGCCAGAGAAACGGCCACCCTCTACGTATCCGTCCCCGAACTGCTGGATCACCTCCGTTCAGCCTTCGATGGCGACGATCAGACATCCCCCGACGGCATCCTGAGCCAGATCGTACAGGCCCCGGTGCTGATCCTCGACGACCTCGGCATCGGCGGCACGACACAGTGGGCGGCAGAAAAGCTCGACCGCATCCTGACCCACCGCTTCAACGCCCGCATGCCAACCGTCATCGCCAGCTCCGCAGACGAGTCGTCGTTCGACGATCGCGTCCGCACGCGCCTCTTCGACATGATCCTCTGCCAGGTCTGCCGAATCGAGCCGGGCCGCGTCGTGCCAGGCGCGGAGGACGCGGGCCTGCCGCGCGCCATGCTCGAGACGATGGGTTTCGATGCCTTCGACCCCCGCGGCCGGCAGGCGCGGGCTGAAGATCAGGACACGCTCCGATTCGCCCTCGACGCCTGCAAGGGATTTGCAAAAGACCCCCAGGGATGGCTGCTACTGCAGGGCGGCACAGGCACCGGAAAGACGCACCTCGCCGTCGCCATCGCAAAAGAGCGGCTCGCGCTCGGCGAATCGGTGCTTTTCCATTTCGTACCGGACCTGCTCGACCACCTCCGGCGGGCATTCGGGCCAAACAGCGGCCTCAGCTACGACACGCTCTTCGAACAGGTGAAATCGGCAGACCTGCTCATCCTCGACGACCTCGGCGGCGAGAGCGCAAGCCCGTGGGCGGAAGAGAAGCTCTACCAGCTCATCGTCCACCGCCATAACTCGCGCCTCCCCACGATCATCACCACCCGCCTCAACTTCGAGGGCGACATTGACGTTGAAGACCGGCGGTCCGGCACCAGATCACGCCGCCAGACCACCTTCAACGCCGCCACCGGCTC
>JADFPB010000013.1 GCA_022562515.1 Chloroflexota bacterium | reverse complement strand
GAATAACGGCGGTAGCATCCGGTCGAGGAGCGTTATCGCTCCTCCTGACGCCGACCGGCCCGGATGAGTCCCCGCGCGAGCGGGGCTGGTGGAGGTTGGCGCATGGCGGCTCAGACAGTTGTCGTTCTCGGTGGCGGCGTCGGTGGCCTCGTCGTCGCGAACGAGTTGCGCAAGAAACTTGGCGAAGAACATCGCGTGGTCCTTGTGGACCGTGAGGGCCGCCACATCTTTACCCCATCATTTCTCTGGCTGATGACCGGGGACCGACGGCCCGAAAAGATCGTCAGGGACCTCGCGCCTCTCGAGCGCAAGGGCATCGAGGTGGTCAAGGGCGATATATCTGTCATCGACCCCGTGGCGAAAACCATCCAGGTAAATGGCTCAACCCTGGAGGCCGACTACATCGTCGTTTCGCTCGGCGCCGATCTCGCGCCGGAGCAGATCCCGGGGCTGGCCGAGGCCGGCCTGAACCTGTATACCCTCGACGGCGCTACTTCCATCCGAGACGCTCGGCTGGAGTTGCGCAAAGGCAACCTGGCAATCGTGGTCGTCCGGCTTCCGTTCAAGTGTCCGGCCGCACCGTATGAGGCCGCAATGCTGCTCGAGGCTGACATCCGCAGGCGCGGACTGGCCGGCGACGTATCGATCACGCTGTTCTCGCCCGAGCCCGGGCCGATGGGAGTCGCCGGTCCGGAAGCGTCCAGCAAGGTCCGAGGCATGGTCGAAAGCAAGGGAATCGACTACCGCCCCGAGCATTTTTTGCAAAGCGTGGACCCAGCCACCCGGACACTGCGTTTCGCAGACGGTGCGGAACACACCTTCGATATGCTGATCTACATCCCGCCGCACGTGGCGCCGGGCGTTGTTCAAAGGGCCGGTCTCACAAACGAGGCGGGATGGGTCCCGGTCGATCGCGGGACACTCGAAACGAGCAATCCAGGCGTGTTCGCGATCGGTGACGTGACCACGATTCCCCTGACTGTAGGACTGCCGCTGCCCAAAGCCGGAACGTTCGCGTACGGCCAGGCCAAAGCCGTCGCGAAGACCATCGCTGCACGTATATCCGGCCGGGGCGAAGAGCCGATCTATAACGGCTTCGGCGAATGCTTCATCGAGACAGGAAACGGCCGCGCGGGTGTAGGCCGCGGCGACTTCTACGGAGAGCCCCGGCCCGACGTGAAGCTGTACCGGCCAACCAGACTCTGGCACTGGTGGAAGATCTGGTTCGAGTGGCGCTGGCTCAGACGCTGGGTCTAGTCTGCCTGACTCCCGCGTCAGCTTTGGTCCGCGCAGGGGCGAGGCTCGCCTCGCCCGCCCCCTGCCAACCGCCATCCGCGCTTCATCGAAATGCCTCGCCCGCGGGCCCGGCCCCTACGGCTCCTCCGGATACCAGCGCAGGACCGGCTTGCGGGCCGCCGTTGCCTCATCCAGGCGGGTGTTGGCGGCGTTGTGCGGCGCGGAATGCAGCAGCTCGGGGTCGGACGTTGCCTCTAACGCGATCTGTTTCATCACTGCGATGAAGGCGTCCAGCGTCTCCTTGCTCTCCGTCTCCGTTGGCTCGATCATCAGCGCCTCGGGCACGATGAGCGGAAAGTACATCGTGGGCGGGTGGATGCCGTAGTCGATCAGCCGCTTGGCGACGTCCAGCGCGCTGACGCCGCTTTCGCTCTTCTGCCGTCGCGCGGACATAACCGTCTCGTGCATGCAGTACCTGTCATAGGCGATGTCGAAGGAGTCGCACAACTGCGACTGGATATAGTTGGCATTGATGATGGCGTTTCGGGAGATTGCCTTGATGCCCTCAAGCCCCATGAGCCGGATATACGTATATGCGCGAACCACGATTCCGAAGCTGCCTGCGAAGCCGTTGAGCCGGCCGATCGTCTTTGCCGGTGCGACGAGGGAATAGGCCTCGCCCTCCCTGGCCACGACCGGATCCGGAAGGAAGTCCGCCAACTCATCCGTGACGAGCACCGGGCCGGAGCCCGGCCCGCCGCCGCCATGGGGCGTGGAGAAGGTCTTGTGCAGGTTCGAGTGGGCTATGTCGAAACCCAGGTCGCCCAATCTTGCCAGCCCCAGCAGGGCGTTCAGATTGGCGCCGTCCGCGTACACAAGCCCGCCGGCATCGTGAACGATCTTCGTGACTTCTAGAATATTCGGCTCGAAAAGGCCCACCGTGTTCGGAATGGTGAGCATGAAGACGCACGTGCGCTCGTTTGCCAGCTCCCGCAGATGGTCTACTGACACGTTGCCATGCTCGTCCGACGGCACCGTGACGACTTCCAGCCCGGCCATAGCGGCCGAGGCCGGATTCGTGCCGTGAGCGCTATCAGGAATGAGCGCGCAGGTGCGTGTCTCGCCCTCGCCGCGCTCGCCGTGATACGCGCGGGCGATCAGCAGGCCTGCGAACTCGCCCTGCGCTCCCGCGAGCGGACCAACGCTGACGGCGGGCAGCCCGGTGATATCCCCGAGCATCTCCTGGAGTTCGTAAATGATCCGGAGCGCACCCTGGACGGTCTCGTCAGGCTGGAGCGGGTGGATGTCTGCCAGGCCGGGCAGGCTCGCCATCTCGTCGTTCAGCTTGGGGTTGTACTTCATCGTGCAACTGCCAAGCGGGTAATACTGCGTATCGACTGAAAAGTTGAGCTGGCTGAGCAGCGAGAAGTAGCGAACCACCTCGCCTTCGGTTACCTCGGGCAGCGACAGATCGTCGCGCAGCATCTCCGCCGGTGGCAGTTCGGACAAGGGAACGTCCGGGGCAGGCACAGCAACCGCGCGCCGGCCGGGTACGCTGCGCTCCATCAGCAGACGCCGGTCAAGGTCGCCCATGGCGGTCCCGGGAGCGCCCGTCACGATGACGCCCCGATCTCCGCGAGGGCGGCTACCAGATTGTCAATTTCTGGCCGGCTGTTCATCTCGGTAGCGCAGAACAGGATTCCGCCGGCCACTCGATCGCTCACGTCCTGGCCGCCGATGATCTTGCGCTCGAGCAGAGCCTGTAGCGTCTCTGGCGCCGGCCTGGGGCCGGTCACGACGAACTCGTTGAAATAAGTCCCATGAACGGGAGTCGCATAGCCCGGCAGCTTCGCTATCTCCGCTGCAGCGTAATGTGCTTTGTGATAACAGAGCTCAGCCGTCTCGCGGAGCCCCTGCCTTCCCATCATGCCCATGTATGCGGCCACCATCAGGGCGATGAGCTGGGTGCTGGTGCAGATGTTCGATGTCGCGTGCTCGCGGCGTATGTGTTGCTCCCTGGTCTGCAGGGTGAGCACGTAGCCAGTCTTGCCGTTCGTGTCCGTCGTCTTGCCGACGATTCGGCCGGGCATCTGGCGCTTGTGGGCATCCTTGCATGCAAAGAGCCCGACATACGGCCCGCCGAACCCCAGCGGCACACCCAGAGGCTGCCCCTCCGCAGTAACGATATCGACATCGCATTCACCGGGGGACTTGAACATCGCGAGCGCCATCGGATTGACCGATGCGACGGCCAGCGCTCCCACGTCGCGAGCCGCTGCCGCGACTCGCTCCAAATCCTCGATCACCCCCAATGCATTGGGGCTCTGGACCATGACGCAGGCGGCTTCCCTGGAAACTTCGAGCTGGGCCGGAGATGTCGTGACTATCTCGATCCCCTGGTACCTGGAGTAGGTGCGCAGAACCTCGACGTTGCGTTCTGAAACCGTATCGAGAACGACTATCTTCTGGCGGCGCGTCAGGCGGGCTGCCATGAGCGCTGCCTCAGCGAAGGCAGTTGGCCCGTCATACATACCGGCGTTGGCGACTTCCAGTCCCATGAGCAGGCTGACCATGGTCTGGAACTCGAACGCCACCTGAAGCGAGCCCTGTGCCACCTCGGGCTGGTACGGCGTGTAAGAGGTCATGAACTCGCCGCGGCTGGCGATCTTCTTCGCGGCGGCGGGAATGTAGTGCCTGTATGACCCTGCTCCCAGGAAGCATGCGTAATCGCCGGGGACTGCGTTGACTCCTGCCATGCCCGCGATCTCGCGGGCCAGGTCCATCTCGGCGGCGGCAGGAGGAAGATTCAGCGTTGGGTAGCGATGGCTTTCAGGGACATCCGAAATCAGTTCTTCAAAGCTCTCGACGCCAATTGCCCGAAGCATCGACTCCTGGTCGGCTTCGGTATTGGGAATGAACGTTGATGGCGCACCGCGCGGCGTCTCCAACGTCACAGAGTCGTTCCTGCATGCCCCAGGTGTATCGGGATGCGCATCAGGCCTCCGCGGTGAGGGCGTCGTACTCGGGCGCGCTCATCAAGCCGTCCAGCTCGGATGCGTCCGCCAACTTTACCCTGAGCAGCCACCCGCCATCGTACGGCCCGCCGTTGACGATCTCGGGACTGCCAATGACCGCGTCGTTCCTCTCGACGATGGTCCCGGAGATGGGCGAAAAGAGATCGCTTACGGCCTTGACCGACTCTATCTCCCCGAACTTGCCGAACTGGCTCAATTCCGATCCAACGTCCGGGAGGTCAACGAACACCACGTCGCCAAGCGACTCGGTGGCGAACCTGGTTATCCCGATGGTCGCGATACCACTGTCAGCCCCATCAACCAGAGCCCATTCGTGTTCTTTTGAGTATTTGCGGTCGTCAGGAGTCATGTTTGCTTCTCTATGTCTCTATTCTGGCTCTTACCTGTCGAATCGCATGTTGCCCGCCGCCGATAGCTCGACAGCCGGACAGCAAGCCTGTTTATTTATCGTCTCGCTGAATAGAAAGGCAGCGGCACTACTTCTGCTTCGATGAATCTGCCGCGCACATCGATCTCAAATCGGCTTGATCTGGTCGAAAAGCGGCGGTCAACATAGCCCATGCCTATATTGGCGTCAAGCGTGGGCGAGTGGGTGCCGGAAGTCACGATTCCGACCGGCTCTCCATCGCTCAAAATATCCTGCCCGTGGCGGGGAATTCCACGTCCGACCATCCGGAACCCAACCATGATTCGCTTAGTGCCCTGCGTCCGGATACGCGACAGGGCGTCGTGCGCCACGTAGCCGGGGCTGCCGATGTATATAAACCTGTCCAGACCGGCTTCATACGGGTCGTTGTCGCGTGTCATGTCGGTTCCGTGAAGCATGAATCCCGCTTCCAGCCTCAGCACGTCTCTCGACCCCAGGCCGCAGGGCTCGACCCCCGCGTCCTTCAACGCATCCCAGACCGCCAGCATCGACTCCCTTGGCGGCATCAGCTCGAAGCCGTCCTCACCCGTGTAACCCGTTCGGGCAGCCCGCATTCGTGCGCCGGCCACGGTCGCATCGCTAATGCGAAATGGCCGGATAGCCGAAAGCGGCGTGTCAGACAATCTGTCCAGAATGGCCGCGGCGTCCGGCCCCTGCACCGCGATCATGCCGACCTGCTCCGTGTAGTTGAACATCTCAACGACACCGTGGGCTTCCAGGCGCGGCTCCAGCCACGCGACAACCTCGGCGGCGTTGCCGGCGTTCACGACCAGAAGGCACTCCTCATCTGCGATGCGATAAACGAGCGCGTCATCGATGATCCCGCCATCTTCATCGCAGATTACGTGGTATCTGGAGCGCCCTGTCCTGAGGCCCGCCACGTCGGCGCTCAATACGGTGTCCAGGAACGGCACTGCGCCGATTCCGGAGAAACGAAGCCGAGCCATATGGGACACGTCGAACATCCCGGCGGTCTTGCGGACCACACGGACCTCGGCCAGGATGCCACCTGGATAGCTGAGGGGCATCTCCCAACCTGCGAACGGGACCATCTTGGCCCCCGCTTTCAGGTGAGCCGTGTAGAGGGCGGTTCGCCTGAGTGTGTCTTGCGCGGGGTTCGTCATGCGTGGTCGCTGGTCCGCCAGTGCCCATCGACGCCCGCCGATAAACGGACCGTCAGGCACCAGAAATGTGAAATAGATGCGGTCGGAACTATGTTTGAATCGTAGTCCCGCCACATATGACGGTCAACCGGCGAATTAGCGCCAGACAGGCCTGCGAATCACGTCATGAATCTCGGGATTGATCTGCACTCCGGGCAAACAGAAATCCCAGCACCAACCCACCCTCGGATAGGTTGGGGATCATGGTCTGCGAGATGCCGATGTTCCGCTGCTGGGTCTGAGTCAGCTCGCCGCCCTCGGCCAGATGCCGGTCTATCGCCGTCCGAGTTCGCGTCAGCCATTCCACTCCCTTTTCCGTTTGATCGATGAACGGCTCTGGAGTGAACCCGTGCGCTCTCAGCCGTGCTATCGCGTCATCCAGAGGCTCGAGAAACGACGTCTCCGGCCCGTCCGCCCACGGCAGCGGATAGAGCAGCGGCGTTGCCCGGCCCGCGAACCAATCGTGCATCGCGAGCAGGCCGCCGGGCCTCAGAACCCGCGCGACCTCGCTAAACAGCCGATCTTTCTCTTCCACCTGCATGGCACAGTGCTGAACTATGACGACATCGAAACGGTCATCGTCGAACGGCATATCCGTCACCGAGCCATGAACTGACTCGACCCGGTCGGCGATCCCGAGATGCTCGCTGAGCCGGTTTCCTGTCTCCACTGCGCGAGGCGTCAGATCGAGGCCGGTCACTTTAGCCCCCGTGCGATATGCGATACGCCGCGAGGTGCCACCTATACCGCAGCCGGCGTCGAGAACCTCCATCCCGCCGGTTATGCCGGCACGTTCCGTCAGCTCATCCGTCGAGTCTGCTCCGCCCATGTGCATCAGATCGACCTTGTTGACGTCGTCGACGCTGAGATTGGACGTGTCGATTCCGTCCTCGCGTAGCCTGGCAAGCACGGTATCGAAGTCCGACACCCGACCACGCCACAACTCCGCGACCTCTCGCTCCGACTCGCTCCCCCTGGCGCCCATCAGCCCCGTGCCTGGCCGATCAGCCACTCTCTCGATGCGATCTTCTCGTCAGGCGACCCGTACGCCATTGTGTAGTGGCCCGAGTATCCAGACCCTTCCAGCCGCCGGAACATGTCCGCGAAGTCGATATTGCCCTCGCCGGGAATCTTGTGAACTTCCACGGTGCCATCGTTGTCGGCCAACCTGACACAGCCGATACGGCCGGTGCCGAAGGCGTCCAGAAAACCAGCCACGCCGTCCGAAACCAGGTTGGCATGGTTGGCCGTGAACGCCCAGCCAAAGGCGCTCGACGCAATCTCGTCGAAGTACCAGTGGCACTCTTCGACGGTATGCGCCATGTAATGAACCTCGGCCTCGTCCGGCTCGAAGTTCAGGTTCTCCAACAGCAGCCGCTGGCCGCTGGCATCCGCCAGATCCGCCGCCCGCCTGAGCCGGTCGATCGACGCCCTGCGGCGGGCTTCTAGCTCTGTCGTGAAGTGGAAGCCTGCGTGGACCGTAATCCACTCGGCCGCTACGCGACGCCCCAGATCGATATTGGCGGCAAGATATTCGTCGGCCGCACCCGCGAGGCGCGGCGAGAACTCCGCGATGTTCACTGCCGAAAGAGTGTGGATGCCGATATGAATGCCGTTCTCGTCGCAAGTTCGGCGTACCGCGCCAATGCGCTCTTCTGACCAGTCGTCCAGATGATTGGGTCCGATATCGCAGTTGAAATCGACGTATTTGAAGCCGTTGGACACGGACCAGTCCAGGGCATCCTCCAGCCTCGTTGTGCCTGCGTCGAATCCAATCCGGTCTCTGAGCTCGGTCATGATGGCCTCCCAGCTTTGAAGCCGCTAATCGATCAGTCCTGCTTCCCGGAGCGCGGCAACCACCTGCTCGACCTCTTCTGGCGTGGCAGAAGGCGCAGGGGCTCGCGGACCGCTCATGCTGTAACCGAGCAGCGAGAGTGCGGTCTTCACGCCCCGCAGCCCGAACTCTCCGATCCGGCGGTCAAGCATCGATGCGGTGGACTGTAACCGGCGCGCCCCGGCAAAGTCCCCGGCATATCCGGCTGCCATGATGTCCATGCACAGTTCCGGCGCGATATTGCCCAGCCACATGCACGCGCCGTTCGCTCCCAGCAGCGCCCCGTAAGCGAGCAGCCCGCCATTGCAGATCCAGAAGTGCCTATCATCAGGGAACGTGGCCTTCACCCACCCCTCGAACCGAATATCGTGATCGGTGATGTAGCCAAACACGTTGTCCAGCCCGCATACCTCCCCGATGACCTCGGGAGGCGCGCCGGGGCCGGTATCGAAGGTCTGATGGATAACAATGACCGGCAGCGGCGACCCGGCCGTCACTGCCGCATAGAACGCGCGAACCTCATCCGGCTGCAGGCCGCGCGGAATGCGCACTCGGATCAGGTCCGCTCCCGCCGCGGCATACCGCTCTGCCAGCCGCAAAACATCTGGCGACGAGGGCAAGTCGATGCCTGCGATCACGATTCGCTCGCTGTTCCGGGCATCGTGAACGGTCTGGACGATCGCCATCTTCTCGTCGTCGCTGAGCGCGTTTTCTTCGCCGTTGGCAGTACCAAGAACGAAGCCGGAAAGCGGCGTTTGCAACCAGCGCTGAATGTTGCGGGCCATGGCGTCAAGATCGACATCACCAGCGCCTGTGAAGGGCGTCGGCGTCGGCGCGACGACCATAATTCGCGTGTCAGGAATCGGCAAGTTCTCTCCAGTCCCGTCTCAGCGGGAGTGAAGCTTACCGCGTCTATCCGTCGTCGAAGGCCGCGACCGCGCCCGGCAGGTCCGCCAGCGATTTTATCTCCGCGTCCGGCTCTGGCTCGCCCGCCTCGCGCTCGTGACCCTTTCGATTGAGCCAGACGGAGTGCATCCCGGCAGCGTTCGCGCCACCCACGTCCCAGAACAGGTAGTCGCCGACGTACACGGCTTCGTTGGCGCTGACGCCAAGGGTGTTCAGGGCATGATCGAAAATTTCGACCTGCGGCTTGCCGTGACCGATGTCCACGGTAGTCACCGACTCGAAATATCCCGATATTACGGCGGAGTCCAGCTTCGGCTGCTGAGTCTCGGCGTGTCCGTTCGTGATGACCCCCAGCCGGTATTTCGACTGGAGGATGCCCAGGCACTCTTCGACATCGTCGAACGCCACCAGGCCCGTGTTGCGCAGGCGGTGGTACGTGCCCACAGCCCTATTGAGAATCTCCTCATCGTCGATTCCGATATCCGCCAGCGCACCGTTCCATACCGAGGTTGAAATCGTCGTCGCGTCCATATCGCCAAAAGGCGAAACCTCGGCACCGCGAATCTCGTCCCAGACCTTCCTGGAGTTTCGGAAATAGGCCTCTTCCAACTCTTCGGCGTCTATGTGCGGGTGGCGGTCGGTTACGGCATTTACCGTGGCCGGCACCGAACGCTTCCAGTTGGCGTCATCGTCGAGCAGGGTCCCGTCGAGGTCGAAGAAAACAGCGGCAATCGGAGCCATCCTTCAGCGCCAGCCTTCGTACAGGCGCGACTGCGCCAGGTCGATGACCTCGTGCTTCAGCCCGCTGGCCTGCGCCGCGGCTTCGCCCTCTGATGTCACAAGCCACGTCCCGCCGGTGGCGACCGACCGGCCGTCCTGCATGATCGTCTCCCCGGCAACCAGCGACATGGTGGCCCTGCCGCTTCCCGGGTCAACCACCGTGATGTCGGCGTCGGCGCCCTGGGAGAAGTGGCCTTTGTTGAGGAGGCCCAGCATCCGGGAAGGCATCCAGCTCAGCTTGTGCGCCGCTTCTAGCGCCGTAAGAGCGCCAAACGCAACCAGGGCGAACGTGCGCTCTATCGCCACGTTGCGCGGCAGCGACCCGCCGTCCGTGCTCACAGCGTCTACGTAGAACTCTCCGTTCTCGTCCTTCTCCGTCGTCAGCGTGTAGGCGCTCGATGCGGGGTTTACAGGGAAGCTGAGGCTGGCGTTCGTGCCGGCTGCCTCCCAGATGGCGACCGCCTCCTCGCCGGTGACGAGCTCTATCCTGCCCTCACGCTCCACATGTGCGAACCCGTAGCCATCGAGGAGCGCCTGCCGCATACCGGTCTCGTTGAGTGGGTACCCGCGCAGTTGCAGGCAGTTGCGGGGGACGTTGGCGACGACGTTTCCCTCCTCGTCGCAGAAGCCGTTGGTGCCGTTTATCTGCGCCAGGTAGGCCTCCGAGACGATCTGCCCCTTCATGCGTGAAAGAATCTCGAACGCCTCGCGAACTTCGTCTTCCGCTTTGTCGATGACCCCTCGGGTGTACGAGTTGACGTGAGCAACATGCAGCCGCCCCTTGCCAAGTATCGACGGCACTTCACGCAGGCCCTCAATCTGGCTTCCGGTCTCCTTGGAACCGATGTGATACGCAATCCATGCGCCGCGGGCGTTGGCGACTTCGATGATCCCCGACGTCGCCTCAGGTGTGAACGGGTGGTATCCGCCGATCATCTTCACGCCAATCGAGCCGTCGGCAAGGGCCTGATCGAGCGTTTCCCGCACCACGCGGGGCCGCGGGTCGTCCTCGGGGATCGACTCGAAGGGCACCAGCGAGAGCAGCGTGGCGAAATTCATCCCCGAACCGCGACGCTTCATGCCGTCTGCGAAGGCGTGCGGCTCGCCGTTCAGGTCGAGGGCAGTAGTGGTCCCGGACTCCGCCAGCATCTTGAATCCGAGCGCGCGGTCGACGCCCCGATCGGAAACCGCAGAGACATGGGCATGGGTATCGATATGGCCAGGCATCACGTATCGGCCCGCGGCTTCCACTACTCGTGCACCGGACAAATCGAGGCCGTCTCCTACGTCCTCGATCTTGCCCAGCCTGATGCCAACGTCCGCGACGCGGTCGGTGCCGCTGGCCGGGTCGAGTACGTGCCCGCCTTTGAGTACGACGTCAAACGGCGCCATCGCTAGCCCATCGTCTCTCTGAAAAGACGCATGTTGCTCCCGCCGAGCACCTGCGTCACCTCATTGTCCGAGTAGCCGCGTGCCAGCAACTCCTCGGTAATACGCGGAAGCTTGCCGATGTCTTCCATCTCCTGCGGGACGGCGTCTACGCCATCAAAGTCCGAACCGATGCCGACATGGTCCGCGCCGACCAGGTCGATCGCACGCTGAAAGTGATCAATGAGCGCCTCCAATGGAGGCCCGGCTTCGCCGGACGCGACACCGATGCGGCCCCAGCCGTCATAGTCGATGTCGTCCCAGTCGTTCAGTCTCGCCTGATGGGCATGCGCCGGATCCTGAGCCACAAAACCAGAGCCGAAGTTGATGTTCACCACCCCGCCGATATCAGCCAGCGTCGCGATCATGTCGTCTGTCATATTGCGTGGCGCGGGCGTCAGGTCACGGCAGGATGAGTGCGAAGCGAACACCGGCCGCTCTGTGGCCTCGATCACGTCGTAAAACGCCCTGTCGGAGACGTGCGAGATATCGGGGATCATCCCGATCTGGTTCATCTCCCGCACGATGCCTCTTCCGAAGTCCGTCAGACCCCCGTGAATCTCCTCGTTGCACGAATCAATCCAGTTCGTGGCGTTGCCCCAGCAAAGCGTGATCGACCTGACACCAAGCTTGTAAAGCATCCGCAGCACACCCAGGTCGTCCGAGATCGCCCGTCCGCCCTCAACGCTCAACAGGACGGCCGTTTTGCCCTCCGCCTTGGCCTGCGCGACGTCATCGGCCGAAAGCGCCAGCGCCAGGTCATCGGGATAGCGGTCGATCGTCCTGTACATGGCGTCAATGCCGCGCAGCGTGTACTGCAAAGCCGCGTTCTCATCGTACCGGTCATCCACCCAGACCGCGAAGAACGCCGCGGAGACGCCGCCCTCGCGCAGCCTTGGTATGTCGACGCGCGCGTCACTCAGGCGCTGGTCGAACTCGTGCTCATGCCACAGGAGATGGGTGATCGTGTCTATGTGCGTATCGATCACCACCGCAGAGTCGTGCACTCTGCGCGCGCGGTGTTCTGTGGACTCCGGGGATTCCTCAAGCACAGAGATCAGTTACCACTCGGCGTTTGAGTGGGTTCTTCTGGGGGATCTTCCGCGGAGCCATCGTCGGCCCCGGGGTTAATCTCGACCAGTTCCAACTCGAAGATGATCGTGGAATCGGGGGGGATCCGGCCGGCAATGCCAAGGTCCTGGTAGGCCAGATTGGCCGGGATTTTGATTCTCCGGATGCCGCCCAGTTGCATTCCAATGATCCCTTCCTGCATGCCCGGAATCAACTGCGGGATAGTGAACCGCGTGGGATTTGGCCGCTTGCGGCTGGTATCAAAGATACAGCCGGTCGTCAGAAACCCGGTGTACTCCACCAGTACATCATCGGTCGGGTCTGGGGAAGGCCCGTCACCTGCAACATGATCAAAAACGCGCAGCCCGCTTTCGGTGACGGTGTAGTCGAACCCGCTGTCATCACCGAACTGGGGCGCGTCGGCCGGGTAGCCATCGTTCTCACAGATCTGCGGCGCAACCGTCGGTGTGAAAAACGGTATGTCGGTGGAGCCGCCAGTGCCGCTGCCGCCGCGGCAGGCGATGCCGAGAATCAGAACGGCTGCGACGAAGATCAGTACTTGTTTTCGGTGCTTCAATTATTCCCCTGCCACAAGGCCCGGGCCGGCTGTCCGCCTCACGTAAGACGGGATGACAGCGTACCGCAGGTGGCGCCAGTCGCGCCTCTTCCAACCCCGACGTTCAGGGCTATTTGCGGGCTCTCTCTATCGCGGCTGAGAACCCGGCGGCGCCGCTCGCGAGCCACTCGGAGACGTTCGTGTAGAAGAAGCGGACGCCCATCTCCACGTACTGCCCAACGCTGTCTGTAGTTACATTCGTGCCGGCCACCTTCCCCGCGGCGACGATTCGGCCCAGCGTCTCGTTGATCGCCGCACGCGCTTCCGGGTGCCCCGGATTCCCGATATGACCCATCGACTGCGAGAAGTCGGACTGCGCGACCAGAAGCACGTCGATCTGGTCCACCGCCAGGATCTCGTCCAGATGAGGCAGCGCGTCGTAGTCCTCGATCAACACTACGATCATCGTCTCTTCGTTGGCGCGCTGGAGATAGTCGTCTACACCGTAGCCCTGCCGACTGGTCCACATGCCGCGCCTGCCGACCGGCGCGAACTTGGCCGCGGCGACGACTTGGTCCGCGATGGCGCGGGACTTCATGTGCGGCACAACGATCCCCTGCGCTCCCCGGTCCAGCGTCCGGTAGATGATGTTCTCCTCGTTCCATCCGACCCTGACGATGGACGTCTTGCCCCAGAGATCGCAAGCGCGGCTGAGGTCGCCGATGTGGGAGTAATCGACCGGGCCATGCTCCGCCTCGAACCAGAAGGCGTCGACAGAGGACGGCCCCAGCATGTCGACCATTTCGGGGCTATCGACTCCACCAAGGGCGATAACCGTTCCGCCGGCGTTTAGCTTCGCCTTCGCGTTGTTGGTCCGGATATCTGGCATTCTGGCACTGCTCCTGAATCAAAAATAGTCCTGGAAAGTCTCGGCAACGAGTGCGCAGATTCTAATGGATGGCCTCACTTGCGCCCAAAAACTGGGCCTACCGGTACATCCTGCTTTGCGAAACATCGAGTACGGCGTATTCCAGACCCGACGCCCGCGCCGCGCCCTCACCGGCTGCCGTCACCAGCACGGTGCCGCCAGTTCCCACGACACTGCCGTCCCGCAGCACCGTCTTCCCTCCGGCCAGTGTGGTTGTTGCAGAGCCAGAGGCGGGGTCGACGATCGTCACGTCGCCATCGGCGCCCGGTGAAAGACGGCCCTTGGCATGCAGCCCGAACATTTCCGCAGGGTTGAAACTCAGCTTCGCCACCGCCTCAAGGGGAGTGATGGCGCCGAAGCGGACCATCGCCATCGTCTGCTCGATGTTCACGTTGCGGGGAAGCACGCCACCATCGGATGCGACTGCGTCCACTATGAATTCGTTGTCATCGTCCCGGGCTTCTGTAAGTGCGAATGCAGTCGACGGCAGGTTCACCGGAAAGCTCATTGGCACGTCTGAGTCGCGGGCCTCGAAGGCGGCCAGACCGTCCTTTCCCGTCACCAGCTCCAAACGGTCTCCGCGGACCACCACCACCGAGCCGTAGCCATCCGATATCGCGGCGCGCATGCCGTCTCTGTTTACCTCGTAGCCACGCAGCCGCAGGCAATTTCGCGGCACATCGTTCAGAACGGCGCCGTCCGGCCCGCACGCTCCTCTTGTGAAGTTCGGAATCGCCATATGAACCTCGGAGACCGTCTGGGAACGAAGCGACTGAAGGATTTGCAACGCTTCCGCCACCTCCTCCTCCGGGGAGAGAATCGAGCCCCGGCAGTAAGCGTTGACGTGGGCGATGTGCAGGCGCCCGGTCGAGCCTAAAATCTCGGAAACTTCACGCAGTCCGTCCAGCCGGCTTCCGGTCTCCGTCGTGCCCACATGGAATGCCACATGAGCGCCCAGCTCGTTGCAGACATGAATCACGCGCGCTGTGCCTTCCGGCGTGAGCGGATAGTAGCCGCCCCACATCTTCGCCCCGAGCGAACCGGCAGCCAGGCCCGCTGAGATCACATCGGTCAGCTCGTCGATTTGCGGTGTTTCCGAATCGATTGTCTGGCCCGGTGCGATACGCATCAGGGAGCCGAGCGTGATGCCCGTCCCGGCGCGCGCCACGCCATCGAAGAGAACATCCATCTGGCCGCCGAGGTCGATGGCCGTCGTCACGCCCGCCGCGGCGAGTTGCACCAGGCCAATAGCCGGGTCGAACCCGAAATCCGGCGGTCCGGCAAAATGGGCATGAGCGTCCACTACGCCGGGCATCACCCACTGGCCCACGGCATCGATTACGTCTACGTCCGGCGAGTCTCCGGGATCGTAATCGTCATCGACGCCCACGATTTTGCCGTCCTGGATAGCAACATCGCGAACCGCGTCCAGACCTGACTCATAGTCGAGGACCCTGCCGCCTTTTATGACCGCCTGGTAACGGGGCAAAATGCCAGACCTTTCGCTGCCTGGTCGCCACGCAGCGTGGCGCAACAAATAGAATGCCTGTTGTGAAAATATCCAGACGAATCGCTCTCACACTTGCGCTCATCGCCGGCATTTCGATCACGGCGATATCCTACGCCCCTGCCTCGGCTCAGGAGACCCGGGAAACCGGGAAGCTGTTCGGGCGCGGCGAGGACGGACCGTATGCGGTCGCTCTGTACGGCCTCCCGGCACAGCCAATCGTCTCCAAGTTCGGATTCACCGTGACGGTAGAGTCGCTCACAGAATCTGCCCTGGTCGCTGACGCAGTCGTAGAAGTGGTCGCTATCGATCCCGACGGTGAGCCGGAGTGGCTCAGTCCCGCCCTGAGCTTCCCGCCAAATCCGACCAGCTATGTCGGCAACGCGCCCAGACCGCCCGGCCGGGCATTCACAACGTCGGGGGAGTGGCTGCTGGAGGTCCGGGTCAACGGTCCGGAAGGGCGCTCGGTGGTGCGGTTTCCGATCACCGTGGCCGGTACCGCGCGGCGCGGCACGGGAGGAGCAAGCCTCGCGTACGGGATCGCAATCGGAGCCGTGGTCGCTATCGCGGCTCTGCTCACCTGGCGAATCCGGCGGATCCAGCGCCAAAGAACCAGACCGGCCGGCCCGAGCCAACTGTAGATGACTAAAAGCCTGACTGGCTAAACCACCAGCTTCCGGCGCAGCAGCAGGAACGCCATCGGGTAGAAGACCAGCGCAAGGCCTGCCATATACAGGAGACCCAGGGCTTCTCCAAGGCCGAAATCGCCCGTCGCGAGGCCCCGTGCGGCGTGGACACCCCCGGTAAGCGGCATTGCCCACGCGATGGGCTGTACTGCGCCATGCAGCGAGTCGATGGGGAAGAAGGCTCCGCTGAAGAAGAAGATCGGCGTGCCGATCAAGGTGAATATCAGCATCATCGAGTGCTGGCTTGGGGCGATCGACGCGTACACCAGCCCCAGGCCGCCGAATACGAGCCCCACGAGCACCCCCACCGGCAGAATCAGTATGGCAAGCGGCGAACTGATCAGCCCCATCATGGTGGCGATGGCCAGTACGGCCGCAGTCGTCATCAATGAACGGGTCGCGCCCCAGACGATTTCGCCCGCCGCAAGCTCGCTCAAATTGACCGGCGCAGAGATCATCGTCTCGTAAACCTTGTGGTTCTCCATGCGCTGGTACGCGCCCCATGAGCAGTTGAACAGCGCCGGCCACATAGCATTGGCAGCGATTATTCCGGGCGCGACGAACTCCTGGTATGTGAGTCCGTCGGAGATGTTCTCGACGAAGCGGCCGATGCCGAAACCAACGGCCAGCAGCACGAACACGGGCTCGATGACGATGGCCGTCGAGTCCACCAGCCAGCCGGCTTTGAACACCAGCCAGTGCCGCAGCCAGACGACGTATACGTTGCGTGGCCGGAAATCGATCCGCGGTGTGGACGCTACAGTTGCCAACTACTCGTCCCTTAGCTGCCTGCCGGTCAAATTGAGAAAAACGTCCTCCAGCGTGGACGCCCGTATTCTGACCCTGGCATTCGCGAGCCCGTCCAGGTCCAGCTTCACGCCGTTCCTGTTGAATACGGCGATAGCCCGGCCCCTGTCTCTGTACTCGACGTCCAGTGCCGCGAGGGCTCGCTCGACTTCCTTTCGCCGGTCGGGATCCGGCCTGACGATGGCTGTCTCAGCGCCCGCATGTTCGGCCACGAGGTCATCCGGCGTTCCATTAGCGAGTATCTTCCCGTGATCCATGATTACGAGCCGGTCGCACAGCACGGCCGCTTCCTCCATGTAGTGCGTGGACATGAGAATCGTCGCACCCGCCGCCTTGATGCGCTCCAGCTGCTCCCAGACGCTGTTACGGCTCTGCGGATCGAGTCCGGTCGTGGGCTCATCGAGAATCACGATGCGGGGGCGGGTCATGAAGGCCCTGGCGAGCGCCAGCCGGCGCTTCATGCCGCCGGAGAGGGTATGGATTCCATCGTCCGACCTGTTCTCGAGTGCGAAGAACTCCAGCATTTCGCGCGCTCGGTCTTTAGCCACACGGCCGGTCATCCCGAAGTACCGTGCGTAAACGGTGAGGTTCTGCATGACGTTCAGGTCCGGGTCCAGGCCATCCTGTTGTGCCACGACACCAATCCGGTCCCGAATCTGGCGTGGATGGTCCATTACGCTCAGACCATCGACGTGCAACTCACCTGCCGTCACGGGAGAGATGCAGGCGAGCATCCGCATCGTCGTCGTCTTGCCCGCTCCATTCGGCCCGAGCATGCCGAATATCTCGCCGGGCATGACTTCGAACTGGATCCCGTCCACCGCGCGAAAGTCACCGTAGTCCTTATACAGGTTTACGGCTTTTATCATCGGAGTTGCCGGATCAGATCCGTCGACCTCCGAGCTTCTAATTGGAACGCGTGAAACGCCGGACAATCCAATCCCCAGCATTGATGAAACCCTGGCGTAGAAAAGGAGTGTGGGAGGGCGAGAAATCCATTAGAGGCGCGGCAATCGCCGATCTCTCGCGGGTGCGCGGCTCTCTAAAAACGCACAAATGCATTATGAACCGTTCTTGACCCTGTAAACAACCTCATGCTACGTTGCTGTTAATCCAATCAGGCGTATTTGACCAAATACGCCGCCAACAGGGGGGTTCGCGATGGCAGAAGCTGGCGGACAGATGGTTGACTTCAACGAATCCGTAGCGCCGCAAACAGGCGATCGGCCTCCGGTCGCAGAAGCGGCTCCGTTCGTTGCACAAGTCGAGCAGCTGGTTACCCGCGTAAAGAACGCAAAATTGCGCGATGACGCGCTGGTGTTGGAAAACCTGCAGGCATGGATCGACCGCGCAATGGCCGGCCAGATCGATGTCAACAGGGATGGCGACCGCATTATCGTCACGCTCGAAACGAACGTGGATGAGATGGTGCGAGCACGTACTCTCGTGCGAAGGGTTGTGGCGCCGCTGAGCGGCATGCTAATCCTGTACTCCGTCCTCGCCGGTATCACAATCTGGGCAGTTGCAGCAGACACCCTTTTCCTGGGTACTGCGGTCAGCATCCCCGCGGCAGCCGTCATCTTTGGCGTCGTCGGTAGTTCATTCCGGGTTCTGCTTCGTGCAGTCACATTCCAGTACCCGCAGACCGACCCCGGCGCGCTCTTCTTACTTGGCCTTGCAAGGCCGATGGTGGGAGCAGTGGTGGGGCTCGCAATATTCGCGATATTCGGTTCAGGAATAGCGTCATTGCCCCTGGTTTCCGATCAGGAAGCCACCACCAACGTGGCCTTCCTCTCGTTCCCGGGCTCCGGTCCGGGCGTGCTGGCCGGCCAGCTGGCATTGTTCGCAATCGCCTTCACAGGCGGCCTGCTTGAGGGAATCTTCATCCCCGCCGCAGGTCGTGGCGTATCGAGGATCGCCGACACGGTAGCGCGCGCGACCTCTGCCTAGCACTCGCACAGTAAACACAAAAAAAGAGGACCGGCTTTACGGCCGGTCCTCTTCGCGTCTTATATTTACTGTCGCTTAATGGCGTCTTCCCAATTACCCAGATACCCCGGCGCGCCTACGGCCTGACCCGCTTGTACGCGAGATACATGCCGATGATGATTCCAAACGTGCCGACGGGCACCTGCACGAAGATCGCGCTGAGGATGAAGCCCAGAAACACCGAGCCCGCCGCCGCCCACGCCAGATTCTTGTTTCGTGTGTACCCCGACGCCCTGTAAACAGCCTCTCCGACGAGATAGCCGATGGCGACAGGCGCGATAAAGGCCAGGAACAGGCCCACGCTGCCCAGCGCAAGCAACAGGACGACGTATACCAGGTGAAGCAGTATCGAGGTTCCGATGCCGACGACGAGCGCCCGCGTCATCTCGGCACCGGTGGCTTGCGTTGCGGGGTTCCGCATCTCCGTGCCGTGATCTGGGCATCTTGCGCCTACAGGCGCCTGGATCAGGCACTCGGAGCAGATGAGGTCGCCGCAGACCGAGCAGCCCAGATACGTCTCGGTCTGGGGGTGGCGCTTGCAGTACGTTTTGTCACGCAGATCGACCACTTACCATGTCTCCCGTTTGCCACTCAAACGCATGCCAAACGCAAAGAGGTTATATAAATCAGCTTTCCTGGTCAGGAGTACGGCTGATCCATTCCTGGCGATTGCTGATGTCCCTATCGTAGACCAGCCGATTGAACAACAGATTAGACCACGGAATACGCTCTCCCGACGCGTCGACCCCGGCCAGGCCGTTCGATAACAGGCGTTTCAGGACCGTGAGGCCGATGAATGCCAACGCCAGGTACGTGATCTCACTCTCCAGTCTCAGCACGAGCGTCCAGAGAGGCAGGCCCAGCGTTGCCGCACCCCACCATAGCCCGGAGTCTCCTTTGAGCCTCCAGCCCAAGAATGCGGGCAGGCCGTAGAGGAAGGGAAGGGGAGCATTCAGGGTGATGAGCACACCCAGAACTGCGGCTATCCCGCGCCCTCCCCGGAACTTCACCAATACGGACCAGCTATGGCCGACTACCGCCGCCAAACCGACCGCTACCTCCACGCCCAGCCCGAGATCGAGCACCTTGTCCGAGGCGATAATCACGGGAACCGCGCCCTTTACGATCGTGTCGAACAGAACTACAGGCACCGTGGCCTTGAAGCCGCTCTGAACATAAACGTTGGAGATGCCGACGTTCCCGCTGCCGTAGCGGCGTATGTCGATGCCGCTCCACCAACGGGCCACCAGATACGCGGACGGCACAGAGCCCAGCAAATAGGCCCCGACTATCAGGGCGAATGCCTCAGCGTCCCACATGGCCGGCTTTCGCTTTCAATTGGGCGCGCTCAGGTGGCCGCCTGGCTGTGGTGTGCTTCAGCCCGTTCACGCAACTCCTCGACGGCGGACATGGTTGGACCGGACATCCCTCCGTTGCCGGGAAGAATCTCGTCGTCGGAGCCCTTTGCGTGATAGTCGCTGCCTCCCGCTGGGACGAGGCCATGATCACGCGCCAGTCCGGCATAGCGTTCGCGGTCTTCCTTGCCGTACTTCTCGGCGAATATCTCTATGCCGTCGATCCCTTCTTCCACCATGGCAGGCAGCACTTCGTCCAGACTCTTCACGGTCCGGGGGTGCGCTATGACCGCGACACCGCCGACAGAGTGGATGAGGTCTATGCCCTCCGCGGTCTTGGTGTGCGTCTTCTTCGTGCGTGCAGGACCGTCATCACCCAGATACTTTTCGAACGCCTCGTCCCGGCCCGATACGTGCCCGGCCTCGATGAGCGCGTCGGCGATATGAGGTCTTCCGATAGAGCCTTTTGAAAGCTCCTTGACTCGCTCAAATGTGATCCCGATGCCGAGCTCGTTCAGTTTCTCGACCGATTCACGAATTGATCTTTCACGTCGGGAGCGAAAGTGCTCCAGCCGCTCCTGAAGTTCTTCGTCCCGGTAATCGATGAACAATCCCACCATATGCACTTCAGAATCGCTGATGCTGGTGCTCAGTTCAACTCCGGGAATCAGCGTAAGGTCCGGAAAGCTCGCGGCGGCGGCGAACGCTTCGTCCAGGCCTTCAGTCGAGTCGTGGTCCGTCACCGCCACCATACGCAAACCTGTGCTCGCCACGCATTTGATCAAATCCGCCGGGCTTAGCAGCCCGTCGGAGGCGGTGGTGTGCAGATGCAGATCCACCACCGGCGGCATCGCACCGCTTACCCACTCCTCGTTCCAACGGCTCAATTCGCGGTCTCCCTACCCAATTGAAATGATCTCAGAATCAGATCCTCGCCATCCGATCCCGGCGAGCCAGAACCAGGCTGGAACGGAACAGCCGGCGCTGTCCCCGACGATAGTGCGGCTATGAAACCAGCAAGGCGCCGGCAGGACGCGGGTAAGACGAGGCTAGCGCGCGTACTCTATCGACCTCGACTCCCGAATCACGACCACCTTGATCTGGCCAGGGTAGCTCAGCGTTTCTTCGATGCGTTTGACCACATCGCGGGCCAGCACTGCCGCCTCTGCGTCATCAATCTGATCGGGACTCACCATGACACGAATTTCTCGCCCGGCCTGTATTGCGTAGCATCTCTCTACGCCTTCGAATCCCCTGGCGGTATTCTCCAGTGCCTCCAGCCGTTCGATGTATCGCTCGGTCGTGTCGCGCCGTGCTCCCGGTCTTGCTGCGCTAACGGCGTCTGCTGCGGCCACGATGAACGACTCAACAGTCGTCATCTGCCGGTCGTGATGCTCCCGAATCGCGATCTGAATGCGCTCCGAAACGCCGTATCGGGAAACCGTATCGGCGCCGATCTCGGCATGCGGTCCCTCCACTTCGTGCGAAAGCGCCTTGCCAATGTCGTGCAGGAATCCCGCCGTCCGGCAAACGCTCACTCGAGCGCCGATCTCGGAGGCGATCATTGCCGCTATCAACGATACCTCGATGCTGTGCTGGAGCACGTTCTCACCGTAGCTATAGCGGAATTTGAGGCGCCCAACCAGCTTGGTCAACTCGGGATGGAGACCCCGTATGTTCGCTTCCAGAAGAGCGTCCTCACCGGCGCGGCGAACGGTATCGTTCACTTCGCTTCTGGTGCGGCGCACGATCTCCTCGATGCGCGCCGGATGGATGCGGCCATCCTGGATCATTCGCTCCAACGCTCTGCGCGCCACTTCACGCCTGATCGGGTCGAAGCACGAAATCGTCACCGCTTCCGGGGTGTCATCAATTATCAGGTCTACGCCAGTCGCGGCTTCGATGGCCCGGATATTCCGACCCTCTCTGCCGATCAGGCGGCCTTTCATATCGTCACTTGGAAGAGCGACCGAACTGATGCTGGACTCCGAGACCACATCCGAGGCCAGGCGTTGAATAGCGCCCGCCACGATCTCGCGCGCAGTCTCTTCGGCGCTCTCGTGCGCCAGTTGTTCGGCGTCGCGCAGCCGACGCGCGACATCAAACTGGATGTCCTCGTCGGCCCGCTTCAGGAGCAGGTCCCTGGCATCGGGCATCGATAGGCCCGAAATGTGTTCGAGGCGCTGGGTCCCTTCATCGCGGAGCTCAGATAACTTCTGTCTCCCCGCTTCAAGTTCGGCCTCCTGGTTCTGCAGTTTCGATCGCTGGCTATCCAGGGATGAGCTGCGCTTGTCCAGGTTCTCCTCTCTCTGATCTACCCTTCGCTGATGACTTTCTAGTTCTTGCCGTCGGGCCCGGATGTCTGCTTCCGACGCGGTCTTCGTCTTGAGCGATTCTTCTTTCGCCTCTAGGAGTATCTCCTTGGCTCGCTCCTCGGCACGGCGAATTTGCTGCTGTGCCGCTTCAAAGGCCGCCCTGGTATTCTGGCGTGCCAGTGCGTTGCGCAGGTAAAAACCGCCTGCGCCGGCCGGAATTGCGACAACCACGGCCACTATGACGGCTGTAAGGATGATTTCCATTACGGAATTCCTTTGCCGTCGACTGGTTGTCGATACAAGACCCCGCCATGTGGCGGGGATTAGTTTCTATGTCTCCCCGCCATGTTATGTAGACCCCAAATGGGTGTCAAGGAAGCGGCAGAATATGACAACTCATGACGAATATATTACGTAATCAGCATGTGTGCCAAAACATCATGACGCAATATGTAATTGAGGATCCAGCGCCAGGAACGCGGTCAAAATCTCGGAAACAGGGCCGCTCAGCGGCCGACCATATCCATCATCCGCTGGCGATTGCCGCCGCGTGAGAACCGCTTCATCATCTTCTGAACCTGGGTGAACTGGCTCATCAACTGGTTCACGTCTGACGGCGTCGTGCCGCTTCCCTCGGCGATTCGCTTGCGCCTTGAGCCGTTGATGATCTTCGGGTTACGCCGCTCTTGCGCGGTCATCGACAGGATGATCGCCTCTACCCGGGCGATCTTCCCGTCATCCAGGTCCGCCGGATTGATGCGCCCCGTAAGCCTGCCCATGCCGGGGATCATGTTCATCATGTCGGAAAGCGAGCCCATCTTCTTGATGGCCTTGAACTGGTCCAGCAAGTCCTCCATATCGAACTCCGCCTTCCGGAGTTTCCGCTCAAGCGCCTCGGCCTGCTCTGCGCCAACCTCTTGCTCAGCCTTCTCGATCAGGGACTTCACGTCCCCCATTCCAAGAATGCGTGATGCCAGCCGGTCCGGGTGGTACCGCTCGAAGGCGTCTACCTTCTCTCCGGTACCCATGAACTTGATTGGCACGCCGGTTGCCGAGCGCATCGAAAGCGCCGCGCCGCCGCGTGAGTCGCCGTCCATCTTGCTCAGCACCATGCCATCGATGCCGATGCGCCGATGGAACTCGCCGCCGGAGCGCACCGCATCCTGGCCGGTCAGAGCGTCCAGCACCAGCAGAATCTCCGTTGGCTTCGTCGCGTCCCGGAGTTTCTCAAGCTCCTTCATAAGATCGTTATCGATGGCGAGCCGGCCCGCGGTATCGAGAATCAGCCAGTAGGCATTGGCCCCTCGCGCCGCCTTGAGGGCATTTTTTGCAACCTTGACTGGCGTCGATTCAGCAGGATCCTCGCTATATACCGCCACATTGATCTGCTTGCCCAGTTGCACGAGCTGGTCGATGGCGGCGGGACGCTGCAGGTCACATGCCGCGAGCATGACGTCCTGCTTCATCTCCCGGCGCAGCCACACGGCCAGCTTGGCGGCCGTCGTGGTCTTGCCAGAGCCCTGGAGCCCTACCAGCATCACCACCGTCGGTGGAGTGCCGGAGCGCTCGAGGCCCATCGATTCGCCGCCCAGGATCTCGGTCAGCTCGTCCTGGACTATTCGGACCACTGACTGGCCAGGTGATAGCGAGCCGAATACCTCTTCGGTGTTGGCCTTCTCTTTAATCGACTTTACGAACTCGCGAACGACTTTGAAATCGACGTCTGCCTCAAGCAGCGCCAGCCGAACGGCGCGCAACGCTTCGTCGATGTCCTTTTCGGACAGACGGCCCTTTCGGGACAGCCCGGCGAACACGCCGCCGAGCTTGCTGGTCAGTGATTCAAACAATTTTCATTCCCTGCAGCCGAGTGCGGCCCTCTGAATGTCATTCGTCGATCATACCAGCGGGACCTCATCGCCCGTTCATGACCGTTCTCGATGCTCTGTGAGAGTTACCGCCAGGTAACAGGCGTGTCCACGCGCCATTTCTCACGTTTCGCTCATATTGTTTCCCAATGGTTCATGTTTCTCTCACGTCTAATAAGGAGCGTTTTGAATCACACTTAAGGAACAAGCCGTACGCCAAAACCTGCTTGACCTGTTGGAGACACCATCATGATCGGCACCAGGGATCGCGTTCCTACTGATAAGTCGATATCCGTAAATGCGGATCTTGAAGCTCATCGGCAGGCGGCTGTCGCTTCTCTCGGGGAATTCGCATTACGAGGCGCATCACAGGATCGATTGATTTCGCATGCAGTCGCCGCCTGTGCTGATCTACTTCCTGCCGATTTCGTAAAGGTGCTGGAGTTACTTCCGGGCGGCCGCGAGTTGCTCCTTCGCGCTGGTAAAGGCTGGAACGAGGGCGTCGTTGGGCTTGCCACCGTACCGAATGACGCGGGGTCGCAGGCTGGATTCACGCTGCTGGAAGACGAGCCGGTTCTGGTCCATGACCTGGAGCTAGAGACTCGATTCACAGCGCCTCAACTGCTAACGGATCACGCCGTGAGAAGCGGCATCAGCGTGGTTATTCGTGAAAATGGCCGGCCGTTCGGCGTGCTGGCTGTGCACAGCCAGATTCCCGGTGCGTTCCAGGAGAGCGATGCCCAGTTCATGAGGTCCCTGGCCAATGTGATGGGGTCAGCGTTCCAGCAAAGGAAGAGCGAAGACGAATTGAGAGCGCTGGCTGAGATAAGCCGCGTCATCACGTCGTCCACTGACATCAGAGAGGTATACGCGCAGTTCGCCGCGCTCGCCAACGAGCTGGTTCCGTTCGACCGTCTCGTGATCGCTATATATGACGCCGAGGCGGAAACTCTGACGGACCAGTATGCGGCAGGCGTGGAGGTCGCCGGTTGGTCCGAGGGCAATACGCACCCGCTTCGCGGTACGGCCCTTGAGGCTGTTGTGCGGGAGCGCATCCCGTTTATTGCGACGGGGCTTGATGATTCGGAGCCCATGGAGCACCCGGCCCGCCCGGCCAGCGCGAAGGTAGGCCTTCCAGCGATGCTTGCGGTCCCTCTGGTTTCTCGGGACCGGGTGATCGGAACTCTGAACCTGAAGGCGGCCACTCCTGGAGCCTACATCGACGCTGATGCAGCGTTAGCTCGACAAGTGGCGGACCAGATCGCAGGCGCCATTGCTGCCTCTGAAACATCCAAACGATACCGCGACCTGTATGACAACGCTCCGGATATGTACTTTTCCGTTGATGGGGCGTCAGGCCGAATCACCCGGTGCAACAAGACGGCTCTCGATGCTCTTGGCTACTCCCGCGAAGAGATCATCGGGATGCCGGTCGTCGATCTCTACCATCCGTCGTCTCAAGATCACTACCAGCAGCTAATTACACAGTTCAAGCAGACCGGGGAGATCAGGGGTGCTGAACTCAAAGTCGTTCGCAAGGAT
>JADFPB010000177.1 GCA_022562515.1 Chloroflexota bacterium | reverse complement strand
TACGATCTCGGCGTCCTCTACTTCGACACCGCGCCCCAGTACGGCGCGGGCCGCAGCGAAGTGCGCTATGGCAGAGCGCTCGAGACGATGGAACGCGACGAGATCACGATCTCGACAAAAGTCGCGAGACTGCTCGTGCCCGAAGACCAGAACAACACAGATCCCGTGGGCCCTGAAAACCTGCCGCGCCTCAAAAGCCGGCTCGACTACTCAAAAGACGCCATACACCGCTCGCTTGAATCAAGCCTCGAGCGGCTCGGCGTGGATGAGGTAGACATCGTCTACCTGCACGACGCTGACTATTCCGGCCAGCACCCGGAAAGCGACTTCGCACAGGGCCTGGAAGTGCTCTCAGACCTCCGCAGCGCAGGCGCCATCAAGGCCATCGGCATGGGCATGAACGAGAACGAGATGACCGCCGCCATGCTCCAGCGCTTCGACCTGGACATCATCCTGCTCGCCGGCAGATACACGCTCATCGACCAGTCGGCAATTCACACGCTGCTGCCCCTCTGCCAGAAGAAGGGCGTTGCCGTCGCAATCGGCGGCCCGTACAACTCCGGCATACTCGCCGCGGACGACCTGGACGCCCAGGTCTCCTTCGACTACGAGCCCGCCCCCGAGCAGTGGGTGAACAAGGCGAAGCAGGCGAAGGAAATCTGCGGCCGGTGGGGAGTGGACACACGCGCCGCGGCCCTCCAGTTCCCGTTCGCCCACCCCGCAGTCGCCACAATCATCCCCGGCGCGGCGTCGGTACAAGAACTCGAAGAAAACGTCGAGTTGATGCAGCGGGAAATCCCTGAGGGAACGTGGGACGAGCTGGTGAATGAAGGGGTCATCGACATCACCGCACCCGTTCCGGAGCCGCTCTGGTGACACCCGCCATCGACGACCTGGCCTGCGCGGCGCCGCTCGATTAGCCCCGATCTCGCGCCAGATACCGCAACACGCAAAAGCCCAGCACCGCATCGGTCGGCTCGTCCGACATCACATGCTCCACGAGCTGCTCCCACTCGACCAGCATGACCTCGATGACTTCATGAGGATCAAGATCCTGGGCGCCAGGCTCGATGTCCTCCGCAACGAAACAGTGAACGACGGTATTCACCAACCCAGGATTTGGCATGAAATCGCCCAGGGACTCCAACTGGCCGGCCGAGTAGCCGGACTCCTCCCGCAACTCACGGCGCGCTCCATCCTCGGGAGTCTCAGCGGGAAGCAACTGGCCCGCAGGGAGGTCCCAGATAATCCGCCTGTGTGGGTGCCGGTACTGCTCAGTGACCACGACCTTTCGGTCTGATGTGAACGCGAGCACCACGGCTGCGGCGGGGCCTTCCACCCACGCGTAATCCATCTCGTCGCCATCAGGCAGACGGAGCCTGTCCAGCCGGAATTTCACCCAGCCGTCGTGCAGTACTTTTGACGAAAGCGTTTCCCATTCACCCGGATCGTTGGTCGGCAATCAGGACTCCCCAGAGTGCGTGCAAACAGCGAATGCGGGCCTGCCGCAATAGCGCCGCGGCAGCCCACAGCAGTCTATCCGACGGCCTGTGCCGGTCCCCGAGCTTGCCGGACCCCTCCATCCATGCGTAGAATCCCGGCGGCTGAGAAGCAAAAACAGATATTCGACAGTCAACGAGCTCGCGCAGACGCCGCAGCGAAACCTCGCTGTTGCACTGCGCGTGCTTCGCGCTATATACGCCTCGCTGGGAGTTGCTGAATGTTCTACGACACGTCCGCATTCAAGAAGCCGCTGGAAGGCACCCGGGACGACCGCTACCACGCCATCGTCATGTTGCTGCCGCGGGAAGGCAAGCGGCTGATCGCAAAGGGCGCCAAAGAGGCGCCGGAGATACAGCGGGTCCTGCGGGACGGCTGGCTTGTGATCTCACGAGGCATCACCCCGGCATACCTGCTTGAAGAGATTGTCGGCGAGGCCGAACCGAAACAGAACTACACCGCCGGCATCGTCACCCAGGGCAGGCTCGCCACCATCATCTCAGAGGACCAGATCGGCCCCTGGGTGATGCGTGACGGCAAACTCGTCGATATCCCGGCGCCCGAGGCCCTTGCCCAGCTCGAGGCGAAGGACGTTTCCGTCAAAGGCGCGAACGCGGTCGACCCGGACGGCAACATCGGCGTATTCGCCGGAGACTCCGCAGGCGGCACCGTCGGAGGCATATGGGGCACCCTGACAGCGCGCGGCTGCCACTGGATAGCGCCGGTCAGCCTGGAGCGGCTCATACCGTCGGTGATCGAAGCCCACTTCCACGCCGGCAACCATCTCTGGGACCTGACAATGGGCCAGGCCGCCGGTTTCATGCCCGTCGTGACGGCGAAAGTGATCACTGAGATCCAGGCGCTCGAGATCCTCACCGGCGTGCACGCCGTCCACATCGCATCCGGCGGCGTGGCAGGCTCAGAGGGCGCCGTCATGCTCGCTCTGGAAGGCGACAAAGAGACCGTCACCGCGGCATTCGAGCTATGCGAGTCGGTCAAAGACGAGCCGCAGATCCCACAGGCCAACCTGATCCCCTACGTGCGAGTGCCCGAAAACGCTCCCAAACGCTAGGCACGCAAGCATGTATGACGGGTAGGGGCACGTTGCGACGTGCCCCTACCTTGCCCTCCGCTCTCAGGAGTACACTGCCGCCCACATATCGGGGGAGAAAAATCCAATGGCGAACACGCCGAAAATCACGAAGATCGAAATCGAGGGTTTCAGCTGGGACGTAAAAGGCATGGCCTTCGTCCTGCACAAAGCTTCCTACGACCCCGACAGCACAGCGACCCGCTACGGCGGAGGGATCAAGATCTACGCCGACAACGGCGCAGTGGGCGAGCATGCCGGATGGAACGTGGACCTCAGAACCGTCGCGGAGGCGGCGAAAGGCTACATCGGCACAAATCCGCTCGATCGCGAACAGCACTACCAGCGCGGCAAGAACGGTCCCGCAATGGCCGTTTTCGACGTCGCGCTCTGGGACATGCTCGGGAAGATGACCGACCTGCCCGTCTCGGCGTTGCTGGGCGGATATCGCACGAAAGTTCCCGCATACGCCTCGACCATCGACGGCGCGGTCAGCGGCCCGCTCTCGGAGCCGGAGAGTTATGCCGACTTCGCACAGCAATGCCTCGAAATGGGCTACAAGGCCTTCAAGATCCACCCGTTCGTCTGGCCCGACGTCAAGACCCACATCGATGCCGTGCTCGCCCTCGGAGAGCGGGTTGGCGGCAAGATGGACCTCATGCTCGACTCGTTCAACTGGTACCAGACATTCGCCGATGCCCTGAAAGTGGGCAGGGCCTGCGATGAAGCCGGCTTCTTCTGGTACGAGGACCCATACTCGGACGGAGGCTGGACGCCGTGGCCGCACGCGCGGCTGCGCGAGATGATCCGGACGCCGCTGCTGCAGGGCGAGAAGGTGAAGACCATGGAGCAGCGCATGGACCTGATCCTGCAGAAGGCCACGGACTTCATCCGGGGCGACGTTGGCGGGCAGGGCCTGACCGGCACGATGAAACTGGCGCACGCCGCGGAGTCGGTCGGCATGGACATCGAGCCCCACACCTCGGGACCGGCGGAACTCCACTTCATGGCCGCGGTGAAAAACGCCAACTACTACGAGGTGGTCTGGGTCCACCCGAACGTTCACGACTTCAATCCGCCCATCTACAAGAACATGAACGTCACCCGCCTCGACTGCATCGACAAAGACGGCATGGTGGAGGTCCCGGGCGGCCCCGGCTTCGGCGCCGAGTACGACTGGGATTTCATCGCGAAAAACAGCACTGGCAAGGAGACAATCGACTGAAGAAGACGCCGGGCTTACCGTCTCTCACGCGGGAGCGCCGTCCTGAGGTTCTCCTGAGCTTGCCGAAGGGCCTGACGAAGGGTCAGGGATCGCGCTCGGTTACTCACCGACCCGCCCCACGCGGAGTGGAAACCAGCTAAGATGCCGCCGCCCCTGGCCAGTCCGTCAAAACGCGTTTCAGGAGACCCCACGAATGGGACACACGAACAAAATAGCCGACACCATCCAGACCTACATGGCTCCAGGTCCCAAGCCAAACGGTCTGCAGGCTGCCGACGATGGACTCTGGATGATCGATCAAGGCAACGATCACATCTACAAAGTCGACTGGAAGACCGGCGAAACCATCGTCGACGCGCCGACCGACACGAAGGCATCCAGCGGCATCACCCTTGGCGGCGGTTACGTCTGGGTGGCTTCGACCGGCAGTAATGAGATATTCGCCGTCGAGCCGGAAACAGGAAAGACCGTCGAGAAATACGAATCGCCCGGCGCAGGCGTCAACGCCACCCACGAGCATCGCGGCCCTGACGAAAAGAAGCCCGTCACCGGTGACCACGGCCTCGAATGGAAAGACGGCCACATCTACATCGCTTCTCCACCGTCGCAGTACGTCCACGTAATGGATGTATCAACATGGAAAGAGGTCCACCGCTTCAAGGCGCCGGGCTACCGCGTCCACGGCATCGCATGGGCAAAGGAAGAAGGCCACATGTGGGTGGCCGACACGTCGGCCGGCACTGTGATGCGCCTGCGAGTTGAAGACAGCCGGTGCTACGACGTGTTCAGAGTTCTCGACCCCGTCCAGGTCCACGGCATGACGATCAGGAACAACGTGCTCTGGTACTGCGACGACCGCGGCCCGATAGGCCACTTCGACGTGGACATGATGCCGGACTTCTAGACGAGGGTTGGTAAAAATCCGTCAGCCTCGGGCGCCCCGACCCGGGGATCTCAGCCCACGCGGGCACCGGCCGTGGCACCCGGCCAACAACGCCCCAATCCCGATACAGTGCAGAGAATCTGCCTACATGGAGCCTTCGTATGACGGGTCCAGGTACTTCTCCGGCTCCTTCGAGAACGCCACCCGGCAGCCCGGCGCGCAGAAGTAGTACGTCGCGCCCTCGTGCTCGTGCGTCCCGCCCGGCGGCTTCTTGATCTCGACCTCCATCTTGCATACGGGGTCGATCTCAACGTCTGGATGATGGCTGAAAAACGGAATCTTCGGCACGGTCATGACTCCTCTGTATCTGTCGCAATACGGTGGCGCTATTGTCGCTCCGCTGGGCTCGATTGAACAGGCTCGGACCGCGTCATCTCGGACCGGAAAAGAGCGGGGCCACGTGGCCCCACCCTCTCTTGTCGCGATTGATCAGAAAGTTGCTACCAGTTCCCCAATCCGGTCCGGAAAGGTGAAATGTACTGAGCGCCATGCTCGCCCTCGCCTGGATAGTTGCTGACCCGCTGGATGACGGCGAAATCGACCCAGATCTCAGGGCCGATCTCCACGCCCTCACCCGTCACCCAAATGCCGCTGTTGTCCTTGTCGGGATCGGAATCTACGGCGTCTTCTGGCACGGCCACGATCTTGACGAAGTAGTTCCACCTAATCTCTTCACCGTCCAGTTCGTAGCTACCCGATTGATGGTTAGTCAGCCACGCGCCCGAGCCGATGTAGGTGGGGAACCCGAAGTGCCGGTCGAGTTTGTTGTCGCCGACGCGATCCTTGTTGCTCAGCCAGGCATCGTTCCATTTCATGGAAAGGTTCACGTCTTTGTACGGCCGGCACCACTCCGCGTTTCGGTATGAATCGCAATACTTGCCGTTGAACAAGTGAGCCTGATAGTTGTATCCCCACTCATCGTAGCCCGTGGTGATCACTTCGCCAACAGAGTTTTCCAAGTAACCGCTTTGGATCGTTGTGCACTCCGGCTTGGGGCCTTTTTCCGATGATGCAGCCGTTAGCAGCAGAGCGAACAGGATGAACAGTGCGATCCTGGCAGCTTTCTTCTTTGACAT
>JADFPB010000176.1 GCA_022562515.1 Chloroflexota bacterium | reverse complement strand
AAAGTTGCCATCATTTATCCCGCCCTTTACCAGCAGTTTGCAGAAAAAATATGCAGCTGATATTATTGATATCGATAATAGTGCTGTAGTGAGTTGGATTCCCGGTTACCTTCGTTGGCAATCCAGTACGATTTCACTCTTCTGGGAGTTCGGGATAATCGGATTTTCTCTATTTACTGCTTTTTATCTCTCCGTCATGAGAAAGGGCAAAAATATACTCGGAAAAATAGGTGGAATAGCGATTACTCCAGCATCCTACACACTCGTCGTGGCTTACCTGGTAGTAGTCATATTTTGGGATCTATGGCTGGAGTTTCCTCAGTTCGCCGTTTTTCACTGGATGATCCTCGGTATCCTGTCAAAATACGATTACATTCACTCCACCAAAAAACGAACGACTCTATGAATATACTCCTGGTGAATTACCGATATTTCGTCTCTGGCGGAGTGGAAAGGTATATGTTCAATATATCCGATGTATTCAGGAATAAGGGACACAACGTGATCCCTTATTCCGTTAGAAACGACCTCAACAATTCTTCTGACTATGATAAATATTTCATCAGTCCCGTCGGAGATGGTAAACAGGTTTACTACCACGAGATTCCCAAAAGTCCTCGAAACCTTGTGAAATTGATAGGACGAAACTTCTATTCGTTCGAGGCGAAACGAAATATTTCCCAACTGCTTGATGAGAATAAAATAGACGTAGCTTATATTCTTGCTTACCTTCGATGGATTTCGCCTAGCATCCTGGGTGAAATCTCGCAACGTGGAATACCTATCGTCGTGCGGTTATCGGACTATCATCTTCTCTGCTCACAGGTGCAATTTTTCCGGGATGGTAAACCCTGCGAGCTTTGCAAGAATGGCAACTTCCTCCATGCGATAAAGTATAGATGCGTTCAAAATTCCGTGCCCGAAACCCTCATAGACGCAGGCGATATCAAGCTCCGCCACGTCCCTGATTGGCCCGACCTCTCCGGCCACCTCGATCTGGTCGAGGTCGCAGGCGTCGCAATCGACTCAAAAGACCGCGTCTTCGTCTTCAATCGCGGCGACCACCCGATGGCCATATTCGACCCCGATGGAGCGCAGCTCGGCACGTGGGGCGAGGACGTCTTCACACGCCCCCACAACGTCTTCATCGGACCCGACGACTCCGTTTACGCCGTAGACGTCGGCGACCACTCCGTCCGCAAGTTCACAGCAGACGGCCAACTCCTCATGACCATCGGCACACCCGGCACGCCAAGCGACACCGGGACCACCACCGACTACAGGACCGTCACGCATGGCGGAGATCCGTTCCACCAGCCCACCAAGGCCGTCCTGAACGCCGCCGGCGAGATATTCGTCTCGGACGGATACCTGAACGCCCGCGTCCACCACTTCTCGGCGGACGGCACGCTCATAAAGAGCTGGGGCGAGCCGGGCGCCGGACCCGGCAACTTCAACCTCTGCCACGCCGTCGCCATCGACGCAGCCGGCACGATGTACGTGTGCGATCGGGAAAACTCCCGACTGCAGCTCTTCGACCAGTCCGGCACTTTCCGAGAGGAATGGACCGACGTTTCACGGCCATGCGACGTCTACATCGGACCCACCGGCCTCATCTATATCGCCGAGCTGGGCCACAAGGCCGGCCTCTCGCTCGCAATGCCGACCGACAACCCCGGCGTGCCTTCGATGTCAATCTGGACCGCGCGGCATGAACTCGTCGGCCGCTGGGGCACGGACGATATCCTCGCACCCGGCTCGTTCTTCGCCCCACACGGCATCGCCATCGACTCCGCAGGCTCGATCTACGTGGGAGAAGTCACAGTCTCAGGAGACGCCGGGCGAGGAGGGATTCCCGCCGGCTACCGCACCATCCAGAAGTTCGAAGTCGTCGCCTGAAAACCGCCATGCGAAAACCACCGGAAGGATATGCCGACGTAAATCCGTCGCTCATGACGGACGATGAGCTCAGGCGGATCCACACCGAGATGGGCGCATGGATAGAAGAAGCGCTCGCCCAGGCCGCGCCCAACATCCCCTCTGACGATGTCTACGACTCCGTCTACGCCAGGCTTTCAGAGATATCATCCGAACGGGCAACCCGCCAGCGCGAAGATCGCGGCAGCTTCGACGCCGGCCGGTTTTAGGCCCAGCTCTAACCAGAGGTCAGGCTCCAATGGTTTACACGTACAAAATGTGGGACGAGGACGGCCACCAGATCTCGGAAGGCCTCTACGACACCGGCGCGCGCCCAACCACGAACACCGGGCCTGACGTCGTTCCGATTGAGCTCAAAGGCCGAATGTTCGCGCTCGATGCCGACGACATACTCCTCAAGGCCCACAGCTTCTTCCGCAAAAAGTACGGACAGGAACAGGGCGACGACTTCTACCTCCGCTGGGCCTCCATCCTCACCTTCTGCCGTGAGCAAGCCGGGCCGCTCAGCCAGCACGGCATCGTCCAGATTACTAACGGCGTGATGTCCGGCATAGACGCCAACTTCGCCCGCATGCTCCTCGACTCATACGCTCCGTCGCCACTCTTCGGCGGCTTCCCCGTAAGCCCCCTC
Organism: Chloroflexota bacterium; assembly: GCA_022562515.1. GTDB lineage: Bacteria > Chloroflexota > Dehalococcoidia > Lucifugimonadales > Lucifugimonadaceae > UBA1151. The sequence goes on along the minus strand of JADFPB010000176.1, from coordinate 3,267 downwards.
CACGAAGGCGACTCCGGCTTCAGCGTCAACAGATGCCTCGACGCCTGGCTCTCCGGCAAATACTTCACCCCCGTAGAAGACGACCCCACCCAGACCTGAGCGGCCGTACCCCTGTGGTCATCCCGCTGCCGCCCCATGCCGCGAACAGCCCCCCTGGCGGCGGGATGGGTCAGGTTTTTTCGGGGCGGCCGTCCAGGTTGCGGAGCTCGGATTGGGTGGCGAGGAGGAGAAGGCCGACGGTTATGACGATGAGAGGGCCGACCAGCATTCCGGCTCTGATGCCGAGTATGGCGGCCATGGAGCCGGTGAAGAGGCCGCCGAGGACGAAGAGGCTGTTGGTGATCGCGACGATGCCCATGACGCGGCCCCTGACTTCCTCGTCTACCCGCAACTGGATCGCGGTCCGGGTGCTCATGAAGAGAAGGCCGCTGCCGAGGTGGGCGGCGTACGCGGCGGGGAGCGCGAGCGCGAGGGCTGGCGCGATGGCGACGATGAGCAGTGAGGTGGCGAAGAGGAGGCTCGCTCCGACGGCTATCCAGCCGAGGCGGGGGCTGGTGTTGACGCGTCCGGAGATGATGATGCCTGAGAGGGCGCCAAGGCCGGCCGCTGAGAACATGTAGCCGACTTCACGTGGCCCTCCGCCGAAGAGATCGACGTATGCCGGCAGGATCTGTATCCATCCGGAGCCCAGGAATGTGGCGGCAAACTGAAGGGTGATGACGGCAACGAACATGCGGCGCTTTCCAATGTATGCGATGCCCGCGACGAGGTCTGCAACAGGGTTTCTGGATCTGGCGATGGAGTGGCGGGATGGAAGGAAGAAAAGGGTCATCAACATGACGCCCCATGCCCCGGCTGCAAGGAAAAAGGCCAGGGAGAGGCCGGCGGCGGCGATGACCACTCCGCCGAGGGTGGGCATGAGGACGGAGTTGGAGGCGCGCAGTGCGCCGTTGTTGGTGATGGCGCTGCGGAGTGCGGCGCGGGGTACGAGGGAGGTGAAGTAGGTTTCGCGGGCGGGTTCGTCCAGCCCCATCGCAACACCGTTGACTGCGGCGAGCGCGAATATGTGCCAGATCTCTATCGAGTCGGTTACCACCAGCACTGCGATCAGTGAGAGTACCGAGGTGACGATGACGGTGGAGACGGCCAGTAGTTTGCGTGTGTCTATGAGGTCCGCGAGCACGCCGCCAAAGACCGAGACGACGATTGTCGGGCCCGCTGTGGCGGCCGCCAGAAGGCCGAGGTCGAGGGCGCTGCCGGTGAGATCGAAGACGAGTACGGTCAGGGCGACCTGGTTGAGCCTGACGCCGGCCATTGCCGAGAAGGATCCAATGACCCAGATGCGGAATCCTCGGTATCGAAACGCGCTGTGCGGTCTTTCCTGGTCGCTGCCAAATGCAGCCGCCGTGGGTGCTGCGACTACGGGTTGCCGGGCGCCCGTTGTGCCCGGGCTGTCCGGGACGCCGGCGGATTCAGGGCGGCTCATCCACCCTCCGCCAGGTCTCGGCCGTCAAGGATCCGGATTTCGCGCTGGGTTGCCGCGACGAACAGGACGATCACGCCGAGGATGATGGCGCCGACGCCGATGGCGACTCTTACGCTTGAGCCGCTCGCAATGATGCCGCCGAAGAGTCCGCCCATGGAGATAAGGCTGAAGGTAATCGAGTAGATGCCCATGACCCGGCCGCGCAGCGCATCCGGGACTTTGACCTGTATGACGGTCATGGAGCTGATCACGAACACGGAGTTGAAGATGCCGGCGGCGACGGCGAGGCCCATGGCGAGGAAGTAACTGGGCGAGAGGGCGAACAGGAGGATGATCATCGAGAAGGCAAACGTGCCGGCGAGCATTATCCAGCCGAGTCTTGGGGCGCTCTGGAACTTCCCGACCAGGAAGGTGCCGGACACGGAGCCGATTCCGACGGCGGTGAAGAGGAAGCCGATCTTGCTTGCGCCGCCGCCGAAGATGTCGACGTATGCCGGCATCAGCTGGATATACATCATGCCGAAGAACATATTCGCAAAAGTCAGGAGGATCAGGATCGCGAAGATGCGGGTCTTGCGGATATATTGGACGCCTTCGATGAACTCACGGAACGGGTTGCGGATGACCCGGGCGGGCGGCTCGGGCATCCGGAGGCTCATCAGCGTGAAGAACATGACAACGAATGCGGCGGCGGCGATGTAGAAGACAGTGGCGGTGCCAAAGGCGGCGATTAGCAGGCCACCAAAAGTCGGGACGATGACCCGCGAGCCCTGCCAGAGTATCGATGACATCGCGACGGCGCTCATCATGTCTGCCTTGTCGTCGATTAGCGAAGGGAACATGGCGCTTCGGGTAGGCCAGTCGAGCCCTGTTGCAAGGCCGCTGACGACGGCGATGGCGTAGACATGCCAGACCTCTATGACGCCGGTTGCTACGAGTGTGGCGAGCAGGCCGAGCATGGCTGCGAGGACGAGCTGGGTGGCGGCGAGGAGCTTGCGCCGGTCAACCCGGTCGGCGAGGACTCCGCCGAAGAGGGTGACGAGGATGGTTGGGCCCGCGGTGGCGGCGCCTACGATGCCAAGGTTCAGGGCCGAGCCTGTGAGATCGAATATGAGCACGCCCTGGGCCAGCTGGGTCATGTTGAATGCGCCAACGGCGAACATGGAGCCAAGCCAGAATCGTCTGAATTGCCGGTATTTGAGCGCGCTGAAGCGCGACCGCGATAGCGGCTGTGCTGCCTGAGCGGCGGGGCGGTCGACGCTGTCTGTGCGGGCTGCGCTCAACGGGTTATGGGGTATCGGGGGGTGGCCGGGTTTTGCTGAGGTGAAATGTTACTCCCCCAGATTCTCTGGGCTGCATCGGGAATGGGGCATTTGCGGCCGGGCCGAGGCCGGGTGCCCGCGGTTGGTATCCCCTTCAACCCCCGGCAAGTTCAGTTTGGCGCAGGAGGGTTGATGCGCGATCGAACTGATGCTGCGCTACGCCTTCAAGATCTCGCGTTGCGGAGGTCACCACCATTGGGACGTGAGCGTCACTTTGCGAGGAACGTGAAGTTCACGGACCTGTAGGCGGGTGGCCGGCTCGATTGCGGTATTGCGGATCTGATCTGCGTGAGAACCGTTTCGCTTCGTGAGGCCGGTTCAGACAGGCCGTGGGTATCTACCGCGTGAGCAACGGTAACCTCGACCAACTCATCGAGCGACCCGCCCTGGATGGGTTCGCCGCACGGGCCGCCAATGTCTTTGCAAGGGACTGAGACGCTCACTGTTGCTCCCTCGCCC
>JADFPB010000175.1 GCA_022562515.1 Chloroflexota bacterium | reverse complement strand
ACGCGATCTTGTTCGGCCCGTTTCCGCGATTCGTGGCCGTGCCGGACCGAATCGCGGCGCCGGATCTGGCAGCTGGGTACGAACTCCAGGTCCACGATGCCTCGTTCATCTCCCAGCTGGAGATCTCCGGGGAGATCGACAGATGGCCGCACACGTTTCGACGCCGTCGCTCGCAGATCCGGCCGCTAAAAGCCATCGCCGTCATCGTCAAGAATGGCGCGCATGTCGGAGCGGCGTCTCTGACGGCTGATGCGGAACAGCTGTGGCAGATCGGCATCGACGTGGAGGAAGAGCATCGCAGCCAGGGACTGGCGGCGGCGATGACGGCCGCTCTGGCGTCGGAGGCGCTCGCCAACGACGCAGTTGCCTACCACGGCACGACCGCCTCTAATATTCCCTCCATGCGGGCCGCGCTTTCTGCAGGATTCAGGCCGGGGTGGGTAGACGCATTCACGCTCCACCAGTCCATGTTGGTTCACGGAACGATCTCGGACTCGCCTACCCCTCGCCGATGACCAGCCCGCCGAAACCCTGCGCCGCACCTGTTTCGCGCTGCTGCAGCGCCCGCTTCATCGCCAGGCGGAACATCTCTATCGGCTGCGCGCCGGTGAAATAAAAGCTCTCGTCCACCATGAAGCCCGGGACGCCCTGGATGCCAATCTGCATCGCCTCGTCGTGCTGGTCCTGCATCGCGCGGTCGAACTCGCCCGCAGCCAGCCTTGGCGCCAGGTCGTCCCAGTCGACGCCCACGCCCCGTGCCAGCCCTTCCAGGACCTCCAGATCGCCCAGATCGGCCCCGTCCTCCCAGAATGCCCTGTATGCAGCGCGATGGAATTTTTCCTGCAGGCCATCAGCCTTCGCATATTCGGTCACGGCTTGCGCCAGCCGGGTATACGGCGTCAGCGCGGCCCGGCGCATGATCAGGCCTGCCTCGTCAGCGAGACCGCGCAAGGGATCGCCGAGCAATACGTCGTCCGCCGACTCGCCTTCCCTGAGCGTCCGTGGACGGCCCTCGGGGGGTATCTCCGGGTGCAGGAAGTAAGCCTTCAACTCCAGTTGAAGCGAATACTCCTCAGCAAGCCTGTCGAGCCGAGCCAGCCCGATGTAGCACCAGGGTCATATGTAGTCGTACCAGACTGTTATCTTGATCGGGTCTGGCTGATCTGGCTGGTCTATCTGGGATTTTGTCCCGGCTTCTGTTTTTGGTTCTGGCATGTCCACTCCTAAACGGCCCGGCCCTTGACGCTGGATATGTGCGGCCAGACGATCTTCAGCTTCCTGGCGCGCGTGAAATCGGCGCCGGTGATATTCGCTTTCCGCAGGTTCAGGCGATAGAGATTGGCATCGGTCAGATCAGCGTCAGTCAGATCGCATCCGACGGCGTTTGTGCGCGTCACTATCGCCCGCCTCATGTCCGCGCCCGTGAGGTTCGCGCGGTATAGATTGCAGTTTGAGAGGTCGGCCTCGCTCAGTCGCGCTCCACTCAGATCGCATCGCGTGAGGTTGGTGCCCGACAGGTTAGCGCCGGCGAGATCGGCGCCCGACAGGTCCGCGCCAGAAAGGTCCAGCTCGGCTGGATCCCGTCCGGCCCGCCACGCGGCGATGGCGTCTCTGCCCTGTTTGACAATTTCTAAATACTCAGGATTCATGGAACTAGACGATCAATGTGTTTCAAAGTCGTTGTGAGTGGTTGTCCCCAGCGCCAGCGCGGCATAGACCTCAAACACGGTCTGCGTAATGGGGCCGGTGACTTCGACAACGCGAATCTTCATTTCGCCAACTCGAACCTTGGCTTGCCGAAAAAACTCGCCGAACACCGGGTCGTTTTCCAGTTGAGTCCTTGTCATCTGTCCAAATTCGAAGTTCTGTTTTCGGGCCACTTGTGTGGCCAGGATAAATGCGAATGTGGCAGAGTTATGTCCGGAACTTGGTCGGCTGTGGACCTGAAGGCGCTGCTTCAACTGCCTGGACCGGCCAACATAAACGGGGACATTATTCTCGTAGAAGACATAGATGCCATGTTGGGGAATGTCACGCAGATCATCCCTGCTGCGGGCCCGACTCGACCGTAGGTCCCATAGGAGCTTGGGCATCTTCTCAATTACCGCGTCAAATTGACTGTTTGCCGACATCTTCATCCATTGCCAACTGCGAACGAGGGTACTGATACCAGACGAGTGTCATCCGGGGAATTCATGGAACTACCTGATCGACTCCAGCCCGAACTCCTCGAACAGCGGATTGATAGCGTCCCTGGCAATCCGCCGGGAACGGCTCAGCCGCCATCCGCCGGACTCCGGTGTCCACTCTCTGCGGGCAAACAGAAGCACTCCGGGCCTCACGAGAATATTGATGCCCACCCAGGCTTGAAGATGCGCCCACGGCTTCGTATAAATCATCTCCACATAGATCGGCGCGATGCCGATGCCCGTGCCTTTCTGGTATCGGCGCCTTACATCGTCGGCATGCTTGAGCTTGAACCCGTTCTCTCCGGCCCACCCATCCATGACGGCCCACGGCGACGCTTCGGCCTCGAACCGACGGGTCGTTCTCCCCACGCATCCGCCTCCCGGATTGGCGCCCGTCCTGCCGGGGCCACTCTAACGCCGCCCTGACGAATTCTACCGGCCTTTATAGCGGGTCACCCGCATCCGCGCCTGTTGTGCCGAGACGTACTGCTCCCGTGTCATCGCCGGCTTCGACTTTTTCAGTACGGCTTTTGCGTTTACGGCACCGTCAGCGAGCAGGTCTATGACCGTCATCGCAAGAGCCGATGCCGATGTCACCACAGCCGAATAGTAGTCCTCGATCAGGTAGTCGACACCATGCGCTGAGCCGGTCGCCGCCGTCACGTACGGGTGGATGACGGGCATGATCTGGCTGAGATCTCCCAGGTCCGTCGAGCCGCCCCGATTCGCCGTCGCCTGCCTGTGCAGAGCAGTACCGGGCCCGGAGAGAGCGTCCGCGTTGGCGGCAAACAGATCGCCCATCATGGGGTCGTTCACCAGCGCCATGTAGCCCGGTACGGACGTGATCTCCACCTCTGCGCCAAGAGCCAGGGCGCCCGCCTTGAAGCAGCGCTCGACCTTGATTGCCGTGGCATCGACGATCTCGCTGTTGCGGCCCCGCACGCGGCCCTCGTACACGACCTCCGCGGGAACGGAGTTCATGGAAACCCCTGCACTGGTGATGATCCCGTGCACCCTGATCGTGTCGGAGTTTTGAAATGTCTCCCGCTGGGCGTTGAGCGCGACCATTGCCACGTTGGCCGCCTGCAAAGCGTTCACCCCGTCCCACGGCGCGCCTCCGGCATGTGCGGCTTTTCCCTTGAACTTGACCATATGCACGACGTGGGCGTTCGATGAGCCGCCGATCGAGAATTTCCCGAGTTCACCGTCGGAACTCGTATGCACCATCATCGCCATGTCGACATCGTCGAAAGTGCCGAGGCGGATCATCTCCTGTTTGCCGGACATGAAACCAAGCTCGCCCGCCTCCTGACGTTCCAACCGGCGGCCAAGGTCTATGAACTCCTCGGCGGGGGTGGCTATGAAGGCCACCGAGCCGCGCAGGTGGGAGGCCACATCCGGCGAGGTGAGTGCGGCGGCAACACCCAGAAGTTGGGCCGGCTGCGTGTGGTGGCCGCAGGCATGCGCCGCACTGGTATCAGGATCCGCAAGGCTATGGCCCGGAACGCGCAGCGAGTCCAACTCTCCAATTACCGCCACAGCAGGGCCGATGCCGCCGAACCGTTTGATTGCTTTGACCCCTGTCACGGCTATTCCGCGCTCCACGCTCAGGCCGAGAGCTTCCAGGCCCTTCGCAACCTTCGCGGAAGTACGCGACTCCTCGAACCCGAGCTCCGGATGGACGGCGATATCCTGCGCCAGCGCTATCAGGTCATCGCGCCGCGCCTCGATGACTGCACATGCAGCGGCCTTCAGGTCGGATATCTTCGCTTCAGCCAGGTCGAACTCCAATCAGGGGTCTATTCGGTATAAGTCTTCGTCGTGAAAAGCGCGGACATCGTCTCCAGGTACGACTCTCTGGTCATCTCCGGCACGAACGCGTCCAGGACCTTCGCACCGGACTCCGCGCCATTCGCGAGCAGATCCACCACTGTCATCGCCATCGCCTTCGCGGGATTGACCACGGCCTTCTCGTAGTCCTCCACCATGTAGTTCTCGCTGTGACCGCGCCCGGTAGCGCCGGACGCGTACGGCTGGATGGTGGCGATGATGTGGCTCAGGTCGCCCATGTCGGTCGAGCCGCCGCTGTGGCCGCCGTGCCCGACCTCGTCCCGGCCGACGAGCTTCTCTGCGTTGGCGGTCCACAGGTCCGCAAGCGGCGCACACTCTCTAAAAGGCAGATAGCCGGGCGCCGTGGCGATCTCCACGGAGCCGCCCAATGCCAGCGCGCCGGCGCGCAGTGAGCGGTCTACCTTCTCGTTGGCGTCCATGATCGCGGGTACGTTGGAGCCGCGCACGTATGTTTCCATCCGCACGTCGTGGGGCACCGCGTTCACGACGCTGCCGCCCCTGGTGATGATGGGGTGGATACGGATCTGGTCCTCGTCCTTGAACGTGTCGCGCTGGGCATGGATGGCGGCCAGAGCGACTTCGGCCGCGTTGAGAGCATTTACGCCCAGGTGCGGGGCGCCACCGGCATGCGCAGCGACGCCCCTGAAGCGAATCATCTTGCCAAGCATGCCGTTGTTGGTCTTGCCGATGGTAAAGCTCGGCTCATCCGGGGTGGTATGCGTCAGCATGCAGAAGTCGGCATCGTCCAACTCACCGAGCCGGATCAACTCCGGCTTGCCACCGAGGTACTCGATCTTGCCCTCGTCGCGTAACTTCAGGCGCCACTCCAGCTCGAGATACTCCTCCGCAGGCACCGCGAAAAACGTCACGGAGCCGGCCAGCTCCGCCATGACGCCCGAGGCCTGTAGAGCAAAAGCCACTCCAAGCATGCCGCCGATCTGGCAGTGGTGGCCGCAGGCATGGGCGGCGCCAGTCTCAGGGTCGGCAAGCGGATGGTCGGGCATGAGGTTCGAGTCCAACTCTCCCAGGACCACCACGTTGGGTCCCGGCATGCCGCCATCCAGCCTCGCCCGGACGCCAGTGATGGCGATGCCGTCCCGGGTTTCGAGGCTCATGCCGCGCAGCACTTCGGTCACCAGAGCAGAGGTCTTGACTTCCTTGAAGCCGGTTTCCGGGTGCGACAGGATCTGGCGCGAAATTCTGACGATCTCGTCTGCGTGACCGTCCACGCCTTCGACGACTCGCTGCTTCAGGGTGTCGGTTGGAGACGGCGAGGGAGTGGTTCCTTTAGCTGAGATCCGGTCCGCAGATCCGTCTATTGCAGGCGGCCAGCGGAAAGAGCGTGAGTTTACCAGCCGCACAACCCTTCGCGGCTATAATCGGCCGCGATGAAAATCGTGATAGCGCCGCAGGAATTCAAAGGCAGCCTCACGGCGCTCGAAGTGGCACGGGCGATCGGCAACGGCGTCCGGCAGGTCGAGCCCGATGCCGAGATCGACCTGGTGCCCGTGGCCGACGGTGGTGACGGCACTCTCCAGGCGCTCGTCGACATCTCCGGCGGCAGGGTCGTCACCACCACGGTGACCGGCCCTCTCGGCACGCCTGTGGACGCCGATTGGGGGTCTCTGGGTATCGGAGGCGATGGCGGAACAGCCGTCATAGAGATGGCCCGCGCCTCCGGCCTCGCCCTGCTTGACCCGGGCAAGCTCGACCCCTTGAAGGCGACAACACGCGGCACCGGCGAGTTGTTCAGGGCCGCGCTCGACGCCGGCCACCGCAGGTTCATCATCGGTATCGGCGGCAGCGCCA
>JADFPB010000174.1 GCA_022562515.1 Chloroflexota bacterium | reverse complement strand
CCGGCTGCCGACCCGAGTACATGCCCGTCGTAGCGGCTGCGGTACAGGCGATTGCCGCAGATGAGTTCAACCTCCACGCCATCACGGTCAGCACGATGGGCGCGGCGATACTTCTCGTGGTGAACGGCCCCATCACAGAAAAACTCGAGATCAACTCCGGCGTTTCAGCCTTCGGACCAGGCCACCGGCCCAACGCCACGATAGGCCGCGCGATCAGGCTCATCGTCATGAACGTGCTTGGAACCCGCAGCGACGCCGGCCTGGACAAGGCGACGCTGGGGCACCCCGGCAAGTACAGCTGGTGCGTTGCCGAGTCCGAAGCCGACCTGCCGTGGGAGCCGCTGCACGTGTCGCGGGGTCACTCGGCCGACGCAAGCGCTGTCACGGTTTTCGCCGGGCTGGGCGGGCTCCAGTTCGGCGAGCACGAGGCGAACACACCGGAGGGAATCCTCGATGCGTTCGCCGAGCGCCTCTACCCACTCGGGCCGGGCGTCCAGCAGGTCGTGCTCGTGATCTGCCCGGAGCATGCAGAGCATTTCTCCCGCGCCGGGTGGAAGAAAGAGCAGGTCGGCCAGTACCTGTACGAAAACGCCCGCAAGCCGGCATCCGAATGGGCCAGCGCAGGTCTACCGAGTGGCGGTGCGCAGGATGACGGCGACGGCATGGTGAGCGCACTCGCATCACCCGATGCGGCCGTGCCGATAGTCCTCGGCGGCGCAGGCGGCGCGTGGAGCATGGTGATCCCGACCTGGTCGCACGGCGCGAAATCGAAGGCTGTGACCCGCGCCATTAAAAGCAACGGGTAAGACGTTCTCCCCGAAGGCTGAAATTGCAGACAGGTACACGCTCCGCGTACTGCCATGGGGCCGGTATGGCCGGTATGCAATCAAGCGAGCGTTTGTCGGCAGCTATTGAGCTACCGCTCGAGCTTCCTGGAGTCTGGCGTCGAACAGCTGGCGATTAAATGCAACCCAGCCAGCTTCCCGCCATCGGGTGACGGCCACTTCGATCGTCGCCAGGTCTCCTTCTGCGAACGCCTGCTCGACGTCATTTTTTAAGGATTCGAATATATGGGGGCCGATTTCGATAGCCTTGTCCGTATGTTGACGGGCTTTTTCCATGAATTCGGCCCGACGTTCCGGGAGGGCGTCCGCCGCTGCTCGATAGAAGGCAACAACCACGAGTCGCAGTTTCAGATTTTCAGGTTCGTCCTCGGTCGCGGTGAGCGCTTCCGTCTCGGTGGCATCGATGAGGTCTTCCCTGTCGGCGGGGTCCTCGAGCTGATCGAACTCGTTGGCCATAGCAAATAAGAACTCGATACGGGGGATCGTGCTGAGTTGCGGGAAGATCTTGAGATCAGCGATCAACTCATCTCGCGTCCCCGGTTGTATAACTGATCGCGCCGCCCTCCAGGGCTGGAGCTGGGTAACTAGCAGGCTCAGCACCAAAACAGTCGCGATCAGTATGGGAGCGAAGACACGAGCCCACATGTAGCGCCAGTATGGGCGTCTCGCGGCCGAATCAGCCGGCAGCGTCGGTCTCTGCCCCCGACCACTTCTCCCTGCTGGCTCCGTCACTGGACCCGCTGGTCCGCCCGAGGGCGCAAGTTGATCGCCGGGCAAGTGCTGGCCCGCCCGAGCGGCCACTCTGGCTTCACCCGCCGCCACAAACGCCATCATCATGATGAGCAACAAGAACGTTGACGTCGTGTCGAACAGGAAGAGCAGATGTCCCAGGAATGCAAAAATGCCGGCGGTAACGAAGAGATCGATCATCTGAGTCTCGGTCTTTGCCCGGACCTTCCTGATCGCCAGCCACAGTGCCCAGAACCATAAGCCCGCGTACGGGACGAAGCCGATAATCCCCGTCGTAGCAAGAATCTCGGCCGGCTTGTTATGGGCCAGATCGAATTGTGGGTTCGGACCGCCGAAATCGCCGATGTCAACGTTGCGGTTCCAGACAGTCGCGAAATTCTCGTAGCCCCAGCCAACGATGGGCCGGTCGGCGAAGGCCTCAAGCGCGGCTCGAGTACCCACCGATCTGGGGGTGTTTGCCAGCAGGCGGCCACCCGCCTTATCGCCAACGGTTCGGTCGAAAATCGGTGCGACGCCACTGAGGCCTGATAGCGCGCTTCCGCGCAGGGTTATAAAGCCCAGGACGGCAACGATCAGCAGCACGATTCCCACCCCGGAAGCCAATCGGAGCCCGCGCTCCTTGCCCCAGATGGCGTAGGCGGCCACCGCCAATCCCAACCCGAGCACGAACCCGAAAAACGCGCCTCGCGAGCCCGAGCCGAACATCATGAACGCGCCGGACGCGGCTGCGCCCAGATAGAACAGAGCTAGAGCCAGCGTGGCCGGGCTGATGCCCCACTGCGCGCCATAGGCTAGTGCCGCCCGCCGCCTGCGCCTGCCAACTCTGCGAGGCTCTCCTTCCGCCTGTTCCACCGCCTTCTTCGGCCGCCAGACCAGATCGGCAAACAGCCCGAAGGCGATCAGCGTCGTCACCATGCCGAAGGCGCCGACGTAAGTGGCGTTTCCGAGACTGATCCCCAGCCGGGATACAGGGAGTCCGCGCAGCCAGGGGAAAGCGCTCCAGGTCGCCTGGTTGGCTTCCAGGACGCCGAGAAAGCCGATGAATATGGTGATACCGAGCAGCGCCGACAGGTAGATGCGCCACTGGAGCGATCCCTTAATGACGGTCATCATGATTACCAGCGCCGCGAACCAGTGGGCAAGGTCAAAGACCCCGGTCATGCGCTGATAATTGCTCCAGATCGACCGCTGTGGACTTACGCCAAACAGGCCGGAGATTAGTGCTCCCAGAAGAAACAGCCCGAACAGGATGGCCAGCGTAGAGGCGACCGGCCGGTATTCGGGCCGCCGGATCAGGAGGATCAGCCACAGGGCGAGAACGATCTCAATTACGGTCCGGGCGAACAGGGCTTTGCCAACGATGAACGGGAATACGGTGCTGGGCGAGACGATCACCGGCGTCACGAGCAGCGCTATCAGCCCGGCCCGTATCGCCCAGAGGAGCGTGAGGTCCACCAGGTATTCATACGGGTTCGCGTGTGGGCGTTGAATCGCCAAATTGCCTCTAATTCAAGTTGCCCACGGTCGTTCGGCAGGGATTGCCTTCAACAGCGATCATACGAGGTTTGCCGGGCCTGCGCCTCTCCTGATCAGGCAGGCAACCCTCAGAATCGCATAGCTCCTCTTCCCATCAGGCCGGGGGGTCGAGAAAGTTGTTCTGATGATCTGCCCGGCGCGAAATCGATGGCTGTGACCCGCCCGATTAAGTAGAGCGGATAAGATAGCCCCACAGGAGGCCGTCATGGCAGAACAGAAAACGCTCCGCGTACTCGACCCCACCGCAACGCATTCGATTGCCACCGCCGGAATGGCCGAGAGGCCGGACTCGCTGGCGGGTAAGCGTGTCGGCCTGCTCTCCAACGACAAGCTCAACTCGGAAGAGCTACTCGACGCCATCTACGACGTTCTCGCCGAGCGCTTCGACGTCGCGGCTTCTCACCGGCTCAACAAAGGCGACGCCTCACGGCCCGCCGAGCCGGAATTTCTCAGCGATTTCTCCAGCGAGGTCGACGTCGCGCTTTTAGCAAACGGCGACTGAGGCAGTTGCTCGTCGTCCAGTGTGTACGACTCAATGCAACTCGAAGGCCTCGGAGTCCCGGCGATAGCCATCTGCACGGAGCCATTCGAATCGGGCGCCCGGGCTATGACGGTCCTCGGAGGAATCCCAGACTATCCGTTCGCCCTGATCCAGCACCCCATCGGCAGCCTCACCCCCGAGCAGATCCGCGAGCGGGCCATAGAAGCCGCCCCGCAGGTAATCGGCTCATTGCTGGCGCGAAGGGCGTAGGCGCCAAACGTAGGGGCAATTCATGAATTGCCCCTACCGGCCACGCGCGGCAGCCCACTGCTCGTAGAAATCCCAGAAACTACGCTGGCGATTTCCTCTATGACATGGCCAGATTAGCCTGAACCCCGATTAGTCAGTGATACCGCCCAAAATTACGCGCAGGACACGTCGTCCACGCCCCAGCGGTTGAACGCACGCTCGTCCGGATCATCCGCCAGCCTCGCTCGCGTCTCGGTCCAAAGCTGCGTCCACACCTCGGCATCGTGCAACTCCGACTCCGGGCTCTCCTTGCTTCGCGCGACGAATCCGGGAAACGAATCCCGGCCCGTCGGCTGGCCGATCGGGTTATAGCGCAGATCCAAGCTCCAGCGGATGTTATCGCTCACGTTTGGCAGCGAGTCATGAACCGTGCGGGCCGTCAGAAGAAGAATATCGCCGCGTTTCGTCGGCACCGGCGTCATCGCATCCTCATCCCAGTAATCCTCTGGGATTTGCAGGCCGCCCTTCTTGTTCTTGTTCGTCCCCGCCGGGCAGTGCGGCAATAGCCCCTGCCGGTGCGAGCCCGGCTCGACCCGCAGACAGCCCGCCTCGACCGGCGCGTCGAGGAGCGAGAACCAGATCGTCAGCATCTGCGTTCGGTCGGCCTCTTCGTTCACCACGCCGTTATCCTGGTGCGTCTGCGTGGCGCCAAGCTGCGGCCGGCCGGTTTCCGGGTCCTTCGGCACTATCGCCTCTGGTGGCTTGATCCGGACGTGTTGAACGGGGTTCGAGTAGATCTCCGGGCCGATTATCGACTCCGCAACATCGAGAAGCTTGTCATTGGTCAGCGCGCTGAATACCGCCGGGCCAGTCCAGAACGGAGTGTCGTGCTGAATGCCCTGCTGCGGCAATGAGAAGTCGAAATACTGGGAGTGAACCTTGCCTGAGTCGATGTAGATCTGGCTGAGCCGCTTCCCAAACGGCAGATCTTCATACTTTGACTCGACGTCGCCTGCCGCATACAGCTCACCTGCCAGGCGATCGAGAACGCCATCGTATTCGGCGATTATCGGGTCGAGATCGGTCGCAGGGTCGAGCACGTCTTTGACCAGCAGATACCCCTGCTCATCGAACTGCTTGACCTGTTCCGGTGACAGTGAGCCACCCATTTGGCGTCCTCCAGGCAAACTCCCGGCTCACCCGCGTTTCGCTGGTAGAAGACCGGGGCTTCAGATTTGCACAGCATGGTATTCGTGCCCGGCGGGGGAGTAAAGCAGATTTACCGACACCCGCCGCCCCGAAACCTGCGTACAATCACCTCTCCTCCTCGCCATCACAGAGCCGATTCATGCCCGACAGCTTCCCCAACAAGCCCGGCCCGTTCGAGTCGACCGCGTACTACTATGCCCGCTTCAGAAAGCCCTACCCGCAAGAGATCTTTCGGGCGATCACCGACAGATTCCAACTGGATGGAACAGGTAATCTCCTCGACGTGGGCTGCGGCACGGGCTTGCTCTCTCTGCCCATCGCCGAGAAATTCGAAGGCGTCACAGGAATCGACCCCGACCCGGAGATGATCGAAGAGGCGCGCCATCAGGCCGAGCATCTGGGAGTCGAAAATGCTGGCTTTCTCGTCGCAAGCGGCGAAGACGTCGAACCTGGCATGGGAAAGTTCCGGCTCGTCCTATTCGGCAGCTCGCTCCACTGGATGGATATCGACGATGTGCTGGCACGAGCGCGAGCCGTCCTCACACCGGGGGGAGGCATCGCCATCTGCGGAATGCCAAGCCTCTGGGGAGGCGAATCAGAGTGGGAGCGGGCGATCGTGGCGACGGTCCAGCGCTGGCTCGGGGCAGATCGCCGTGCAGGCTCCGGACCATTCCCGCAATCCGACCGCCGATTCGAAGAGGTACTCCCGGAAAACGGATTCACCAATATCTCCACCGATTCGACCCAGTGCGAGTTCCATCTCGACATCCCGTTCATCATCGGACATCTCTACTCAACGTCCTACTGCAGCCGCAAGATGCTTGG
>JADFPB010000173.1 GCA_022562515.1 Chloroflexota bacterium | reverse complement strand
GCTCTTTCACCTGGTAGCTGACGCCGTAAAGCCCGCGCTGCCGGAAGCCGGTCAGGTACAGGACCGCCTCTCGCAGGGTCTTGCTGGGGATGGTGCCGGTTGCCAGCGCGCCGCCGCCAACGGAGGCGGCGCGTTCTATTGCAACGACTTTCCGTCCGAGTTTGGCGGCCTGAATGGACGCTTTCTGGCCGGCAGGTCCCGTGCCAATAACGGCGACATCATAGTGGGGCATGGTTCCATACTGACTGCAATCGGGCGCCGGCATACCGGCAATAACCGTAATCCAGCCTGCGTGACCGCACGGGAATTCGTATTTGGCGCGGGCCCACCCGCCCGAGGCCGAACTCCTACCGAAGCAACTCAGTGCAGCCCATCTCTTCGGCCGCGGCGGTGGCCCGGCCAAGCAGGACGCGCGGGATTTCCGTCGCATCTTCGCGTGCGAAATCGAGTATAGCGAATAGCGACACGGCCCTGGCCAACGAATCGAGCACAGCGAATCTATAGTCGCTCAGCAACTGTTCATACGGATAGGACTCCAGGCCATGCGACTCCAGGGCACGGTGGTAAGAGGGCAGGAACAAACTGCGCAGAAGGCCGACATCCCCAACGTTCAACCCAAGTGATAGGAACCACCCTACGTCCATGATCGCCGGGCCGCGGGTCGGGATCTGCCAGTCCAGTGCCCATACGCGAGTTGGAGTTCCAAGCCTGTCCCAGAGCATGTTCCCACCGTGATAGTCACCGTGGCACAACGTCTCGGGCATTCCCCCCAATTCGCGCCGGACTGTCGGTAAGAGCCCCTCAAGACGGTCGCAGATGTCGAGGCCCGCGGGGGTGAAGGTCTTTTCGACTACAGGTTTCAACTTCTCCCAGGAATCCGGATACGCGTCGTACAGCCTATTTCGTCGTGAACTATCGATGGGCTGAAGCCAGGACAGTTCTCTCAGCCTCGTATTCTCCCACCATTCGGTGTGCATCTGCGCCACGCGAGTCAGTGCCAGAGTTCCTTCGCCTTCAGTCAGGCCGTTCTGCTCGATCGGCACGTCCGCGGGTTTGGCCATCGCGTCGATCTCTTCGAGCAGCAACACCGCCAGATCGGTGTCGTTCGAGCTCGCGCCGTAATAGAGACGCGGCATGTCGAGTGGAATCTCATCCCCCAGGTTGCGATAAAGCTCGATCTCATTGCGAAACAGATCCATCTCCGCGACAAGAGCGCGATTACCCGGAATGCGGCTCACGAACTTGGCGAAGAGTGAGCGCGGCAGGCCATCCGATGGCCCCGCGTAGGTAAGCTCAATGCGTGCGAGGCTGCTGGTACGAGATCGGTCGGCGCCCAGAGGGTCTACGGTAAAACCGGTAACCGTCGCATCGGAGATCACGCCGCCCTCGCGCAGCGCCGCGGTCAGCCACGCGGCCGTCACGTCCTCGTACTTCTCGGGAATCTCCATGGGCGTCCCTCCAAGTGGAATGGAGATGAGGCCGTGAGTCTATAACGAGCCGTCGATAACCACGTCCAGCAGGTATGGCTCGTTGGCCGCGACCGCCTCGGTCAGGGCTGGCCCAACCTCGGCCGGGTCTTCGATGCGCTTCGACTTCACGCCAAAAGCCTGCGCGATGGCCGCGAAGTCGAACGACGGCTCAAACTCGGTCCCCATGAAGCGGCGCTCGTGGTCCGGCTGTTGCAAGACCTGGTCGAGATAGACGTTCATGTTGACGCGTAGTATCCGGTACATGCTGTTGTTGCAGATGACGTAGACGACCGGGATCTTGCGCGCCGCAGCGGTCCAGAGAGCCTGCACGGTCATCATTGCGC
Organism: Chloroflexota bacterium; assembly: GCA_022562515.1. Lineage (GTDB taxonomy): Bacteria > Chloroflexota > Dehalococcoidia > Lucifugimonadales > Lucifugimonadaceae > UBA1151. The sequence goes on along the minus strand of JADFPB010000173.1, from coordinate 4,111 downwards.
TGCCGTCGCCAAGCACTGAGATCACCGGCCGTTCGGGCGAGCCGAGTTTTACACCTAGCGCGGCGCCCATGCCCCAGCCGATAGCCGCGCCAACCTCGCCTTCGAGATCGCCCGGCCTGTCGAACTTGATCGCCGAATACAGCGCTCCTCGTGAAGAGATCGCGTCGTCGACCATGACGGCGTTGTCCGGCCAGGCGCGGGCCAGCTCGGACATCATCCTGGCCGCCGTCATCGGCCGAATATCCGTGTCCCCGCGCATGTCCTCGTCAAACGACGCCTGCGCCGCCGCAGTGAGGGCGCCAAGACTGGCGGCACGCGACTTCGCGGCCTCCATCGCCGCGCCCGGCATCGTCTCGTCGAGCGAATCGGCGAGCGCCACGAGCGCCGCGGCCGGGTCGGCAAGCAACGCGATCTCGGTGCGCTCAGAACGGCCCAGCTCGCCGGAGTTGGAGTCGATGTGAATCAGTTTCGCCTCAGGCCCGAGGGCTGGCTCCGAACTGTGGAAAAACTCCGAGAAGACCCGCATTCCCACCGCGAGGACGACATCGGCCCTCTGGAGGTCCGAGCGAATAGCCGGGGACCGCAGGCTGAGCATCCCCAGGTACTGCGGATGAGAGGTAGGGAACACGACCTGCGTGTATCCGGCCGAGTAGACCCGCGCGCCGGTGCGCTCCGCCAGCCGGACCGCGGCGAGTGTGCCGCCGCTCTGGCTCACCCTGTCGCCAACGACCAGCACCGGCCTCTCCGCATTCATCAGCAGTTCGGCGGCTCTCGCCAGGCCTTCCGGGTCCGGCGCGGTGGCGACGAAGGCATCCGATGACGGAAATATCTCCTGGTCGGCCTCCTCATCAAGAGCGTTGGCCGCAAACCCAACGAAGACCGGCCCGGTCGGCGGCGTCTTCGCCTCCGTGAAGGCCCGCCTCATCACGCTCGCCATCTGGCCGGGATGAGTCACTTCGGCGCTCCACTTGACCACCGGCTCAAGCATCCGTGCCAGGTCCCAGCGGCCCTCCGCCAACTTGCGGGCGTCGGTGTTCCCGGCTGTTACCACGATAGGGATGCCGGCCAGGAACGAGTCCGTGAGCAGGCTGATGCCGTTGGCCAGTCCCGTGTGTATGTGGAGATTGACGAATGAGGGGCGGCCGGTGCGGCGGGCGTAACCGTCTGCCATTCCCACCGCGACGCCTTCCTGGACAGCCAGCACGTAGTCGAGGTCCGGATAGCTCTCGAGCGCGGACATGATCGGCGCTTCGCTCGTGCCCGGATTGCCGAAGACGTACCTGACCCCTTCGGCGCGCAGAGTTTCCATCAATGCGATCTTTCCGGACATGCGGGGCAATTTCGCCCTCCTTCACAGGGCATGGGACCCGGGTACTCTTGCGTTCAGGGGCCCCCTGGGAGTCAAAAAGGGGGAAACGGCGCCATTCTAGTTGGATTCAAGGCGCAAAACAGCGCAACTGCCGGTTTTCGCCGCGTATGTATCGTTCGTCCGATCTTGAAGATCGACTAAAATACGTGCCTGGATTAGCCGGTCAATTGGAATTCAGGCGGCGTTCGAAAGTGAAGGAGACCATGGCCGCGTTACCGGAGCCGCTGCCCGTGCAGGGCCAGAGCGTCCTCGAACGGATAATTGTCCCGCTCGACGGTTCTGCGCGCGCCGAAGAGGTTCTCAACCTGGTGGTGCCTCTCTCCGAGATGCTGGGCGCGCAACTGACCCTGTTGCATGTGCTCCTCCCGCGCTACGAGATGCCGGGACGAACGGGCGAGATCAGTTATCCCGACACGCTGCATGACCGCGCGCGGGCCCTTGCCACTGACTACCTCGCAGAAGTCGCGAAAAACTACGTGCAAGAGCGAGTCCGCACCAAGACGGTGATTGCTGCGGGACGTGTGTCAGACATGATTCTGGCCCACGCGGAACACGGCTCATTCAGCATGATCGCCGTGGGCGCCCGCCCTCGGACCCGCTTTCTCCGGTTCTTCCGGGAGTGCATAACGGAGACGATCTGGGTCCGGGCGACCACGCCACTTCTCTTCTGGACGCCGCCCACCGACGGAGACGGACTGGCCGCCGAGTACCGGTTGCCGCGAAGCATCGTCATCCCGATCAACGGCACGTCGCGGGCTGATGCGGCACTGGATTACGTCCGCCAGATTGCTGTGGCGGCGGGGATGTCCGTCACGCTGCTGGGCATCAAGCCGGCACGATCGCTGCGACCCTCGAACGGGCAAAACGGTATCAAGTACAGTGAAAGTCCGGACGAGTACCTGGAGGAGAGATCGGAGAGACTCAGATCGGCGGGACTCTCTGCAGACGTCATACGCACGGACCAACAAGTTGCTGACGCGCTTCTGAGCGTTGAAATAGAGCTTCCGGCCCACATCGTCGTCACAATCGGGGGCCGGCGCAGGACCCTCAATCGCGCGTTCTTTGGCTACGCGGTTACCCGGCTGGTGCGCAGGGTCTCCAATCCGATCATATTCTTGCCGCCCGGGTACGAGCCGCCGGGCGAAGATCACGAGAGCGAGTAGCCCGGCTGCAGGTTCTGTTCAGGTCCGGTCTATCCGGGCTGTTCCAAAAACCTGACGACGGCCTGTTCCAGTTCCTCTTCCGGCACGAACGCTTCGAATTTCGCGACGACCTCGCCATTGCCGTTCACCACGAATGTCCACTCGTCCGTGCGAACGCCCCACTCCTCGAGAATGGGCGTGCGATCGGCCTTTGAGAGGTCGCCCTTGATCTCGTCAGGGTTCTCGTAAAGATCGATGTGCACGAACTCCGCGATATCAGAATGCCGCTCGCCAACGCTGCTGAGCACCTCCACCTGTGGCCCGCAGAGCGCGTTCGTGCAAAAAGCGGGGCTGGCGAACGTCACAACGAACGGCCGGCCCTCGTCTAGCAGTGACTTAATGCTCCTGTCATACAGCAGTGGGTCCGGCTTTCCCGCGGTCGTCAGCTCGAATATGGAGTCCACGTCGCTCAACGTCCGATTGGCGCTGGGCGGGACGCGTGCGCCAAGCGCCACCGAGGCCGAGGCGTCCGCCACGTCAAACGGGAAGCGAATCCCAATCCGGTTGCCGTCATTGTCGGGGATGGTCACGAAGATCTCCCATGCGCCGGCCCGGTCCAGATTCAGATCGGCGACGTAGATGCCGCGCACCCGGAGAGGGAAGTCGAAAAACTGCGCGTTGACCCTTTCAACAGGCCCTTCTTTCTTCCCGCCGGGGCCGTCAGGCAAGAAGAACGTCTCAACCCTTGAGAACGGGAATTTCACAATGCCGAAGTCGCTGTCCGTCATGACGAAGGCGACTCTGTTCTGGCCGACGCCAAGGTCCGGCGTCCCGAGGATTACGCCGAATCCAGACTCCTCGTCCTTGAACGACGGGTACTGTTCGAGGCTCTCGAGAAGGCTGCGTTGCTCTTCGATGACCAGAGGAGTGGCGGTTGCCGCAGGGGCGTTCAGGTTGGCTGCCGGCCGGGTGTCATCCGATTGGGTGTAGCCGCCTGATGAGCAGGCAACCGCCGCCACGGCGGCCAGCGCGGTCGCGGCAAGCGACAGACGTTTAGTCCTGGTCAGACTGCCTCGGAAAACGCTATGCCCCATCGAGGTTGTTTCCAAAGGTCACCGCAAAGAAGGCGAAATCGGCTGAGTTGGTAAAGAGTTTCATCTCGCGCTCCGTCGACTTCTGCTGCTCGAGCACTTTGTACTCTTTGCCCCTGTCGACGTGAATGAAGCTCCGGCCCTCGTCGTCGAACTCAATGTCCTCGCCGGCATCCTCAGGCCTAATCGGCTTGCCATCGACTTCGATAATGACATCAAACTCCGCGCCCGGCGTCTGCGGGTCGATTACAACGACCGCGGAGCGGGCCAGGTATTTGAAGACCAGGTAATCCTCGAACTCAGTAGTTTCTCTGGTGTGAACGATGGCCTCGCGCGTGTTCTTCCAGGCACCCTGCACGTACCACTGTCCGTTGCGGTGCGGCAGGTTGTCGACGTAGAGGACTTCGGCGTCCGGGGCGTCATAGTACTCCGGCTGACCGGCGTACAGGCCGCCGTAGGAGAAATTGCGGCCGTAGCCCCCGTACAGTTCTCGTGTCTGACCGGTTGCC
>JADFPB010000172.1 GCA_022562515.1 Chloroflexota bacterium | reverse complement strand
GACGAGCGGGACGGCCGGCCGCCACTGGCTCGAGGTGGGCACCAACGAGCGGCGCGATGTCACTTTTGGCGGCGCGATGGGGCAGGCGGCTCCCTCTGCGCTGGGCCTGGCCCTGGGCCTGCCGGATGAAAAGGTGGTGTTGTTCGATTCCGAGGGCGCGCTGCTGATGAACCTGGGAGTGCTCGCCACGATCGCGGGCAAGAAGCCGAAGAACTTCTTTCACTTCCTGCTTGATAACGAGTGTTACGCGACGACCGGAGGGCAGCCGGTTCCGAACGCGCTTGAGATCGACTACGCGGGGATGGCGAAGAGCGCGGGGTACAGGTCGACGCACTCTTTCGACGACCTGGAAGAGTTTGTCACCAGCGTTGGCAGCATCATGGAAGAAGAGGGGCCGGTTTTTGTTTCGGTGAAGATCGTTCCCGAAGTCCAGAACCTGCCCATATCACTGCGCGTGCGAACGCCGAGCCGCAGCCGCGCAGAGAGCATTCAAACCCTGCAAGAGGAACTTGGAATTTCAGCCGCGGGTTGAGTCCTCAGTGACTATCTCGAAGCAGGTTGAGCCACCCTCCTGAGGCGGACCTATCGGCTTCAGAGTCTGTGATTTTATTGCTCCGGGCCCAAGCGGCCTGGGCCGGGAAGTCGAGTTGCCGGGCGGAAGGCCCGCGCCTTGACGCGCTAGCGTCCAATTCACCCCGATCCCAATCGGGGCGCGCCCGGATCCGAGTATGCCGGATCGTCATTCGCACGGCCCACGCCCGCGACGGTTCCGCATCTAGCCCGCGGCCACGGCCTGCCGCTGGTCAGCCCGGCGTCTTGCCCCACCACTCCATTGCGTGGCCGTCCGGGTCCGAGGCGTAGAGATGAAGCGATCCATCCTTGTGGGTTTCGGGTCCGTGGACCGGAAAACCGGCATCAATCAAGCGTCCGGCCAATGGTTCGATTTCGTCCTGGTGTATCGCAAATACGAGGTGCACCTGCCCGACCTGCTTACGGAACTGGTCGCCGTAGGCGCCCTCAAAAGGCGCTCGCTCGCTTCCCCAGACGTTCGGTTCCCATAGCCCCAGGAAATGATCGGGGCCGACTTTGATGATCCTGCCGCCTTCGCCGACATCTACATCAGCGACCTCGTAGCGAACCACATCGACGTAAAATCTTGTGGCTCGCTCGATATCCTGGACGACTATGGCGATCTCTGCGTAACCCAGTGCATGCAATGTCTTTCCTCCTCCCGACTATGGCCTGCGACTGTGATTTCCTTACGACAGCGTCTTTGTTGTTCAGGTTAACGCCGGATGCTCACGCGTCTGTCCTGATCGCGGCGCGCGCGTTCAGCAGGCCGCCCGTCGTGGCCACGATAAACGGCACGGCGTAGGTGAGCGGTATTTTCCACGCCATGGCCCACTGGAACTCCCCCGCAAGTATGAAGTTGCCCTGATTTATCGCGGTCAACACCGTTCCGACCAGCAAGCAGATCACCAGGGATTTTCTCAGAAGAGACGGAAACCTGACAGCGCACATCAGGCAGTGCGGCAGGCGGCCCCGCTTTGAGGGCAGCTCATACGAGCTTGCCATCAGCTCGCGCTCACACTTCTCGCAGTGAACGGCGGTTGGCGTCGAGGAGGACATCAGACACGCGCCTGCCTAGAGCGCACTGTCGAGCACCATCCAGACGCCCCAGCCGGTGAGGAGTACCCCGGTGGCCCGGCTGATCCATGAGCCTGCGGGCGCGACCTTCTCGATCAGCACGAAGCCGGCGAGGGCGGCTATCCAGAGGATATTCATCACTCCGAGGACAAATAGCAGGAGCATCAGAATCCAGCAGCAGCCAAGGCAGTAGGTTCCCTGTTTCACGCCCATGGACAGTGCGCCGCGATGGCCCTCGCGCCAGTCCAGCATCAAGAAGCTCATCGGCGTTCGGCACTCTGTAAGGCAGATGTTCTTGATGGGCGTTAGCTGGAACAGGCCCGCGGCGATCAGAAGAGCGCCGCCGATCACCGGTGTGGCGGTCATGGTCATCGGCGATAGCAGCGTGGCGGCGTGCAGGCCCCACTGGGCCAGGGTGCCACCCAGCGCAAAGGCGCTCCACACGCCGATGTAGCCCAGGACGAAGACGCCGGTAGGGACGAACGGGCGCGCCTGTTCCCGCCGCTTCCTGGCGACTGTGCCGAACATGAGGATCATGGGCGCCGCCGACGGCACCATCATCGCCGTCATCATCACGGCCCACATGAGGAACATGAGGCCGAAGTCCCCGGCCGTCCAGTCGGCCGTCATGGGCATCGACACGGACCGGCCCGAGGCCATATCCATGCCGCGCATGTCCCAGGCCAGGTAGGCCGTGTAGGCCCAGGCCAGCCCGGTAACGCCGAGCAGACCGGCGATGACCACGTAGCGGTCTCTTTTTACGAGAGCTTCTATTGGCAGCAGTGCTTGCATGGATGTGATTAGACCAGTGATCTCAACCGAGTCGTTCAGAGGAGATCGAAAATGCGGATACGGCGGCCATCACCCCGTGATCCCGCCCGGCAATCCGGAGCGGGAACGGGGTGCGGCAGTTAGCAGGACAACCTAGTTGGAGTAGTTGACAGTGGTGACGAAACCGGACTTGTCCGGGTAGGAGAAGTCGAGTCCGTCGATCGAGATCTTCCCCTCTTTTGCGGACACGACGTCGGCGCCCTGGAAGATGAAGCCGGTCTCGTGCTCGATCCGTATCGACTCGGGCTCGCCGGTGACGGGGTTCTTGATCGGCTCGAACGCCAGAGACAAGATGTCGCCGATCTTGACCGAGCTGTTCCGGCCGTCGGCGTTGAACTCGAACGGCGCGTAGATGGGATCTAGCAGCGTGCCGACGAGCTGGACGATGATCTCGAAGGGCATGCCGCCCTCCTGGCCGGTCGTAATCTTCAGAAGCGACTCTCGCTGCGCCTCATCGGCGCGCTCATCAAAGATGAGCACCAGGGTGAGGTTTCCCTCGTGGATGGCCCCGGGTGCGTGGAGCCCGACTGCAAATCCGAGTCCGTCCAGGGACACATCCCCGTGGTGGCCCTTCGTGATCCTGTAGGCGAGGAGTCCCTTGCAGAATCCCATCGTCGGCGTGGCTTGGAACTCGCAGGGGCAGCCGTAGTCGCAATTACAGGTCTGGTAGTAGTCAGCCTCAATGGCCCAACTGGTCTTGACTTCGGTAGTCGTCGGGGCGCCGTGCCTTTCTCCATAGCAGCCGTGCGCAAACAATAGAGCGGCGTCTGGAATCGGGGAGACCTGAGGCCTTCATGTTCGACCAGGGCCGGGCGGCTCGTGGCCGAAAAATCAGACGGCGGAATCCGCGCGACGCCTGTACCGACGCTGATTAGAGATCACACGATTCCCGGTCAATAGTCAACTCTGGTGGCTTCAGAGCGCGATTTGCGTTTGAATTGATGACATTCGTGACAGGATCCGTCTGGCCGGGCCGTGGAATCAAGGCGTTGTCGTCTCAGGCGCGATCCAGTGATGTCGGGCCAGGGGCGTCGATCCTAGCCGGAAATTCCGGCGGCCTCGCGGGCCTCGCGTTCGGCAGCATCGCGCTTCAGACGGTCTGCTCTGACGGTCCAGTCGGCGCACTCTTCGCAAATCCCTTTCGAGATGATTCCGGTCTTCATGAGAATGGCAAATACCTTGCAGCCCATGCAGAAGCCGAGTACCGACTCGAGGCCGGCGGCGAAGATCAGGATGCCAAGGACGCTGTATGCGGCGGCGGTGTAGCCGAAGCCGAACTCCAAGATCAGGGCGGTCATGCTGAAGCCGACGCCTATGGCCGCGGCGAAGCGCTTCGGCGGGCCGGGCACGGGGTCGTAGGGCAGCCGGAACTTCGGCACGATCACTTTGGTAACCAGCAGGGCCAGCGGGCTGATGCGCGGCCCCGCCAGTACCCGTGCGATGAAGCCGTATGCGATCACGAACATGAGCCACGGCACGTCCAGCGCAATCGTCAGCGCGGCCATCACCACCACTCCTGCCGCGACGGAACGCGCCACGCTGGCGTTGATGGGGTGTGGGAACGAGAAGAACGGGTCTCTTGTTTCAGTTGCCATGTATTTCAGTGTTTGACTCGATTTCCTAATCTTAGTTCGTCGGCGGCGATGTAGTGGCAAACCGCAAACTTCCTGCTGCCAGGTCGCGGCACTTGCCATCGTTCAGGAAGGTGCGATGTCAGGCCGGTAACTTCGGCTCCTGGTTCAAGGAAAGCAAGGCTGGGTGCCGAGATGAGTCAGATCCGTCTGGCTGAGAGGATCGGTGTGAACCCGACTACGGTGATGAGGCGGGAGGAGCTCGTGTGGGGCCAAGAGCGCGGTGCGCACAGGCAACCATAAAGTTGTTCGCCTGGAATACGGGTTTGAGCATCCGGAAACGGCTACGTGGCTTCGAGTCTTCCCCTCTTCCCGAGCCATCCGAAGTGTCGCTCTCAGAACGGTTGAGCCCTGGATCCAGATCCCCACTTGCGCCGTGTAAGATTCCCCCGGTTCATATCTTTGGTCTTTGGTCTTTGGTCGCTTCTGAGGAGCGTGATCGGTGGAAAATCACAGCATTGTGTTTCGGGATCCTGCTCGTTACGCGGGCTGGCCCGCCAACTACGGGATGTGGGCCTGGGATGACGAGATTGTCCTGATATTCACACTGGGCTGGCCCGATCCCGGGGGTGGGTTTCACGCCCGGGATAAGAGCAGACCATTCGTGACGATGCAAGCACGGAGTCAGGACGGGGGAGAGACCTGGTCAGTCGATGAAGCACCGCTCGTGAGCGGCGTTGGACTGGGTACTCATGAGCATGAAGATCACGATGCCATTGCTGGTCCCGGACCAATCGCATTCGGGGAATCCTCGGACATAGATTTCCTCCATCCAGATTTCGCCGCCATGTGCGGAAGAACCGGTCTGAGGACAGGGGCGCGTTCGTGGTTCTACGCGACCAGCGATCGCTGCAGGACGTGGACCCGGCCGTTCGAGATACCCATGTTTGCGCAGCGAGGAATTGCCGCAAGGACGGACTGGCTTATCGAAGACCAGAAAACGGCTTTGCTGATGCTTACGGCGACGAAGCCGAATGGGGAAGAAGGCAGGGTATTCGCGACGCGCACCACGGACGGAGGCCGTTCTTTCGAATTCCTCTCCTGGGTTAACGAATCCCCTCCAGGCTTCGACATAATGCCCTCATCGCTTCGACTGAACGACCGCGCGATCCTCACAGCGATTCGGAGCAGGGGTCTCACACGCAGCGATAACTGGATCGATCTCTACCGCAGCGACGACAACGCCAAAACCTGGCATTTCGTGAGCAAGCCGGTCGCAGATACCGGGTACGGCGGTAATCCACCCTCGATGTTGCTGCTGAATGATGGCAGGTTGGTGCTCACATACGGCTCCCGCAGAGAGCCGTTCGGGATCTACGCCGTAGTATCTGACGATTCGGGATCCACGTGGTCCAACCCGGTAACCGTACGAGGGGGAGCCGGGAATCACGATATCGGTTATCCGAAATCTGTAGTCCGTGCTGACGGCTCTATCGTCATCGCCTACTACTTCAACGAAGATCCGGCTGGCGAGAGGTACGTTGGCACCTCGGTGATCCGCTTCTGAATTAGCGTCAGCAAGCATCCCGGCCAACGGGATGCGCGGGCCAGCCAGAACGGCACATGCCGGATCTGGACAGACTCGCGACATGCGTGGGAGTCACTACTCCACCGGTTATGGCCGCCGATGTATCTCGTTCCTTAAGAGTTCCGCTTTCTGCTTGAAATAGACGTCAAGGGCCTGGCGCGGCGGCGTCTCACGATCCGGTCTCGGGAACCCCTTGAAGCCGAATTGCCTTATGCCCGCGAACACGGGTCCCGAATATGTTCCTTCGGTGTACTTGAGCCGGTACACGGAATCCCACTGTTGTAGATGTTC
>JADFPB010000171.1 GCA_022562515.1 Chloroflexota bacterium | reverse complement strand
AACGGCGGATCCCACTCGCCGGAGGGCGTGGCGAGGAAGACCTCGCGCGTCCGGTCTTCCTCGAGGCGGAGCACGCAAATATTCAATCATTGTTCGGGGTAATTCTCCTGATAGGCCAGGATACGCCCGTCGGGCGAAAACGAGTGGGGTCTGGCCGCGTGCCGGCTGCTCAATAGCGGCTCGACATCACTGCTTCCGTCCGAGCGCCACCGATACAGCCCACTCGTCTCGCCCCGGGCCCTGCGGAAGGCGACCCACTCGCCGTCCGGTGTCCACGTCGGAAACATGTCGTCCGCGTCGCCGGGCCGGGGCACCCGGGTCTCGGTCGATCGCTCGAAATCGAAGATCGAGATGTAGTCAAAGGCCCCCGGAATCTGGATCGCGAGCTGCCGGCCATCCGGAGAGAGCGTGAAGGCCCCGTAGGCTCGTTGTCCCGGCCAGGCCTCTTGGGGCTTGGCCCCCGGTTCTCGCGACATCCAGACCAGCGTGCCATCGGTCATGGATTCGCCCGGCACGAAGGCGAGCGTCCCGTCATCGGATACGGCAAACTGGGCGGCGCCCCAGGTCTCCGTACGGACACCGGGCAAGACCGGCACGGACGGTCCGGTCACCTCGAGCTTCTCGACATCGAACGGCGCCGCGTACAGCGTTCCGGATCGGGCGTAGACGAGGTGGCCGGTCGACATATACCTCGGGTATGATCCTTTCCGGATGACGGTTCGCCGCCGCCCCGTTCCAAGAGCGAGGACGTCGATGGATTGGGTCAGCCCGCTGCCGCTGCAAATCAGCAGCGCCTGCCCACCCGGCAGCGCGTACGGCCAACTCCCTCGCACCTGGGCCGCCCGATCGGGCGTCATGGGTAGATCCTGCGCTCCCGTGCTGCGTGAGGCAGGAATGCGCTGCAACCGGTAGCCGATCTTCGACACGAAATAGACCATGCCGTCCGATCCCCAGGTTCCGCCCAGCGGGTTCGGAGCGTCGCACAGTATTTCCGGGGTTCCCCCCCGGATGGACCCCTGTGAGATAACGCTACGTCAGGGGCAATCGTTCCACAGGTGACTTGAACACTTGAGTGAAAGATACCGGTTGAGCCTGTCCGGCAGAGCGGCTATGGTTGCCAGCCCCATACTTCGTTTACCACGCCGCCCGGAGTTTCACCGTGACCAATCAAGAGATCTCAGCCGCGTTCCCGTTCGAGTCGAAGTACATCGACGTCCTCGGCTCAAACATCCACTACATCGATGAAGGCGAAGGCGATCCCATCCTGTTTTTGCACGGGCAGCCGACCTCGTCGTACCTCTGGCGCAACATCATCCCGCACATGACCTCGCTGGGCCGCTGCATCGCGCCGGACCTGATCGGATTTGGCAAGTCGGACAAACCGGACATCGAGTACCGATTCTTCGATCATGTGGGGTACATCGAGGGTTTTATAGAAGCCCTCGGCCTCAAGAACATCACGCTCGTTGTCCACGACTGGGGCTCTGGCCTTGGCCTCCACTACGCGATGCGGAATGAGTCGAACATCAAGGGCATCGCAATGATGGAAGCGATCCTCATGCCCATCCCGTCCTGGGACGCGTTCCCGCCCGACCTCCAGGAGATGTTCAAGGGATTCCGCACGCCCGAGGTCGGCTGGGACATGCTCGTCAATCAGAACATGTTTGTTGAGGGCGTTCTTCCGAACGCCATTGTGCGCGACCTGACGGAAGAGGAGATGAACGTCTACAGGGAGCCGTTCCTGGATCCCGCTAGCCGGAAGCCCGTCTGGCGATGGCCGAACGAGCTGCCCATCGCGGGCGAGCCGGCCGACGTAGCTGAAGCGGTCGAGGCATACGGCGCGAAGCTACAGCAGTCTGATCTCCCAAAGATGCTGTTCCACGCCACGCCGGGAGGGCTTATTCCACCTCCAACGGTGGATTGGTGCAGGGAGAACCTTCCCAACCTGAAAACGGTCGATATCGGGCCGGGCATCCACTACCTGCAGGAAGACAACCCGCACCTGATCGGGTCAGAACTCGCGGCCTGGTACCAGGGTCTCTGACCTACCGGTTATGCGTTAGCAGCCGCCCGCTTGTTACGTCCACGCCCTGGTCACACACAGGACACGTGTCGCTGGTCGAATCGACCGCGCGCCCGGACCCGGTGCATATGGCATCAATAGCGGCCGCCAGCTCTTCCGGGTCCGGAACGAACACATCCTGCGGCGGCGGCGGCTCATACCCTGTGAACTTTCGATACACGAATCTGGCCGCCCAGAACGGCAACAGGAACGGCAACATGAACGGTATGGCGATAATAGGAATCGCAGACTTCGGCCTCTCCGCCGCAAGCAGGCGCTGAGTAGGTATCACTACTGGCGGTGGTATCTGTGAGGTCATGTCGTATGCCTTTTTGGAGCTAAACGGCGATTACCAGACGAATGTCTTACCGGCTGTGAACCAGCAGCCGGCCGTAGCTCAGGCCGATGTACTTCCCGCACTGGCTGCAGCGCGCCAGCGGGCCGCCGCTCGAGGATCGCCCGGAGCCGGGGCAGTTTGCCGCCCTGTCAACGTCGGTCGAGGCCCATATTGCGGGTCCTGGCAAAGACCTGCCCGTGGCGCGCTTGTACAGCCACCGGACCAGCCAGTAGGCCGCCAGTGGCGGAACGACGAATATCACGATAAACGTCAGAAAGAGCGATGGCGCTCCCTTCTTCAGCCGCTCCCGACGGTACGCGAGTTCACCCCGCATCGTTTCCGGGTTCTGCTGGGAGGAAGGGAGAAATGCCATCTGATTCTGGATCGTGAGCGCGCGCTACCAGCCGTGCGTCATGAACTTGCCGTACGCCACGCCGGTTGCCTTGCCGCAGCGGCCGCAAGTTGCCGATTTGGCGTCACCGTCGAACTCCCCTCCGGACCCGGGGCACAGATCTTTCATCACCGCCTTCAACTCGGACGGGGTCAGTTTCTCTGGCTCCGGTTTGGGCGGCGGCGTGTAGCCGGTGGCTTTCCGATAAACCTTGCGGATACCCAGGAAGACCAGCGCGAAAGGCATGACGAAGATGAGCGCGCTGGTGGACATCCCGGCCAGGCCGCCCTTTCGCATTCTTTCCCCGCGATGGCGCGCGTCCGCTTCCATGGCCATCGGGTTGTTCAGATGTGGAGGTAGCTGGTTCACGATCAAATCCGCCAATCTGCAAGATTCCGAGAACTTCCCCGCATCTTACAGCGTTGACGAGAACAGGATATGTAGAAAGCGCCCGGGAAAATCGGATATGTGTAATCACAAACGAGGAATTTTGCGAGCCTTGCGTGTGTTACCCCGGGCAGTCGTGAACCCGTCTCGGCAAGCCTGTTGATGAACCCCAGGGGGTTAGACAGGAAGCGCGCGCTCTGCAAAACTGTCCACTCCCAGGGACTAATTAACAGAGACAGATTACGGGATAAACGAGCCTTCGAGGCGAGCGCCGGTGGCAACGACCAGCAAACTCATCGCAAAGAGCAGGGGGAACTCCAGCGGAGCATCTGGCGGCTCTGGTGGCTCTGGCGGCTCTGGTGGCTCTGGTGGCTCTGGCGGCTCCGGCATGCCGCGCGGCAACCAATCGCGCGACGAGAAGCTCAAGCGGCTGAGGTCCATCATCCGCGGCTACGGCTCGCTGGTCGTCGCCTACTCGGGCGGCGTAGACAGCGCCTATCTCATGTCGGTCGCACACGACATGCTCGGAGAGAATGCGATCGCCGTCACAGCGAAGTCGCCAAGCCTCCCGGCCTCCGAGCTGGCAGATGCGACTGCCCTGGCCGAAAAGCTCGGTTGGCGGCACAGGATCATTGAGACACAGGAAGTGTCTGATCCGAGATACGCGGTAAACGACGCCCGGCGTTGCTACTTTTGCAAGTCCAACCTCTACGCTCGCCTGGCCGAACTCTTCCCATCCGACGAGTGGCCTGCGATCGCCAACGGCACCAACGTCGATGACCTCGGTGACTACCGGCCCGGGCTGGACGCGGCCAGCGAGCGGCGCGTCAACAGCCCCCTCGTGGACGCCGGCCTTACGAAGGCCGACATCAGGTCGCTCTCAAAAGACGCCGGACTTCCGACATGGGACAAGCCGGCCCAGGCATGCCTGGCGTCGCGCGTTCCCTACGGCACACCGGTCACCATCGAAACTCTAAGCCGTATCGAAGCCGCAGAAGAAGCGTTGAAGGACCTGGGCCTGCGGCAACTGCGGGTAAGGCACCACGGCAAGACCGCCCGCATCGAAGTGCCGGAAGAAGACCTGGCCGCCCTGATCGTCCCCGAAACAAGGAATGAAGTGGTCAAGCGGCTGCGGAAGATCGGTTACACATACGTGACCCTGGACCTGGCCGGCTACAGGTCAGGCAGCCTCAACGAAGTGCTGCCCGGATCATCTGCCGCTTCTTCCGTGCCCTCTGGCGCGCCTTAGCGCCGGGTCTCGAATTTGCGAGCCGCATACTTCAACCTCGTCGGCGGCGCCAGTGGCGACATGCTGCTCGGCGCGCTGCTAGACGTCGGTCTCGATCTCGATACTGTCGTCGCGAATCTCTCCTCGCTGAGCGTCAACGGCTACGAGCTGACCGCCGAGCCGGGCACGCGCGGCGCGGTCCACGGCACCAGGCTGGGCGTGAAGCTGGACGACGAAGGCGGGCGCAGGCGCGGATGGGATGAGTTTTTCAGCTGCATCGAAAGTAGCGGGTTCTCCAGCGACGTGAAATCGGCCGCGGCCGGCGTATTCAGCGCCCTCATGGAAGGCGAAGCCCGTGCCCACAGGACCGGCGATCATCACGATATGCCGCATGAACTGGGCACGGTCGACACGCTTGTTGACGTCCTCGGCGTTCTGAGCGGCCTCGAAACGCTTGGCGTGGAGCGGGTCTTCTGCTCCGCCTTTCCGGCCGGAAGAGGCGTGGTCAAGACCCAGCACGGGATGTTGCCGGTTCCCGCCCTGGCCACCATGGAGATCTTCGCCGCGGCAGGCGCGCTGCTCCGCACAGTCGGGCCCGACTTCCCGGAAGGCGAGGCGGTCACACCGACGGGCGCCGCGCTGCTGACGCAGATCGCCTCGTTCGAGCCGGTCGACATCACCGTCGAGCGAGTCGGCTACGGACTGGGCGGCCGCGACACGCCCGGCAATCCCAATGTGACGGCGATCTGGCTCGGCGAAAGCGCGTCCCCCGAAACGGCAGGGCAGGGCATTACTGGCGGGCTGGCCCTCCTCGAAACGAACATCGACGACATGAGCGGCGAGATGTTCGGCTTCATCCAGGAGCGCCTCTTCGATGAGGGCGCGCGGGACGTATGGATGACCGCCATTCAAATGAAGAAAAACAGGCCCGGTGTCCTGCTGTCGGCGCTGGTACCCGATGAGATAAAGGACGCAGCAGCGAAACTCATCCTGACGGAAACGTCCACCCTCGGCGTGAGGGCCCGTCCGGTCGAGCGCTACGAAGCTGAGCGTGAAGTGGTGACGATAAAGACCTCGCTGGGCGACGTGCCGGTGAAGGTGAAGCGCCTCTCCGGCGAGTTCGTGGATGTCGCCCCCGAGTACGAGGCATGCCGGGAAATCGCCAGAAAAGAAGATCTGCCACTGCTTGAGGTCATGAACCGGATAAAGGCGGAAGCACGGGACGAACTGGCCCGGCGGGAGGCGTCGAAATAGTCGATCAAGACGCCTTCGAAAGGCTGCAGGAGATAGTCGACAGCGATCTCTCCCCGGCGGACGCCATCGAGCGCGCCACGGAGGATATCGGCTTTGCGCGGCTGGACCACGACCGGAGCCGCCGAAAGGCGTTCCCCGAAGTCGTCTACGGCGAGGGCAAAACCCCGGAGCAGATCGGCGTCATCGCAGAGCGAATCTACAGCAGATCCGGCGTAGTGCTCGTGACGCGCACCGATGACGCGGCGTTCGACGAAGTCCGGGCCCGAATCCCCGAAGCCCGGTTCAACGAGCTTGGGCGGCTCATCCATGCCGACCGTAGGGCCGACCGCACGGAATCGGCCGAGCTGCTGACCGGACTCGTTCTGGCCACCG
>JADFPB010000170.1 GCA_022562515.1 Chloroflexota bacterium | reverse complement strand
CCAGGTTCACTCGCGCGCTCTCCAGTTCGGGGGGTGTCGTCGCGTGCCAGAACCAGATCAGCTCCACACCCGCCATGAATGCCAGTGCCAACGATCCGGATGTGAACCAGAGTCCCCGCCAGCTCCCGGCGTAGGCGCCGCTCCAGATCAGGGATAGGAAAAATAAGAGGCCGATGATGGCGGGTGCGATCCGCATCAGCGCCTGTTTGGTCTCGTTGGTGCGAAAGATCACATCGCTCTTGAAAACGACGTAACCCATCGACCAGCCTGTTGGCAGTGACTCAACTACTAGCAGCGAATCTTGCCCGGTCAACTCGTCAGGGTACTCGACGACCACCCGTTGGCCCGCGTTCGACTGTTCAATCGCCTGGCGGAGAATCGAGGTCTGCGGCTCGCCTATCTGGGTCACATCAAGGGCATCTGCCACATAGGAATCATCGAAGTGAGCGAGATAATCGCCGGCGGCCGACACCAGGAACCCGTATCCGGTCTCCCTCAAACTCAGCCATTGGACAATCTCGTCAACGCCATCAAGGGCAAAGTCAGCGTAGATGACTCCCCTCTGGACTCCACTTGTTGCTGAAGGGGGTCCGAAACGCATGCCAAATTCGGCAATGGTGCGACCGGTTTCAGGATCAGTAAACGGTTCCGTCCAGTTGCTTCCGTTGTTGAGCGGGAGGTGGTAGCGATTCGTGTCGTCCGCCCCAGATTTTCCAGGCGTCGGAGGCTCCGTATACACGAATGGATCTTCCCCTTTTGACCTACTTGAAATCGCGGTAGGTGGTTGACCTAAAAATGGGTTCAGGAGTTCTCCGTCCGGCCCAGGGGCGTAGAAGACACCCAACCTCTGAATACCGGGGGCGCCAGCGATTATGCCGTCAAAAGCGAGTTGTACACCACCCTTCGTGTAGTAGTCCTTCGGGGAGCCATCCCGACCCGGGATTTCGCCACTCTCAAGGCCTGCAACGATGTTCGCTACCTGGTCTTCCACATTCTGTATCGCATCGACCAGGCCATTGCGAGCCGATTCAGCCTTCAGAAGTGCATCGTTCTCAACCGCTTCTTTCCCGTCAGACCTTGAATCGAGGTACTGCAGCGTGAAAACGACGGTCAGAACAAGGCTCGCGATCGCGAAAGCATAAGAAACCACCACCATGATTTTCTGCCATGGCGGCGCATGTGGGTCGGGAAAGAGTATCTCGCGAAGGTTCATTGGCGGCGTCCGATATGCCGAAAACAAATATCAAATGGCAGGTGAGTCGGCTGGCTCGGTGCGCAAGCCTAACGGCGCACGGACATTCCATCAAGGCCTGTGCACTGAATCGTCAGAGCTAGAGCAATCGACCGAGCCGAGGTTTCACTGATGGGCCGACGAGGAGGATGGCGCCCCGGTGAGGCGATTGAACGCGTCAAGAGCTGCCGTCTTGTAGCACTCGGCGAGAGTCGGATAATTAAATACTGTATTGACCAGGTAATCCAGCGTTCCGTTCAGACTCATCACCGCCTGCCCGATATGGATGAGTTCTGTTGCATTTTCACCGATTATGTGGACACCGAGAATGGACTTGTTTTCCGAGTGCACGTACATCCTCAGGTGCCCGTACCGATCACCGAGAATCTGCCCTCTCGCAGTTTCGGCATAACGGGCAATTCCGGTCACAAACGGAACGCCATCCAGTTCGAGTTGCTCTGCGGTACTGCCCACCATCGATATCTCCGGCACCGAGTAGATTCCGTATGGGAGGAGCGCATCAAACTCATCTATCGATGCGCCCAGGGCATGGCGCGCGGCCAGCCGCCCCTGCTCGATTGCAGAAGCGGCGAGGCTGGGGAAGCCAATGACATCGCCGACCGCGTAAATGTGAGTGATCGCGGTCCGGTAGCTCTCATCGACCGAGAGCCGCCCCCTATCATCGACCTCGAGCCCGATATTCTCCAACCCCAGTCCAGCGGTCGCACCGGTTCTTCCGATCGTGTAGAGCAACAGGTCGCTTTCGAGTCTGATACCACTTGCCAGATAGGCCGTCGCTCCCGACCCGTGCGACGAGACTTCAACAAGATCCTCTCCAAGATAAAACTCAACGCCGGACTCACGCATGTGGTGTTGCAACGCCTCGATAATTCCACGGTCAACAAATTCTAGAAAATCGGGGCGCCGATCTACGATGTTGACTCGGGCGCCCATGGCCGCAAAAATCCCTCCGTACTCCACACCTATGATTCCGGCGCCAATCACGGTCAGCGTCTTTGGGATAACGGAGACGTCGAATATGGAGTCGGCATCAACCGTCGTCTTACCATTGATCGGGACTTTCTCCGATTTCGCGGGGACCGTGCCCGGTGCAAGAACGATTTTTTCGGCGGTGATCTCCTGAACAACCCCGTCTGTCAGAATGCGAAGGGTATGCTCATCGGAGAATGACGCATTGCCGAAGATCACCTCGACGTTATTTCTCCGGAGCTGATCCTGCATCACGGAGAGTTCGCGATCAAGGACTGAGTCAAGCCGGAACGTCAGGTCATCGAATGTCAGGTTGGCTTTGACCGCGGAATTTGCCCCGTAGAGCACTCGTTGTCTGAAACCGGTCAGGTAAAGCGCTGCCTCACGTAGAGTCTTACTGGGTATCGTGCCCGCGTGGATCGCGGCTCCCCCGACGCTCGACCTCATCTCAATTGCCACGACAGAGGCGCCAAGCTTTGCCGCCTGGATCGCCGCTCTCTGGCCGCCCGGTCCCGTGCCGATCACCGCAATGTCGTAACTGTCCATCTCAACCTACCGTCAAACTTCACCAAGAGCCTGATCGAACGCGCAGGCCAATGTATCAGTCCTGTAAAGCGTGTGGGGACTGGTCTCTCGAGTTTGATAATCAGGCCAAAGGTTTCACGGCCGGTCCTGCGAGGGTTAGACTTGGCTACCCTCGCAAGATCGCGCTGCGGAAGGAGGTTTGGCGATGATTGAAAATATCCTCGTGCCGCTCGACGGTTCTGACCAGTCAGAACGAATCGGCAGATGGGCGGGGGGCATGGCGAAAGGACTAGGGGCTTCCCTGACGTTGCTCGCGGTCCCTTCACCAAACTCGAAAACGAACGGTGAGGGCACCGTTCAGGCACAAGAATCCCGCGATTATCTTGGTCGACTGGCCGATAAGCTCGCAGGCACGGGGATTGAGACACGCGTCGAAGTGCGGCCGGGCAAGCCGGCACAAACGATCGTTGCGACCGCTGAAGAACTAGAGACGGACATGATTGCCGTCGCGACAAGGCGGGCCTCGTCTCTTGCGCGCAGCGTTCTGGGAAGCGTTACGGATCAGGTGCTTCACAACACCACCGTCCCCGTGATGATTGCCAATCCCGATGCACTCATAGTTTCCGAACAAAGCCCCGACGTACCCTCCACGCTTATCGTGCCATTGGACGGATCTCCGCTGAGTGAAAAAGTCATCGCACTGACAGAGTCGTTCGCCCAAGCGTCGGGAGCTGAGATTAGTTACGCTCGAATCATGCAAAGGGCCTTTACCAATCCTAACGATCCGGTAGTGCGAGAGTTGCAGGCAGATTGCGAGCGATATCTAGAGGAATTTGTGTCAAGATCTGAGTCTGCCGGACTAAAAGCGAAGTACCGGATTATGTCCGGAATACCTGCCGCTGAAATTATGAAGGCGGCGGATGAAGAGAAGAACGCCATCATCGTGATGAGCACGCACGGACGCACAGGATTCAGAAGAGCAGTCCTGGGTAGTGTCTGTGACACCGTCGTCCGCTCAGCCCGGACCCCTGTTCTGGTGCTGCCTGCAGGATAGGAAGGCTTTCGCGGCCGTCTGGCAGGCCGGGTGGCTGCCGATCAGGCCTTCAGTATGTCGCGTTGGGCCAGCACGCGCTCCAACAGAGGCCGCATCCCCAGCTCCTGTGCGATAGCGAGCGCTTCATCCTGGAATGTTTGTGCTCTCTCAGGATCGTCAGACTCTCTTCTCTCAAGCAGGAATCCTGCGTAGTCTGCACAGGTCCACGCAAGTTCGGGCCGATATCCCGCGGAACGGCAGAATTCGATTCCAGATTCCAGGTGTGCTGACGCGTCTGACGATCTCCCCATGGAAGAAGCGAGCAAACCGAGAATATGGCCGGTCGATATACCGGTGGTGGGGTCCATGCCGCCATCGCGCCCAACCAGATCAGCATATAGGCGATCTGCTGATTCCGAATCCGCTTCTTCTACTGCGATCATAGCGAGCACTGTTTGACTTGATCGCGCTCTTGACCTGTATTTGTCGGCAGATCCCGCTCCCCGGTTTATCAGGTCTTTTACCCTTTCGAGCATGTCCTGCCCGGTTGCGCGGTGGGCGACCCAGGCGATAGAAGCAGCTGCAGCCGGTTCACGCCAGTTCACACCGTCGCCTATTTTTGAAGAGAACTTCAGTTCGGCGCCATCACTATCGCCCTTTTCGAAAAGAATCCTCGCTTCTTCAAGTGCGATGCCGCTCTGCCAACCAGCCTCGGTCCCGGCCGCAGCTTCCTTCGCGATGTCAGCTACGCGGGCCCACTCACCACAAAGTGTGGCGAGCCTGGCCTGCAACCCCCTTCCGTATGATCGGTATGACGCAGCATTGAGACTCTCTGCGGCCGAACTGAGTTTGCTTATTACTCGCTCGGCGCCGCCTACATCGCCTACTCCCAGATAGGCATTCGCGAGAAATGTCCCGATGCGTATCTCGCTTACCCTGTCGCCCAGAGAACTGATTAGTTCCTCTGCGCGCTCTCCATGCTTGATTGCTGCGGCGAGTTCATCGTGAGCGGACAACCGTTGCGTGAGATTGGTTGTTATTCGGGCTTCAAGCCCCAGATCATTGTGCTGTTTTGATATGGCCAGTGCGGTGTTTAGCGCCTCGTGCGCAAGTTCAAATTCTCCCCGTTCAGCATGCAATGCCGTGCCATATCTGGAGAGTAGCCACCCCTCATCCAGCGAGCCGGGCTCGGCGAGTCGGAGCCCCCGCTTGGCAAGCTCGGCGACCCCGGTCAACTGAAGGATATCAACGGGCTCCTGGGCCACCTTGATGGCGCTCGGAACATCGCCGATGGCCTCGTAGGAATCGAACGCTTCGGCCATCCGGTCCATCGCGGCCTGTCGTGCGGCACCATCGGCAACGACCACACCTGCCCTGGCCAGACCGAATAAGATCCTCGCCTTCCGTCCATCGTTGACGCCTCCGTCCAGGGCAGAAAGAGCGCTTTCAAAATAACGCGCGGCGTCCTGGTATGCGGCGCGACTGATGGCTTCTTCGCCAGCCAGCAACGCGTATTCAGCAAGTTTGCTGCTCACTCCCAGACTTTCTGCCTCGATAAAGTGGTGTGCCAGTTCCGCCGCGTGCTGTTGCGATTCGCTGCCCCAAAGCTGCTCCAGCGCCTCGGCGATGCGGGCATGTAGTCTGACCGTGCGGGTGGCTGATAGCTCGGAGGTAAGCGTCTCCTGCATCAAAGCGTGGGCAAACTGATACAGACCCACCTCCGTCGGCACTTCCTCAACGATGCGGGCATCCAGCGCCTCGTCCAGCACGTCGAGAAGCATGTTCTCCGAGGCGTCTTCTACCAGCTTCATGAGGACGCCGAAGCGGAACTGCCTGCCGATCACGGCTGCAGTGGTCAGAACTTCGTTACAGCGCTCTGAGAGCCGATCCAGCCTGCGGCCGATAACCTCCCGGACCCCTTCAGGTATCCGTATCTCCCACGAGCTGGTGCCTCCCTCCGTTTTCGCGCCAGACGTAATGTCACCTTCCTGGATCAGAAGACGGACAGTCTCCGTGACAAAAAGGGGATTCCCCTCGGTCTGTGTATACACCACGTCCACCAGGGCGCTGGGAGGGTCGATTCCCGCGGCTACTTCGATGAAACGGCGCACGTCGTGCTTCTGCAGTCCCCGAAGCAACACCCGATCGAAGAGGCGCTCACGGGTGAGCTCACCCAGCGTCATGGACAACGGATGTCTGCGGTTTAGTTCCATGTCCCGGTAGTTGCCGACGATCATCAGCCGTGAGTTACCCAGTTCGCGTGCCACAAACTCCAGCAGCATCAGAGACGACTTGTCGGACCAGTGGAGGTCTTCCAGCATCAGG
>JADFPB010000169.1 GCA_022562515.1 Chloroflexota bacterium | reverse complement strand
ATGTACGAGGGCCGCACGGCCGCTGAGCCGGGCATCGTCTTCGGCCACGAGAACATGGGCGTCATCCAGGAAGTCGGGCCGGCGGTCAAAGACCGCAGGGTCGGCGATCGCGTGGTCATGCCGTTCAACGTGGCCTGCGGTTTCTGCAAGAACTGCCTTGGCGGCTTCACCGGCTTCTGCACGACGGTCAATCCCGGCTTCGCAGGCGGCGCATACGGCTACGTCTCCATGGGCCCGTGGGTGGGCGGCCAGGCCGAGTATTTGCAGGTCCCGTTCGCCGACTTCAACTGCCTGCCACTGCCGGCCGGCACTGACCACGAGGCAAGCTTCTCTCTGCTCGCCGACATCTTCCCGACCGGCTACCACGGGGCAGAACTGGCCGGCGTGAAGCCGGGCGAGAGCGTCGCGGTGTTCGGCGCCGGGCCGGTCGGCCTGATGGCCGCATACAGCTCATTGCTGAAGGGCGCGGCCGAGGTCTATACCGTCGACCACGTCAGAGAACGGCTCGACAAGGCGGCGGAGATTGGCGCGATTCCGATCAACTACGACGAGGGTGACCCGGTTCAGCAGATCAAGGACCGGCGCAACGGCGAGGGCACAGACAAGGGCATAGACGCGGTCGGCTACCAGGCCACCAAGGCCGGCTCATCGGCAGTGGGCGGCGAGCAGGACGAGGCGCCGAATATCGTTCTGAACCAGCTCATCGATGTCGTGAACCCGACCGGCGCGCTGGGCATACCGGGCCTTTACGTTCCGTCCGACCCGGGAGGGGTGTCCGAGGCAGCGTCGCGTGGCGCGCTTTCGCTCAACTTCGGACAGCTGTTTGAGAAAGGACTTCGACTCGGCACGGGCCAGTGCAACGTGAAGCAGTACAACGCCTATCTGCGCGACCTGATCATCGCCGGGCGGGCAAAGCCCGACTTCGTCGTCTCACACGAGGTGCCGCTGGCCGACGCGCCGGGCGCCTACGTCAAATTTGACCGCCGGGAAGAGGGCTACACGAAGGTCATCCTGCACCCGTAGCAGATCTTGTGCGGACGCTGGGCACGGACATCGGCATATCCAGATAGACGGGAGCGATTAATGCGGATCGGAACTGGCGATACGACGTATGAGTGGGTCGGTGGCTGGGCGCGGATACCGGACACGCCGGCGGCGCGCGACGGATGGTCGCACCACGGCGCCGTCTTCACCGACGACGGCGAGGTAATCGCCTTCCACCAGGGTGAGCCGACGATGACGGTCTTCGATCGGGATGGCAAGCTTCTGCGAACGTGGGAGACCGACCTTAACGACGCCCACGGCATGGCGCTTGCGGCCGACGATAGCGGCCAGTACCTGTGGACCGCCGACCCCGGCGCGAAGCGGCAGGCTAATCTTGGCTACGAGTATCCCGACGGGCCGCGCAAAGGCCGCTTCGTGAAATGGTCGCTGGACGGCAAGAAAGTGATGGAACTGGCCCGGCCGGACATTTCCGCCTACGAGTCAGGAGTGTTCTCGCCGACATCTGTCACTGTGTTCGAGGAGCGCGGTGGCGGCAACGGCGACATCTGGGCGTCGGACGGCTACGGCGAGAGCCTGATCCACCGCTACAACCGTGATGGCGAGTACCTCTCGACCATCGACGGCACGGAGGGATCCGCAGGCCACTTCGACTGTCCACACTGCGTCTGGGTCGACTACCGGCACGATGAGCCGGAGCTGTATATCGCCGACCGTGGGAACGCGCAGATGCAGGTCTACGACCTTGAGGGCAATTTTATCCGCTCGTTCGGCAAAGACTTTCTGACGACGCCGACGGCAATCGCCACGCATGGCGGCCTGCTATTCGTGGCCGAGTTACGGTCGCGAATCACGATCATCGATACGTCGGACCAGTTCGTGGGGTATCTGGGGCCGGACGATGCGGCGTTCGAGCGCGAGGGCTGGCCGAACCGGCGGGACGAGAACGGCAACTTGCAGAGGCCGGACACGTTGCGCGATGGGGTCTTCAACAGCCCCCACGGCATAGCCGCCGACCCCGACGGCAACCTCTACGTAGCCGAGTGGCTGATAGGCGGCCGATTCACGAAGCTGGCGCGGGTATAGGGCAGGCACGGCAGGCGTCCCTGCACCTTCTCGGGACTGGTGCGTCGTTCGAGAGATG
Source organism: Chloroflexota bacterium (assembly GCA_022562515.1). Taxonomy (GTDB): domain Bacteria; phylum Chloroflexota; class Dehalococcoidia; order Lucifugimonadales; family Lucifugimonadaceae; genus UBA1151. The sequence goes on along the minus strand of JADFPB010000169.1, from coordinate 3,963 downwards.
CGCGTGTGCCCACGGGGGATGAGGGCGGGTTTTCCGAGATCAGCTACCCGCGGCCGACGTACTCCTGAGCAACAGGGAGCACAGTCAGTTCAAGCGCGTTCGCCTCGGGCGGTAGCGAGGCCATGTAGAGAGCGCCGCGGGCCATGTCTTTTACCTGGACCATCGGCTCTACCGACAGGTTCATGCCTGGCCGGCCTTGCAGATCGGCTCGCCACTCCACGAGGGTGTTGCCGGGATTGAGCTGGCCGCACGAGATGCCGTATGGGCGGCCGTCAAGCGCGGTGCTGCGGGTGAGGCCGGTAACGGCGTGTTTGCTAGTCGTGTAGGGCGCGGAATCCTCGCGCGGACGGTCGGAGGAGATGCTGCCGATGTTGATGATCCGCCCGCCGCCCTGCGCCTTCATAATCCTGAATGCCGCTCTTGTGCACAGGAACACACCGCGAACGTTCACGGCCATCACTTCATCCCAGCGGTCGATCGGGATGTCGCCGATCTCGCCGCCGGCGACGATACCTGAATTATTGACGAGAATGTCCAGCCGTCCGAAACGCTCGGTTACAGCGGCAAAAAGGGCCTCGACGGACGCCTCATCGGTGACGTCGGTCTTTACCGCCAGCGCCTCACCGCCGGAGGATCGAATTTCCTCTGCGGCCCGCTCCAGCCGCTCCGCATCCCGTGCAGCGATAACGACGCTGCAGCCCTCGCCCGCGAACGCGCTCGCGATGCCTTTCCCTATGCCGCTGCCGCCGCCCGTGATGATGGCGACCTCGCCGTCTAATGACCCCATCTGCCGGCCCCTCCCCGTGCGCTTGATCGACCAGGAACGCAGACTCCCATAGTGTGATCGGAGCCACCCTTCCAGACAAGTGCCGAGCTTGACGGCCAGGTGGGTAGGACACGCCATGGAAATGGATGAGGCTACCTGCCCGCGCCAGTTCCCGGCGCTAGTTGTAGTTCCCACGCAGGTTATTGACACCTGAGGGGTTCTCCGTCATTGCTGTGTGGATCGACAAACCCATAGCGAACGGAGATCCCCTCATGTTGCATCCTAACGCCAGGTTTGACCATCATTGCACGCATGGAGCTGGTCCGGCAGTCCTGATACGAACTCCAGGTTGTTTTGGGGGGTTTCGACCAACGGACAGGGCGTGTTCCGCAATAGAAATCGCGATAGAAACCAATGATCCTTACCGAGGGTGCCCGCCGGCGTCCAACCCCCGACCGCACGACCCCCCGAAGAACGCCGGTGCATAGAAGGAACATGGCCCACGTTCTGATCGTCGATGACGAGCCCTCCATTCGTGAATTACTCGTCCGCATAGTCGAAGCAGAAGGCCTTGAAGTAATCGAGGCCGAAGATGGCGTTGCCGCGCTCAAGATCGTCAGAGAGCAACTGCCTGACGTAATTCTGCTCGACGATCTCATGCCGAACCTGGACGGCATCAGTTTTCTCAAGGCTCTGAGGGCCGACGCCGCGCTTAGCCAGCCTCCTGTGATTATGGTGGCAGCGCAAGACAGGCCTGACGATCGGCGCGCGGCCATCGAGCTGGGCGTCGTTGATTACATCCCGAAACCCTGGGCAGATGGCGAGATCGAACTACGCCTGAAGTGGGCGCTGAAAGCTGGCTCGACCGTCCCCGCGGTGCCATGGGAACTCTCGGGGGCCGAAAGCACCGCTCGTGACGAGCATCTTGATCTACAGGGCGGCGGCAAGACCAGCGGTGAAAGCTCGTCGAAAAGCGACCAGTGGACGTCGCTGAATCTGCCCGAAGGGTCTGGTATCGATGTAGTCACACCTGAAGAGGGCGGGTGGCTTGAGGCCCGAGACGGGCACGTGCGGCTGACCCTCCCGGCGGGCGCCGTGCGGCACACCATGGCGTTGAGCGCATCGCCCGTCGATGTCGATGAAGAGCCAAATCCGGGAGCATTGCGCGTGCGACTGGGCGGTGAGGCGACAGATCTGACGTTCTCCGACAGGACCGGCTCGCCGGTAGAGGGAGTCCGCCTGGACCGGCCGTTGGAGATCACTCTGAAGATAGATCCTGAGGCCGTCACGAACGCACATGATCCCTCCACCTTACAGATACAGGAAATGGATAACCACACCCGTAAGTGGTCCGATTTGCCGACCCGCGTGGACATAAAAAACGGAGTTGCAAGGGTCAGAAAGCTGGATTTCCCACCGGCTGAAAATCAGCGGAAGGGCGCCACCGTCCTTGTGATCTCGGACGAGGGGTCAGAGCAGGAAACGCTGTGCGAAAGCCTGAATTCGGCCGGCTATGACATCGTGATCGAATCTAATTCCGACAACGTCACCCGGACGCTCATCGCTGAGCGTCCGGATGTTGTACTCCTGGATATTGGCATGCGGCGGCTGGGCGGGTTGAACATCCTCAGGCAGATCAAAGGCGACCGCAGAACCCGCCAGGTTGCGGTGATCACCCTGGGCGAGTCCTCGAGTGCAAAGCCTGGAGATACATCCCCAAGCGATTACGCTCAGTCGATGGCGCTGGGCGCCAGAGACATGATCTCGAAGCCCTGGCATCCCGGTGATCTGCAGGCACGCGTCGCGCGAGCAGTCGATGCCTCACGGGCCAGAACGCGACAGGCGGAGAGGGCAGTTGAGCGCGTTAAGGCGCGCGTGAAAGGGAACCGCCGCAACGCTGCGCCGCCTGCACGCCGGAATCGTCAGCGCGTTCCCATCCGGTAGGCCCCTTGCCAGAGCCGGCCATCGTCGCTCACAAAACCTCCTCGGCGACTACCGGCCGGTTTGCCTGATTCCGGGTATCGCCCCGCCGCTCAACGGCCCGAGGGCGCGTTAGGTCTCACTGTGACACCCTGCGGGCCGTTGCGTCGACGCGTCTCCCGTCATACCGTACTCCCGCCACACCCCGATGCCTCAGGAGGCGGGAGAAAAAATGCTCGACTACCGGGGCGGAACAGATCAGCCGTTCCGCCTGGCCCTGGACCAGATGATCCCCATGCGGGACGGTGTGAAGCTATCCGGCGACATCTACCTGCCAAACGAAGGCGAGAACTTTCCCGTCGCCCTGCTGCGGACGATCTACGGCAATCAAGAGCCGCGGTACCTGAGCTGGACGAAGGCGTTCGTTGAGGCCGGGTACGCCGTTGTGCTGCAGGACTGCCGGGGGCGGTACGACTCGGACGGCGAGTGGGACCCGTATATTTGCGAGATCCCCGATGGCTACGATACGCACGAGTGGATCGGGAAGCAGCCGTGGTGCGATGGGAACATCGGCACGTTCGGCCTGTCGTATCCGGGCTTCACACAGACGGCGCCCGCCATGCTGCGCAGCAAATTTTTGAAGGGCCTCGTGCCCATCGCCTCCCAGCAGGACAACTACGGCCATCATCGTGTGGACGGTGTGATCGCGCTGGCGACAAGCCTGTTTTTCGTCACGATATTGCGTAAGTCGCTCCAGTCCGATGCGATAGCGATGCTCGACCTGCCATCTCTGCTGCGCCGCCTTCCGCTCATATCGGCACTGGACGGCCTTGGCGACAGCCCGTACTACAGAGGCGTCATCGAGCATGAGAGATATGACGGTTTCTGGAGCTCATACTCTCTTCGGGACAAGTACGTCGAAGTAGACGTGCCGTCCTACTTCATCACCGGCTGGTACGACTCCCTGAGCCACGAAACGATCGCGGTCTTCAACGGCTGGCGGGCAGGCGCCAGATCGGAAGAGGCGCGCATGAAGACGAAGCTGCTCATCGGCCCGTGGAGCCATCAGGTCGCGCCGTGGGGTAAGGAGCAGCTCGGGCCGGACGGCGAGTTCGAGGACATGGCGTTCGGCAGCCACGCGATTGGCGATACGGTCGCCGATCATCTGCGCTGGTACGACACCCGCCTGAAGGGCATCGACACGGGCATGGATGATGAGCCGCCGATAAAGCTCTTCGTCATGGGTTCAAACAAGTGGAGATTCGAGAACGAGTATC
>JADFPB010000168.1 GCA_022562515.1 Chloroflexota bacterium | reverse complement strand
TGCGCATTCGTTGCAGGCTACGCTCGACGGATTCCCGCAGGGTGATACCGCCGTCCGCCAGCCACCTGGCGCCGTTCCATTTGGTGCACAGCACGTACGAATCGCGCGGTACTCCGCTGAGGGATTCTCCGAGGAATTCCTCGCTATTGCCGTATCCGCGCGAGGTATCGAAGAAGTTCACGCCGAGTTCCAGGCATCGGCGGACAAGAGAGTTTCTGGCTTCAGCATCGAGACCCGCGGTAACGCCGAACTTTCCGGCGCCGCCTGTGCCGTAGCCGAGAAGCGATACTTTGAGGCCGGTGCGTCCTAACGTTCTGTATTCCAAGGTCCCTCTCGTACTCTTCGCCTGTTTCCAATCCACGCGCGGGATGGATTTGTCGTTGACCAGGCAGCGCGTGTGAGATGGAGATTATAGATACGGCGGCAGTGGCGGCGCAGCAGGTGTGACATGAGGGGGTCGACGGAACTCGGGATCTGGGGTGAAGATCGGGGTATGGGAAGAATTACGAAGGGATATGCGGGGCCGGGGCGGCCTCGGGATTCGGCGATTGATCTTCGGATTCTGAATGCTGCGATCGAGTTGTTTCTGGAGGGTGGCGCGAAGCACGCTTCGATGGAGGGTGTGGCGAAGCGGGCCGGTGTTGGGAAGGTGACGGTTTACCGGCGGTGGGCGAATCGCCGGGAGTTGCTTGTGGCGGCGATTCGGACTCAGACGGAGGACATGAGTGTGCGGGGCCGTGATGTCCGCAAGAACCTGGAGGCGATTCTTTCGCAGATGGCGGAGGGGATGCTGGATGGGAATGCGGGAGTTGCGTTTGCGCGGGTCTTGTCTGAGAAGGATTCTGAGCCGGAGCTGTTGTCTATATACAGGGAGTGCGGTGTGTGGCCGCGTCGGAAGCAGATTCGGGATCAGTTGCGGAAGGGTCGGCACGAGGGGTTGATTCGCAAGGATGCGGATCTGGATGTGATGGTGGATATGTTTTTCGGGGTGTGTATTGCCCGGTTGGAGGCGGGTGTGGGTTATGACGGGAGGTTTGCGGCTGAGGCGATGGATGTGTTCTGGCGGGGGGCGGGCAGGTGACCCTGTGCCAGACCGGTCTGGATTTTTTCCGGGAGTGGGGTGTTAGCGGCCGTATCGGGCGCGTGTTGCCGGCGGTGGGTGAGATCCTTCGGGGGACCTCAGGATGACACGCTGGGGGGCCCGGGGTGGCGTAATCGATGGGGGAAGGTGGTCGTGGGCAGAGCGCCGCGCGGGGCGGAGAGATCAGGTGCGTGCTCTTGTATACTTGTTTGGGAATGCCCGCCGCAGTTCCGGCGGGCGTTGCGCGCCATCGCATTTTTGGAGTTAGTGAGGCTGAAATGCCTGCGTATGCCGTAATCGGCGGTCAGTGGGGTGATGAGGGCAAGGGAAAGATCATCGACTTCCTTGCGGCCGACGCCTCTATAGTTGCGCGCTATTCCGGGGGGAACAACGCCGGGCACACCGTGATAAACGATCTGGGGGAGTTCAAGTTCCACCTGATCCCGTCCGGGGTGTGCTGGCCGAAGGCGATAAACGTCATCGGCAATGGCGTGGTGGTGGACCCGGACGTCTTCATCGAAGAGATTCGCGATCTCGAGTCGAAGGGGATCGACCCCTCAGTATCGTCATCAGCGATCGCGCGCATATTGTCATGCCGTACCACATTCTGCTCGATCAGCTGGAAGAAGAGCGGCGGGGGAAGAACGCGATCGGCACGACGGGCCGGGGGGTGGGGCCGGCGTATCTGGACAAGGTCGCGCGCTCGGGGATCAGGATCGGCGAGCTGCTGGACATGGAAGACCTGGCGCTGCGGCTGCCGGATATCGTGGAGCGTAAGAACGAGGTTCTCACCAAGATTTACGGCGCCGAGCCGATAGATATAGAGGATATCTATGCGCGCGTGCGCGTGTGGGCGCCGGAGCTATCGTCGTATATCCGGCCGGTGGAAGATCTGATTGCGGCGGCGATTGACAACGGCGAGAACGTGATCCTGGAGGGCGCGCAGGGCGCTTTGCTGGATATCGACCACGGCACGTACCCGTATGTGACGTCTTCGAACCCGACGGTGGGAGGCGCGCTGACGGGGCTGGGCCTGGGGCCGCGGGCGTTCGGCGGCGTGGCGGGGGTGTTCAAGGCGTATTGCACGCGGGTTGGCGCCGGGCCGTTTCCGACGGAGCTGACGGGCGAGCTTGGCGATCGGATCCGGGAGATCGCGGGCGAGTACGGTGCGACGACGGGGCGGGCGCGCCGGGTGGGCTGGTTCGATGGCGTGGCGGGCCGCTACAGTGCGCGGGTGAATGGCTTCGACTCGATCATCATCACGCGGCTGGACATCCTGGATAACGTCGATTCGGTGAACGTCTGCGTCGCGTACGAGCTGGACGGCAAGCAGATCGAGCAGTTTCCCATCGACTCGGTGTTGCTGGAGCGGTGCAAGCCGATTTACGAGACGCTTGAGGGCTGGTCGGGGACGACCGCGGGGATCACGGATGCGGATCAGTTGCCCGCCGGGGCAAAGCGGTACGTGGAGTTCCTTGAGTCGCTGCTCGGGGTGGAGGCGGCGATTATCTCGACCGGGCCGCGGCGTGAGCAGACGATCACGCTGAAGCCGGTTATTCCAGGCTAGACAGGCCGCCTTTGCGGCCTGCATGAAATCGGGCGTCAGCCCGCCATCCTGAGCCGGTCGAAGGGTGGAGCGTTGTCGACCGAGGCGGACGCGAGATGCCCGCGCTGGCTGAGATCCTCGGGTCGCGGGGCGCTCGAGGATGCCAACTATTATTGCGGAGGCGTGGGCGCCCTGCTAGACCGGGAGGTCTATGTTGTAGCTGTCCATGACCGGGTTGAACTTGCTGGTGAAGCTTTCGTCCGGCTCGATCATGGGGAGGCGCGGCGGGCCGGCTCTGAAGCCTGCGCGGTTGACGGCGTGCCTGATGGGCATGGGGTTGGTGATCCAGAAGAGTGCGTTGAAGAGGGGCAGCATGCGCCGGTGTTCTGCGGCGGCCGACTCGATGTCACCTTCGAGGACCATGCCCATCATCGCCTTGATCTGGTTGGCGATGATGTTTCCTGCGACGCTGACGACGCCGTAGCCGCCGGTGCACATGATCGAGAAGGTCTCGTTGTCGTTGCCGGACCAGACGTTGAAGCCGTCGGGTGCGCCGTCGATGACGCGGGTGATCTGGTCGGCATCGCTGGATGCCTCTTTTACGCCTACGATGTTGTCGATCTCGGCGAGGCGGAGTGTGGTTGCGGCGTCCATGTTCACGGCAGTGCGCGATGGCACGTTGTAAAGGATGCCGGGCAGGCTGGTTGCTTCTGCGATGCCTTTGAAGTGCTGGTACATGCCTTCCTGCGGCGGCTTGTTGTAGGCGGGCACGGTTAGCAGGAGCGCGTCGACGCCGACGGCCTCGGCTTCTTTTGATAGCTCGATCGATTTCCGGTAGTTGTTGTCGGTGGATCCGGCGACGATCGCGCCGCGGTCGCCGACTTCTTCCTTAACCTCCGCGAACAGGCGTATCTTTTCTTCGTCTGACATGGATGGCGACTCGCCGGTCGTGCCGCCGATGACGAGGCCGTCGTTGCCGGAGTCGAGAAGTCCTTTTGCCAGCTTCCGGGCCTGGCCGTAATCGACTTCGCCATCGTCTGTAAACGGCGTAATCATCGCTGTCAGGAGTCTTCCGATCTCGGCCATAGATTCGTTCCTCAGGTGCGTTCGGGGTGGGCGCTAAGTAGTGGAAGCGGCGGTTTGCAGCCGTCCTCTGCTGACTACTTCGTCCATGATCTGGAGAGCATTCAGGGCGGCGCCTTTTCTCAGGTTGTCGCAGCTCAGCCAGAATGCGATGCCGTTGGGGTGGGACAGGTCTTTGCGGATCCGTCCTACGAATACTTCATCCCTCCCCGTTGAAGTGTGCGGCATAGGGTATTGATTCGAGCGGGGCGCGTCTACCAGGGCGATGCCGTCGAAATCTGAGAGCAGCTTGCGTGCTTCTTCGGGGTCGACAGGGCGCTCGAACTCGACGTGGACTGCCTCGCTATGGCTCGTGGGGACGGGCACGCGCACGCATGTGGTGGAGATGGGCAGGCCAGGCAGGTGCATGATCTTGCGGGTCTCGTTGATCATCTTGTGCTCTTCACCGGTGTAGCCGTCGTCGAAGAAGTCGTCGACGTGCGGCAGGACGTTCATTGCGATCTGGTGCGGGTAGACGCTCGCGTGCAGCTCCTCGCCGGCGGCGTATGCGCTTGTCTGGGCGTCGAGTTCCCGGAGCGCCGCTGCGCCGGTACCGGTGACGGCCTGGTATGTAGCGACTGTGACGCGGGTAATTGGCGCCGCCTGTTGGAGGGCGGCGAGCGCCATGACGAGCGGCGTGGTGGTGCAGTTGGGGATGGAGATGATTCCGGAGTGCCACTCCACGTCTGCTCCGTTGACTTCCGGGACGACCAGCGGGACGGCCGGGTCCATGCGGAAGGCGCTGCCATCGTCGATGACCAGTGCTCCTCTGGAGACGGCTTCGGGGGCGAGGCGTTTGCTGACGGAGGAGTCTGCGGAGATGAAGGCGACGTCCACGCCTTCGAAAGAGTCCGGGGTCGCCTCTATTACAGTCAGCTCGCCGTGTGCGTATGGGAGTTTCTTGCCGGCCGATCGTGACGAGGCCATGGCGGTGATTCGTGAGGCGGGCCAGTCACGCTCAGCGAGGAGGTTGAGGGCGACGGCTCCGACGGCGCCCGTTGCGCCGACGATTGCGATTCGAATGTTTTGATTTTGCATTTGTTCGGGTGTTTTCGGGTATGCAGGTGTGTGGGAGCGGGAGGGCAGGTGCAACCTGCCCCTACCCGGGGGCGGGTGTGTTGTGCAGGTTAATTATGGGCGGACGCGGGGAATCGCGCACGCGGTGTGGGGAGAGTGGCCGGCTTTGTTGCGGGTCGCGATCAGATCGCGTGGAACGAGGTCCGGCCAGGGCTAAGCCTTGTCGTCCAGGCCGAGGACGCGGTCGAGGCCGACGATGAGGCCCTTCGTCTCGACGACCTGTCTGACTGCGAGCATTACTCCCGGCATGAAGGAATCGCGGCTCGTTGAGTCATGGATCAGGCTGAGTGTCTGTCCGGTTGCGCCGAAGACTACTTCGTGTCGTGCGACGCGGCCGGGCATGCGCGCGCTGTGAATGTTGATGCCTCCCAGTTCGCCTCCGCGTGTGCCGCTGAGAGTCTGTTTTTCGGCGATGTTCTGTTCAAACGGCCTGCCGCGCCCATCGAGCATGGCCTGTGCGATGGAGAGAGCGGTACCTGACGGGGCGTCGATTTTCGCTTCGTGGTGGCTTTCGATCAGGTCTGCGTAATCGAAGTAAGCGGCTGAGATGCGTGCGAGGTGTGTGAGCAGGATTGCTCCGAGGGCGAAGTTGGGTGCTGAGATGATCCCGATGCCGGCTTCTTCAGCGAGGGTCCCTGCTTCCTGGAGGTTTTCTTCTGACAGGCCGGTCGAGCCGGAGACGGCGCAAACACCGGCGGCGGCGGCGGCTCGAAACGTTGCCATCGCGCCTTCTGCGTTAGAGAAGTCGACGATCACGCGAGGGTGAACCGCGGTGATGGCGTCAGTTATATGGGCGCTGAGCGGAACGGGTGAAGTTCCGGGCGCGCTGACCGAGGGGTCGGCAGCGGCGGGGTCCGCGCCGCCCACCAGTTTGAGCCCGGGCTCAGCTTCCACTGCGGACATGACGGTCTGGCCCATCTTTCCGAGGGCGCCGTTGACGGCGATTGTTATTTCAGATTGCTCTGGCATGGGCGATATCGTACCTGTGGCCGTCCGTTCCGCCAAATTCACGGTCAGTGGGTTCTGTGGCTAACCCCCGACGCGGCGGTCAGGTAATTATCTCGAAACACGCTTGCAGGCGCGGGCGAGCGCGTGATCTTCCGCTTCACGCCAGCCCTCTCCCGGGGAGGGGGTTTTTGAGCCGTGGGCTAGTCGCGACGGGGCGGCCTGCGCCGCCGCTCGCCTGAACCACCGGACGATCTGTCGCGATCTCTTCCGCCGCCACCACCGCCACCGCCACCGCCGTAGCTTCCGACCTGTCGTCTTGGGCCCCTGTTACGATCGCGATCCCGACCACGATCGCGGT
>JADFPB010000167.1 GCA_022562515.1 Chloroflexota bacterium | reverse complement strand
AGGACCGCAAGCCGCTGACCACCCCGCCTTCTGGCGGGGCGACCACGACTCCTGGGGCTCTCCGTCCTGACGCGTCCGGAAAGCCTGCCATTCCATCGTCGAGTCTTTCCAGGCCAGGGTTTTTCAGCCGCACGTTCGACTCCCTTGGCAATCGCCATTTCCGGATGCTCTGGTTTGGCACGCTGTTTGGCATGGGCGGCATGCAGATGCAGATGATCGCCCGCACCATCCTCGCCGACGAGCTGACACAGAGTGCGTTTCTCACGAGCATCGTGGGCCTGGGATTCGCGCCATCGATGCTGATCCTTTCGCTATTTGGCGGGGTCGCGGGCGACAAGATGGAGAAGCGGATCCTCATCCAGCTCAGCCAGCTTTCATCAGCGCTGCTGGCGGCGGTGATCGGCGTGCTGATACTCACCGACGTGATCATCTGGCAGTACCTGCTGGTCGCGTCAGTTCTGCAAGGCGCCACGTTCGCGTTCCAGATGCCGGCGCGGCAGGCGATCATTCCCAAGCTGGTCGGGCAGGACAAGGTAACGAACGCGATTGCCTTGAGCGCGGGCGGCATGAGCATGATGGCGGTCGCAGCGCCGGCCATTGCGGGCTTTGTCTACGGTCTGGGGCCGGAGTACGTGTATTTCATAATCGCGGGCATGTTCGGGCTCGCCGTGCTGGTGACCGGTCGCATCCCGAAGGTACCGCCGGAGGCCTCGGAGCCGGGGAAGAAGGTCCTCTCGGAAGTAGGCGCAGGATTCCGATACGTGAGGGGCAACAGGGTTGTGCTGCTGCTGATCTCGTCGAGCCTGGTGGTCGCTGTGTTGGCGATGCCTTTCCGGCTTCAGTTCCCGGTATTTGCCCGCCGACTCTATGGCGATTTGAATATTGAAACCGGGAACTTCGATATGAGTGAGCCCTTGATCGGCGTGCTGCTGGCATTCGCCGGAGTTGGCGGGATTGTTGGGACGCTAGTGGTCGCGAATCTCCAGGGCGGTCATCGCAGAGGCCTGATCCTTCTCGTGGGTTCGATTGTCAGCGGCCTGGCGATATTGCTGCTTGCGTCCTTCCCTGTGCTATGGGTGGGGATGGGATTCATGGTGGTCATCGGCATCGCGGAGTCCATCCGGATGACGCTGGGGCAGTCTCTATCACTGGAGAGCACGGCGCCGCAGTACCGCGCTCGTGTGGCGAGCATTTACATGATGACGTTCGGCCTGATGCCGCTGGGCGCGCTGCCTCTGGGGTTTGCAGTCGACAGGTGGGGTGTGGAGTCGTCTCTCATGGTGGTCGGCGCGCTCGTGATTATCGCCGGATTGATCTTCCTGATAGGCGCCCGAACCCTGCGCCGGTTGGGTTGAGCGGCCATTCGGGGCTGTCCGGCGTGCCCTCGAAGTTTGCCGGAGTTGAACCGGGGCCCGATTGGACCGGAATAGAGGTTGACCTGCGGGCGTATGCTTCGAGGGGCGTTTTCTTCCTGATCGCCCCCGCCGGAAGGCGCGGGTCCGGTGGAGAGCGGCGCATGCGCGGAGGGTGGCATCTAGTTTGAGGCTGTTTGGCGGCAAAGAGGAAACGACGAACCTGGTGACAGGTTCGGATACCGCCGCCTACCCCGGAGCCTCGGCAAATAGCGTCGACTCCGGCGGCCTGTTCCACCGGACCTTCGAGTCGCTTGGCGACAAGAACTACCGCTTCTACTTCTTCGGCTTCCTGCTGCTCATGGGCGGCGTCAACATGCAGATGGTGGCGCGCAGCGTGCTGGCGTTCGAGTTGACCGGTTCTGCGTTGGCCGTCGGCTACGTCGGAGCGGGGTTTGCCCCGCCGATACTGCTATTTTCCCTGTGGGGCGGGGCGATAGCCGACAGGGTGGATCGAAAGCGTCTGATCCAGATTGGCCAGGCGGGAATGACGATCATTGCTCTTGTGGTGGGCGTGTCAATCATCACTGACACGGTGACGATCTGGCACCTGATAGCCGCGTCGATTGCCCAGGGAACGCTCTGGTCGTTCCTGATGCCTGCGAGGCAGGCGATCATTCCACAGATAGTTGGCGACAAGCTGATGATCAACGCGATTGCGCTGAGCTCGTCGGGAATGGCGCTGATGACGCTTTCTGCGCCGGGTATCGGCGGCGTGCTCTACGAGGTATTCGGGCCGGGGCCGGTCTATTTCGTGATCGCCGCGATGGCGGCGGCCTCGTTCGCATTTACCACCAAGCTGCCGGACGTGGGGAGGCTGAAGAGAACGGCTGGGAGCGCGGTAATCGACGACATGAAAGAGGGGTTCCGGTACGTAGCGGGAAAAAAGGTTGTTCTCCTGCTGCTGTTGATGGCCCTCAGCACGGCGATTCTGGCGATGCCGTTCAGGAGCCTGCTCGTCGTTCTGGTGGGGGATGTCTTCGACAAGGGCGCCGGCGCGGTGGGACTATTGCTGAGCATGGCCGGTCTCGGGGCGCTGATCGGCTCGCTTGCATTTGCGGGCATGCGGACGAGCAGTCCGCGGGGTATGTTCCTGATCGGCTCGACGGTGTTGTCCGGCCTCGGAATCCTTGCGGCCACGCTGTCGCCATCGTATCTCGTATTGGTGGTGATCATGATCTTCGTGGGTCTTGGCGATTCCGGCCGCCGGACGCTGAACAACACCCTGATCATGGAGCAGGTGGACGACGAACATCGCGGCCGTGTGATGGGTCTTTACATGATGAACTTCGGTTTGATGCCGGTTGGCGCGATACCGATAGCCGGGCTTGCGGTGGTCTTCGGCATTCGTGAGGCGCTGGCTTTGAGCGCGGTGATTCTCACGGTGATCGGAGTTGGCTTCCTGCTGTTTGCGCGCCGGGTGCGGGAGCTTTAGGCAGGCAGGTGGCCCTGCACCCTCTCGGGGATTGGGCGTTGCAGGCGGAGTCTGGGCTGGACGCCCGCGGGGGTTGTGACTGTCTCGGGGATTGGGCTGTCGTTGACCGGAATCGCAGGCGAATTACGCTTGAAGGGCTGGGGCTTGCTGGAACGATTCGTGGGGGCGGGGCTCGAACCGCCCGGCATGCGTGGCAGGATGGCGATGCTCGGGAGCCGTCCTGATGCAGAGTCGGGAACTCCCCTGCGGGAATGACGATGGCCGGCGCCGGGACAGGCAGAATGTTGTCTTCAGCGGGGCGTGGATTTTACCCTTCGCCTGGCTCTGGACGAGAACCTGCCGCTACCAGAGGCTCACGTGGCGGCGGGGCGTCAGCCCCATTCGGGTTCCTTCCGCATGAGGCGAGGCAGATAAACAACCTCTGCGTGAGGCACAGCTAGTCGAGGAAGAGCGCGGTATCGAGCGATGCGGGGATGGTTCGCTGCAGCTCGAACGTGGCGCCGACTGACGGACTTATCGTGATGGAGAACGTGATGCTCTTTGTTAAAGGATTGTCGAGGAAGTTGTCGCCCAACGAGCCGACGCTGAACGTATCGTCTCCGGCGCGCTCCTGAAGCCACACGGTGATTTCCGCCGTTTCGTTGCCTTCCAGAACGTCGTCGCCGTCTGATTCGCCCAGCCAGGCCAATGTCCAGTTGGTCTCAGAGACGTGCTGGCGCGAGTCGGTATACGAGACGACGGTTGGGCCGCCGCTCCCGCTGGAGATGGGCGATGCGCCGGATGGTGCCGCTGTCCACGCCGGCGTGAGTTCGATTGGCGAGGCGCCGCTGTTAAGGCCGACTGTGAACTTCAGGCGAGTGACGGACGATGTGCCGCTGACGGAGTTGGTGAGCGCTACCACGCCGCCGGTGGGGCGCAGTGTCGACTGGGTCTCCTTGACGCCGGACAGCGCTGTTTGTTTGGCTCTCTCGGATGTAAATATGCCTACCGATAGGATAGTGAAGGCAAATACCGATGCGACGACCACAAATGCGATCAGTATGATCGCGGTTTCCAACCCGGTAATGCCTCGCTCTGAGCGTCCCAAAGTTCCTCTTCCCACTATGCATAGCATCGGGGTAGCGCTGTGCGTCGAGACGTCCCTGCATGGTTAAGGTGAGTGGATCACGGTGTCGGGGGATATCCCGGTCAAGACCTCTCTGAGTATTCTGGACGGTCGTTCAAGGGTGTAACACCGTGTAATCCCCGACCGGTACTGTGTGCAGCGCATGGGTGTTCGCCCTCACAGGTCCCTCACTGGGCCTAAGTCGAGCGGCGAAAAGACGTTCTAATGGATGGGAGTGAGCGTGCGGATGTGGAAATCCGCTGCGGCATCGGATGTTAGGGTGCCGTGGATGACAGTGCCGAGTTGGTGATTCGCGCCCGGACGCCGATACTCGGGGTCTTTGGCTGGCGCTGCTTCAGGTCGTCGGAGCCACTGGTTGGGCCTGGTTGGGCTGGCGGGCGGGCCTACATGGGACGGTGAATTCCACCTTGGACATTTTTATAGACGTCGATTACACGCTGATAGCGGCGAACGGATCGCTGCGGCCGAATGCCCGTGAGTTATTCCTGCGGCTGCGCGAGGCCGGACACCGCCCATGGGTCTGGTCGGGTATGGGCATACGCAAGGAAGAGATGGTCCGCCACGGCATGGACGGCTGCGTGGCCGGATATCTTGTGAAGCCCCTGGACGATTATTTGAAAACACTGCGCCGTTTGGAGCCGGAGGTGTGGCCCGACCTGATCGTGGACGATCACAGTGAGATCGTTGAGGCATTCGGCGGCGTCACGGTAAGGCCGTATTTCTTTACCGATACTGATGACCGCGAGTTGCGCCGGGCGGCGGACGCTCTTTTGCAGTATGCCGAGACCGGCGAGTGCGCGGACCCTGCGTTCCGCGCTCCTCCCGATCGCTATTCAAGGCTGTCTGCCTGAGTCCGATCTTGCCTGAGGTGCGGGCTCCAAGGTGCGAGTAGTGAGGTCAGGCGGAGAGTGAGCGCCCCAGAAGTGGATGCCCCAGAAGTGGATGCCCCAGAAGTGGATGCCCCAGAAGTGGATGCCATGGAGAATCGAACCCGGATTCGCGTACTTTCCGACTCGTTTGCGGCGCGCATCGCCGCGGGAGAAGTGATCGAGCGGCCTGCGTCCGTGGTCAAGGAATTGCTGGAGAACTCGCTGGACGCGGGTGCGACGCGCATTGACGTCGAGGTATCCGATGGCGGCCGTTCCGGCATCGTGGTCATCGACAACGGCCACGGAATCGGAGAGAGTGAGATCGAGCTGGCGTTCTCGCGATTCGCGACGAGCAAGATATCGGATGATTCGGAACTTGCCGCTATTTCCACACTGGGATTCAGGGGCGAGGCTTTACCGAGCATCGCGTCGGTATCGATCGTCGAGATGATCAGCCGGGTCGCCGACGAGGAGTCCGGGACGCGGCTGCTGCTCGAGTACGGGGAGATCAGGGTCCGCGAGAGCCTCGGGGTGCCTGTTGGAACGACGGTGTGGGTGCGGGAGTTGTTTTCCAACGTTCCGGCGCGCCGTCGATTTCTCTCTTCGGCGGGCGGCGAACTGACCAGGGTCAACTCCGTTGTCGCGAGTTATGCGCTGGCGCGGCCGGATATCGCGATGAAGCTTTCAGGCAACGGCGCAGTCCGCTTCGCCACTTCGGGCAGTGGCGCCGTGCGGGACGCGATCACGGCGGTGTACGGCGCCGAGGCGGGGAAATCGATGATCGATCTGCCCGAGCTGCCTTCTGATGACGGATTGGCTGGCGACAGGCCCGCCATATCGGCCGCGGGGCTGGTGAGCGCGCCTTCGTTCAGCCGGGGAAACCGCAACTACATAACGCTGTCCGTGAACGGCAGGTGGATCCGCAGCCGGCGCATCACGTTTGCGATAGAACAGGCCTTTCATGGATTCCTCCCGGAGCGCCGTTTCCCGATGGCGGTGGTGGAGATCACCGTGCCTCCGGGAGACGTGGACGTAAACGTTCACCCCTCGAAGGCAGAGGTCAAGTTTCTTCGGGAACAGGCCGTATTCGGCGCAGTACAGAAGGCGGTGCGCTCGGCGCTTCTCGAGCATGCTCCGGTTGCACCGGCTCGCCGGTTCGACAGCACGCGGCCGGCGGCCATGCCGGTTCCGCGCGCGACGGGCGGGCTGAATCCGTTGTGGCCCGACCCGCTGGAGGGCTCTCCGCTTGCCGCCGCGGGAGCGGGAGATGGCAGGCCGGGGCCAGTTGCCCCGCCGGAGATCGGGCT
>JADFPB010000166.1 GCA_022562515.1 Chloroflexota bacterium | reverse complement strand
CACACTGGCCGGGGCCTTTTCAGCCTTCCGGCGAGATATCCTCCACCGCACCTTCCTCTACGACCAGCGGACAGTGTCCGAGGACACGAGTCTCACTCTGCACAGCCACCCGATTCCCGGAGATGACGGTGCGCTGCGTGTCTACCGCCGTCGCCTATGTGGATCCCGTGCCTTCTCTCAGCGCGCTGTACGCCCAGCGGGTCCGCTGGCAACGCGGCCAGATCGAAGTCGCTTCCCTCTACCCGACGCTGGAGCGCCACCCGTTCAGGCTGCGCGGAATATCTCTCCCGAAGTCTCTGCTGATCGATCACACGCTCGCTTTCCCAAGGGTTGTCTGGACGTTCCTGCTGCCCACCATGTGGTTCATCGGCTACCCGTTGAGCCTCGTGATCAGCGGCATGATCACGATGTACTTCATCTACATGTTCGTCGATGCCATGTACATGGTCGTCGCTTACATCCTGGCGGACGAGGTCAACCGTAAACGAATCCGAAAACACTGGTGGATTTTCGCGTTCATGCCAGCCTACAGATGGACCACTTTCTGGTTCAGGTTCGGAGGCTTCCTCACAGTCATGACGGAAGGCAAATCCTGGCGCGTACGCGACCCATGGACCGAATCCGCTCTTGGCGTCCAGCGCGTTGGCACGACCACACTTACGTTCCTGACGCAGAGCTTCCTGCCTAGAATTTCAGCGGTTCTAAGCGGCATCATGAGGACGCGTTAGCCAGCCGGCGAGGGTGAACCCCCGAAGTATCGGCATGGACGCGGCGCCTCTGTGATCGCCCGGTAACTGCCCGATAATTGAATAATTCCAGGCAACTGGGCGCCAGGCGAGCCCGGAGCACATTGACAGATGGCTGACCAGGTAATGGACCAACGCGGCGGCCTCAGAAACGCGGCCGCGGCTGCCCGCGCCGCGCTGAGTCGCGCCGCGAGCCGGGAGGCCTGGTCGAGCATTGCGCGTCCGCTCGGGCTGATCCTGATTGCGCAACTGGCCGTATCGCTCCTTTTCCTGCTCAACAATGCGTCAGGTGAGATCCCGGGTTTCTCCCGGCTGCCGATTGACGAAGCCTGGGTCCGAATGGTCTACGCACGCAATTTTGGCGACTCATTTGAGTTGGCCTTCACACCGGGTGATCTCTCGCCGGGCGCGACAAGTCTGTTGTGGGTGGTTCTCCTGGGCGGAATCTCCGCCGTCACAGACCCCATAGGTCTCAGTATCGTGACGGCCGCCAAGCTTCTCAGCATCGTTTTCGCCACCACCAGCGCTCTACTGGTTTTCCTCATCCTTCAACAACTCACTCGAGTTCGCCGTCTGGCGATGTTGGGCGCTCTGGTAGTCGCCATCGAGCCCACATTCGGATTTGCCTCCGTATCGGGAATGGAGGTGACGCTTTACTCCACCCTGGCGCTCGGCGCCGCACTGTCATTTCTCCGCGGAAAGCACCAGGCAACGGGAATACTGTTCGGCCTGATGGTGATCACTCGGCCGGAGTCATGGATCTTCGTCATATTTGCCGCGCTGACCCTGATGGGGAGACGGTTATGGGACCGAAACGAAATCCAACTCTTTACCAGGGGAGACGCCATCGCTCTGCGACGCCTCGTAGGACCGGCGCTACTGCTGTCCCTCATCTGGGTCGGCGCTAATCTTGCGATCAGTGGAGCGCCGCTTCCAAGCGCCTACTATGCAGCCCGGGAAGATATGGGCCTGCTGCCCTTCGGGAACATAGGAAACATCTTAAGGGGCTACTACCACCACCTCGCGTTTTTCTCCGGAGCGGCATTCCCGGTAACCGCTTTCATTTTCTTCTGGGGCGCCATCCACCTGATACGAGAACACAAATTCGCCGGGGCTCTAATTACTCTCTTCGTTGTCGCGCAAACGTATGCAATCGCAGCGAATCTCGTGCTCGGGCCGGACGAGTTCACGTTCGTCCAGCGGCGCTATCTGGACCCGATGATCCTTCATCGTCATCCTGCTCATCATTGGCCTCCTGCAGGCGTCTCGGAAGGTCCGTGAATGGAGCGCCACCAGAGCACCGGCAGACCCAACGGAGGCGCGGATATTCAACTTCTCGCTGAATTCTCTGATGCTATTCGTGATCGCCGTGCCGTTCATCGGGTTTGGCACAAATCTGAAAGACCTTCCGGGTGACTATTCGTGGAATACCAGAAATATCAACGAGACACTGGTTGACGCGGCCAGGTGGATAGATGAAAACACCCCGGCAGATGCACGAATCGGCACTGGCCAGCCGGGGGCATTGGCCTACTTCAGCAATCGCGAGATTCTTGACTTCACGGGAAAACAGTTCGAGGCAGCCACCAATAAGAGCGTCTTTGAAATTGCCGAAGAGGAAGACATTGACTATGCCTTCGCTTTCGCCAGCGTCTACCTTGATAGCTGGCCGGCCGCTACGGATGTGTTCTCAACGGTGACAGAGCGGAACACAATCCTTGTTGCATCGGAATTCAAGGGCTGGACACTTGACTTCGAACGTGAAACGGTCATCGCGCCGAATAGCACCGCGTATCAGATCGATTTCGAAGCCCGCAATTTTGTGGTCATCGATATGCTCGATGTCGGCAATGCTAATGCGCCGCCGGCCGAGACGGAAGCTGTGCACGAATATGTGCTCGGCGGCGTTTCGATCGCCATCAGCCAGCTTTTTAATATCGATGACGTGACGACACTGGAAGAAGACGCACGCACCTACACCACCTTCGAGGAATTCAAGGTCTCTTCCAGCCCCGGCGAGCGCCTGATCATCGCGAAACGCTACGATGCCGCCATCGGCCAGTCCCTGCGGGTATTTGCAGATGATCAAGAGGTCGAAATCTGGGAGCTTCCGAAGAAGGACTTCTTCTTTGGGGAAGAGATCTTCGTGATCCCCGGCGAGCTGATTACCGGCAACCGCACGGAACTCAGATTTGAGTTCGTTCCGGGTCCCGGTAGCACTCAGGCGAACAGCTTCTTCTACTGGATCCTGAAAGATGCCTGAGGATCGCCCAGGCAAAAGAATCGGACGGGGCCAAATGCCATGCCGGTAAGCTGCCCCGTCTGCAGCGCTGAGTTCAAAACCGCGCAGGGTCTGGCGGGACACCAACGGTTCCGGCATGCCGACGCTGAGAAGGATGCGGAGGCCAACCGGGCACAGCGCCAGCGCCTGGACATGCTCGGAGGCTACGAGGCCGACTCGCTGATTCCGCCCGCCACAGCCGTATTGATCGCACGCCTGAAACGCAGGTATGGCGACCGACGCGGCCTGAAAGGCGATACCAACTGCTTGATATGCGGCGCCGTTTGCCGCACACCGCAGGGTCTCGCCGGCCATATGCGGCATCGCCACAGCGCCGGCTCATCATCAACCGCGGGCAAAGACCTCGGCAAAGCCGCAGATCTCCTTCGCTACCTGCACGCCACAGAACTCCCGGAGCCTGTCGCAGAGGCAGTCTGGGAGAAGATCTTCCGGCTTTCCGGCTTCCGCTGGTAAACGCCCTCTCCCATAAGACGCTTGTCGCGCGCCCATGGTGGGAATACCATCTGCGCGCCGCACTACGTGGCTTACAGGCCCGGACGAGTCAAATTCGGAGCGAATCATGGGCAGCGAGAGTTCCCCAACCCCCCGATCCCCGCAAACACAGAGTGGCGGCAGAGTCTGTTATTTCAACGGCGAGATAGTGCCCGAAGCCGAGGCCACAGTGCCGTTCAGAGACAGGGGATTTAAGTACGGCGACGCTGTGTTCGACATGACGCGCACGTTTGGGCACAAGATCTTCAAACTCGAAGCACACATCAGCAGGTTCTACGATTCGCTTCGATATGTGGACATCGACCCGGGCATGACCGAAGGAGAAATGGCCGAAAAGACGATGGAGGTTCTGGAGGCGAATCTTCACCTTCTTGGCCCGGATGATGATTACTGGGTTGGCCAGCGCATATCGCGCGGAGTCGATCTCGTCGGGGGTGACATGTGGGAGACGGCGGGCGGGCCAAATGTGATCATCGAGTGCGCCCCACTGCCGCTGAAGCCCCGAGCGAGACTCTACCGGGACGGAATAGACGTTCTGGTTCCGACAGTTCGGCGCGTGCCGCCTGAGTCACTCAGCCCACGGGCGAAAACGCACAACTACCTGAACCTGATCATGGCCGATAGGGAAGCCAAGGCACAGGATCCGGAGGCCTGGGCGGTACTCCTCGATACTCGCGGGTTCTTGACCGAGGGCATCGGATCCAACATTTTTACCATCAAGAACGGAGTCGTGTACACGCCGCAAGAGCAATATGTGCTGGGCGGTATTTCTCGGGAAACTGCGATCGAAATGGCAGAGCGGATCGATGTCCCGGTTGTTACCAGGGATCTGGATATGTTCGATGCTTTTACAGCAGATGAAATATTCCTGACCTCAACATCGCTTTGCATATGCGGTGTTCGATCCTTCCAGGGAAGGCAGATCGGCGATGGCTCGGCAGCGGGTCCGATCACAAAAGCGTTGATGGATGCATACGCTGACTTCGTGGACTACGACTGGATCGGCCAGTATTTGAAGCGACTCGAGGATTAGGGCCGAAACTCCCGGAACCACCAGACCTCCCAGAATTTCAGGATTGAGAAAATTGGCACCATCCACCGTTCGCAGCCGCGGCAAGTTGATGACCGAGGCCGAGGCGGTAGAGCGCTTCGTACACGACGGCGATACCATCTACTGTGGCTTCACCGTCGTCCCCTACGGGCTGACGTTTGAAATCATCCGGCAAAAACGGCGTCACCTGAATGTCGTCGGCGCTTCAAATGTTTTTAGCGCCATGTTGCTTGCCCTCGCGGGATGCGCCGACCGGATGGAGACGGGGTACGTTGCCGGCACCACTTCCAACGGTCCCATCACCGAGATGATGAAGGACGGGCGGCTCCGCTTCGAGGACTACTCAAACCTGATGATGACGCTGCGCTTCATGGCCGCGGCGCTGGGAATGCCATTCATTCCGTCGAATTCGTTCCTGGGAACCGATTACCTCACGCCGGAGGTTCTCGAACACGAACACGGCCTGGCGTCAGACCGAATCCGGCCGGACGGAAGCGTCGCGCCAAAGTTGGCGGTAATGGAGTCCCCTTTCACCGGCGAACCAACGGTCCTCCTGAGCCCGTGCAAACCCGATGTAGCCATGATCCACTGCCAGAGGGCGGACGAAGAGGGAAACGTTCAGGCATGGGGGCCGCTGGCCGACTCAAAGTGGGCACTCTGGGCCGCTGACACCGTGATAGTGAGCGCGGAAGAAATCGTATCTGCCTCGGTCATCAGAACCGATCCCGGACGGACCGTGATTCCGGGATTCCGTGTGAGCGCGGTAGTTGAAAACCCGCTGGGCGGCCACCCCGGCGCGGTTTCCGGCTATTACTATCGCGATCAACACTTCTTCGCGCTGGCCGGCCAACCGTTCAAAGATTGGGATTCAGCGACGGAGTTCTTTGACAAATGGGTGTTCGGCGCGCCAAGCCGCGCCGAGTACGTCCGGAAGTATCGTGAGGCGTTTGGCGACGACCTGATGGACGGGATTATGGTCAAGAATCCCATCGTTCCCGAGCAGCCAGCGAAGTCCGGGTGGCGCTAAGCTCATGACCCCTGTTGCTAAAAACGCCTCGGACCGCGGCTACGATCCCATCGACATGCAATGCATTGCATCGGCGCGGGAAGTGTCTCCGAACGAAACGGTTCTCGTCGGTATGGGCCCGCCGCTGCTGGCCGGGACCATCGCCAAGAAGATCCATGCGCCGGAAATGGTCTTCGTCACAGAGTCAGGACCCATGGACTGGACCCCTTCGGAGGGCGTGCCCGCTCCGCTCCAGATCGCCGACCCCGCGATGACGGAGGGATCCGCGATGGTCACGGACATGCTCGATGTGCTTGGCCTGTTCCTGATGGGAGGGAGGGCGTCAACCGCCATGTTCCAGGCCGCCCAGATCGACCGCCTCGGAAACCTGAACACTATCCTCGTCGGGACCTACTCAAACTGGAGCCGAAGATTCCCTGGCACCGGCGGCAACATCGATGGCGGCGCTTCAGCCGGGCGGATGATCTCTACCCTGCCTCTCGAGAGCAGGCGATTCAGAGAGAGAGTCGATTTCCTGACGACAGCCGGCTATCTGGAAGGGCCGGGCGCCCGGGAAGCGGCC
>JADFPB010000165.1 GCA_022562515.1 Chloroflexota bacterium | reverse complement strand
CGCCGTTCGAACCCGACATCTCATCGTCGGCCGTGGCCGCAAACAAGATGGGCCTGGCGCGCCGGAACGGGACCACCCTGCTGCCCGGCATGATGGCCGCCGAGGACGGAACGCCCATCATGGAAGAGTCGCCGATGCCCGAGCACACGTGGATGCTTCCTGTGGGCGCCACCCGCGAGCTCGGTTCCCACAAAGGCTATGGACTCGGCGTGATCGCCCAGGTCTTCTCAGGAATCCTCTCCTCCGGCCAGTTCGGCTCGTACGGACCCGGCAAGATGACTGGCTTCATCGCCGCCTACTCGATCGACGCGTTCACGGACGTCGGCCGCTTCAAGCAGTCGATGGACGATTTCCTGCGCTACCTCCGGGAGACGCCGCCGGCGCCGGGCCACGAGCGCGTCTATTACGCAGGGCTGCCGGAGCACGAGGAGGAGCAAATCCGGCTGGTCCAGGGCATCCCGCTGCACCGCGAGGTGATCGAGTGGTTCGACAGCATCACCGCGGAGCTGGGTCTGGACCCGCTGGCGCGCTGACGGAGGTCAGCAACGTGAGTCCGACTTAGTCCCCATTCGAGATGCTTGCAGCCAGATTATCTAGAGCGTCGAATACTGCCGATTCGGCTGTGAGCACTGAATCCGGATTGAATCTGATACCAGATATCCAATCCTTGCCGGAATCTTCAGCACCGAGTTCAGAAAGTGACTGTGCATAACGCCGTAAAGCCGCAGCGTTTTGTTCGGGAATCCCATCAGCCTGAGAGTGGTCGTAGCCGAACGTTAGATCTTTAAGACCCATCCAACCAGAACGGCCGGAAGGAAAGTACCACAACACTGTCACGCGTTTAGGTGTTTCGATCCTCCACGATGTGCCCAGGTCACCGGGTTCCGCTTTCAGTCCGAGACTCTGACACTTCGAGAATAGACGGTCTATAAACCCGCGATAGTCATCACGCTCAATGCTTTGAACTAATGATTCCAGAGTTACTCGGTTCCGGATCGAAGAGCTTTTTTGAGCGGCTCTGCCAAAGGCGGATCTACCCGTGACTCTTGGCACCAACGCCTGAAAATCTTCTCCCTGGAACAATTTTATTTCGACGGCGACCACATCGGTCTTTACCATCTGATCATTCAAAAAGTCGACGATTGTTTGGAGTTCCCTTGGAATTCGGTTGGCGGCGAAAACCAGCCGTATGTTGCCATCGGCCAGGTTTGTGTCTACCGATGCCCAGAAATCTTCAACATTGCCTTCATCGTCCTTGCCGAGCAATCGAGATGTCCAACCATGAAGGGAATCTCCGGCCTCCTCTGCTGTCTGGGCCGCAGCTTCCCGTATGCGTCCGGGAGGCCAATATTTGGTGCCATTAGCCGCGTACTCAAGCATCTGAGCAACAACTTCACGACGCACTTCTGGGTTGCGGGAGAGCTTGCACTCCACAAACGTAGGCGTCGCGTCCTGATCGATAAACAAGTGGTCCAGGCTCCACCTGTTGCCGCCACTCTCGGAATCGGGTATTCCGATTTCCCGTTTGACCAGCAGCCACCGACGCGGCTGTTCCGGGGTGATCTGATCTCCTGGGATCAGTTCGGGTTGGCGCTCAATCTCCGCTTGAAGTCGATCTTCAGAAGAGAAATCTGTTTCGTTGATGACCGCGGTTGGGCTTCCATCTTTCGCAAGTAGGAAAATCTTCCCTTCACCGCTCATCGGACACCTCCACACAAGTGAACAGCTGGCTCAATGCCAACCAGTCATCGGGGCAGTATATCCATGTCCGTCAAGAGGCAACGGCGCGACTGGGCGCGATCGACTGGTTTGACAGCATCACCGCGGAGCTGGGTTTGGACCCGCTGGAGCGTTAGGCGTCCCGCCACTCGGGCTCGCGCTTGGTGAGAAAGGCGTCGATGCCTTCGCGGGCGTCGTGGGCCTGCATGTTCTCCGTCATCACCTGCTCGGCAGCGGCATAGGCCTCGGGATAGTTCTGCCCGATCTGGCGATAGAAACCGCGCTTGCCGGCCGCCAGGGTGTACGAGCTTGCCTGCGCGATGTGGCGGGCCAGCTCCATCGTCTGCTCGGCGAGGGCATCGTCTGGGACGACGCGGCTGACGAGGCCGAACTGCAGTGCTTCCTGAGCCGAGATCGGTATGCCGGTGAGCAGCATCTCCATCGCCTTCTTCTGCGGCACGGCGCGCGCCAGCGCCACGCCGGGTGTCGTGCAGAACAGTCCGGTGCGCACGCCCGGTGTTGCGAACCGGGCGGACTCTGCGGCGACGGCCAGATCGCAGGACGCGACGAGCTGGCAGCCGGCGGCCGTCGCCATGCCCTGCACCTGCGCGATGACCGGCTGCGGCAGCAGGCGAATCGCCTCCATCACCTCGGTTGCCATGTGAAACAGGGCCGCGTGCTCCGGCTCGCCGCCCTCCAGCAGCTCGTGGAGATCGTGCCCGGAACTGAAGACCGGACCCGTTGCCCGCAGGATCACCACCCGGACTTCCGGGTTCGATGAAATATCTTTGAGCCGGTCTTTTAGCCCCTGCAGCACCGGTGCCGAGACGGCGTTCCTCTTCGCGGGATTGTTCAGCGTCAGGACGCCGATGCCGTCGACGATCTCAAAGAGGACCTGCGATTCCGGCGCGCCGTCAGTTGATGCGGCGCTCATGGCCCGCCCACTCCTTCTCCCGCAGGATGTATTTCTGTATCTTGCCGGTCGCGGTCTTTGGAAGTTCCCCAAACTCGACGTGCTTCGGCGCCTTGAAATGGGCAATTCGGTCCCGGGTAAAGGCGATGATCTCGTCCCCGGTTACCTCTGCGCCGTCGTTCCTGACGACGAACGCCTTTGGCACCTCGCCCCACTTCTCGTCCGGCACGGCGACAACGCACACCTCCATCACCGCGGGATGCTCCATGATGACCTTCTCCACTTCCTGGCTTGAGATATTTTCTCCGCCGGAGATGATCACGTCCTTGGCCCTGTCACGAAGATCGATGTAGCCATCCGGATGCCGGACGGCCAGGTCGCCGGAGTGGAACCAGCCGCCGGCGAATGCCTTCGCGGTCGCCTCCGGGTCGTTGTAGTAGCCGGTCATCACCATGTTGCCGCGCATCACCACTTCGCCCATCGTCACCCCATCGCGCGGAACATCGTTCATCTCTTCGTCTACGACCCTGAGTCCGGGCTCGCCGGTGATGAACGGCACACCCTGCCGGGACTTCATTAGCGCCCTCTCATCGACACTCATTTCGTCCCACTCGGGCTGTCCCGCGGCGATCGTCATCGGGCCGTAGGTCTCGGTGAGGCCATACATGTGCTCCACGATAGCGCCCATCGCTTCGATCGTGCGGATCACCTGCGGGGCGGGAGGCGCGCCTGCGGTCACGATGCGGACGCCAGACAGCTTGCCCTCGCCCGCCAGCGGCGACGAGTAGAGCGCGGTCAGTACCGTCGGCGCGGCGCACATGTGGGTGATGCCGTCGTTCTTGATGGAGTCGTATACATCCCCGGCGTCGACGCGCCGCAGGCACACGTGAGTCCCGCCGACCGCGGTAACGGCCCACGTGTAGCACCAGCCGTTGCAATGGAACATCGGCAGCGTCCAGAGGTAGACGCTGCGCCAGTTCATGCCGGTCTCGAGCGCCTCGCCAAGCGCCGAAAGATATGCGCCGCGGGCGTGGTACTCGACGCCCTTCGGCATACCGGTCGTGCCGGAGGTGTAGTCGATGGCGATCGTGTCCAGCTCAGACTCCAGATCCACCCGCGGATCGCCATCCGGAGCGGATGCCAGAAACTCCTCGTAGTCCGGCCCGGGGACGTCGTCTGACTTCGGCTCTGTGTCGACTACCTGGACGAACGTGGTGATGCCGGGAACTTCGTCCATGAGTTTCGCGATGGTCGGCGCGTATTCGGAATCGAACACGAGGATTTTTGAGCCGGAGTGGTTGAGGATGTATCCGATCTCGCGGGCTGAAAGGCGGATGTTGATCGCCACAAGCACCGCGCCCAGCCGCATCGGACCGTAGTGGCCTTCCAGCATCGCCGGGATGTTGGGCACAAGAAATGCCACCCTGTCGCCCTGCCCTACACCTGCCTGCTTCAGGGCGGCGGCCAGTCGCCGAACCCGCTCGTTGAATTCTGAGTATGTGTAGCTTTTGCCGCCGTAAACGACTGCTGCCTTCTGCGGGTAGACACCGGCGCTGCGATCAAGAAACAGGGTGGGACTCAGGGCCTCATACGAGGGGGACTTGCTCATAAGGCGCCTCCACGGGGGCGCAGAGAGGGGCGCCCATCCGATGCTCGAAACGTGGCGGCTATCTTATCGGCAACGGGCGAGCAATGGGTCAGCAACGAGACGGATACGCGCCGGGCGCGAAAAACCGCATCCCCTGAGAAAAGAAAAGATGCGGTTTTGATTTGCAGGCCGCCCGTAGTGGCCGGCGCTGGATTTAAGCGACGTTCTCCAGCTGATCTCCATCTACCCCGGCGGCTTCGACTACCTGCGCGCGCAGTTGAGCCAGCACATGCTCCGGCATCTCCCGCTCCTGTGCGCGGGCCAGATTTCCAAGGGCCTGGATGACTGCGTCGGCATTCTCTGGCTCGACGATTGAAAGATGTTCGGTAGCGGAAGAGGGGTCCTCTGGTGTCATGCAAATCACCGTACACGGGCGCGTGTAATTGGCGCATTGCCCGTTTGGCACAGGTTTCTGAATTTCCGCGCACTGATAGGCTCAAATCGGTTACGGCCTGCACCCACGCGATTGCCGCGGCACGGGCAAGTGCTCTGTCTTAGCGGTTCACACGCACTACGCGATCACCGGGCAAGATGTCGCTCAAACCAGGCCAGCGCGCGGCGAAAATATTCTTCCCGGAGCCTGAGATTCGGGTTTCTGAACAGGCCGTGCGAGGTGTCCGGCAACCGCACGAACTCGACCTCCTTGCCCAGCCGGCGCAACGCCGTAAAGTACTGCTCTCCCTGCTCGATGGGCACGCGGTCGTCGCTCTCCCCATGCAGAATCAGGACCGGTGTAGTCACGTTCTTCGCGTACGTCAGCGGCGACTGCCGGACCCAGGCATCGTGGGTGTCCGGTCCGTCGAACCGGCCGGCCTCCAGCTCCACTTCCGTGAAATGGACCCCGATGTCGGAGGTGCCGTAAAAGCTGACAAGGTTCGTCACGGGCGCGGCGATGACGATGGCCCTGAACCGATCCGTATGGCCTGCCATCCACGAGCCCATATAGCCACCGTAGCTAGAGCCATGCATCACCACGCGCCCGGCATCAATGCAGGGGCGTTCCGCCACCAGCTCGACCCCCTGCATCAGCTCCTCATAGGGCGTGCCGCCCCATGCGGCATGCGCGGCACAGGCGAAGTCGCGTCCATACGTCGACGAGCCCTGCGGGTTGATCGCCAGGACAACGTAGCCCGCGCCGGCGAACACCTGGTGCAGCGGGTAGAACGCGTCGTAAAAGGCGCTGTGCGGGCCGCCGTGAACGTCGAGTACCAGCGGGTAGCTGCCCGCCTCGTCGAATCCGGGCGGGAAGTACAGCCGAGCCTCCAACTCAACGCCATCGCGCTCGTACGTGAACTTCTCAACTTTCGCCGGGGGATGCTGGCCCAGCCACTCAGCGTTGTATGCAGTAAGCCGCTTTTCGCCACCGTCGCTCAAGTCGTAAATAACGATGTCTCCGAGGTCATCGGAAGACGTCGCTGCGGCTGCCGCTCTGCCGCCATCCGGAGTGATAGACGAGCCGGTTATCTGGACGCCACCCCTGGTAAGGCGACTAACGGCGCCGTCTGATAGATCGGCTGAGCAGATGTATGACTGGCCACCCGCATCGCCCGCGAAAACAATCCTGCCGTCCGGCGTCCACGTGAGCTCGCCGGCTGAATGATCGTAGAAACCTTCTACCACCGGATAGATAGAGTCGTCCGTGATCCGGCGCGTGCCGCCATCCGGCTCGACTACAAAGAGCCACGACTGGCAACGCACGGAGCAGGATCCGCCATCATCGATCGGTTGAGTGCCCAGGAGGGCCAGCCCCTCGCCGTCCGGCGACCACGCAACTCCGCCGACGGCGTACAGATCGCCACTGATCATCTCCGGCTCACCGCCCCCCGCCGGGATCGTGTAAGCCTCCGTTCGCGAGGCGAACTCGCGGTCAGGGTGGCGCGCCGAGAGAAACGCGATCCGCGAGCCGTCGGGCGA
>JADFPB010000012.1 GCA_022562515.1 Chloroflexota bacterium | reverse complement strand
CATCCTGACACGCCTTGAGCGCACCGCCGGCCAGGATGTCATCGAGGGCGTCGCCATCCACGATAAGTTGATCCTTGAAGCCTCTCCCGCCGGGGTCCGCGTGTCTACTACCAGCGGCAAATACCTCGGCGTGGTGAACGGCAAGCTCAGCGTGCGAATTGCCAGACTCATAGTTCGCGGCAATCGCTATGAGGCATTTGCCAACAGCAGCGGCGAATCGAGCTTCTCGATCCAGATCGTGGAGTCGTTCAAACACCCCGATCTGGCAAGCGTTATCTCCTTCCCGAACCAGTATGTTGAGCGGCAGGAATCGAACTCCGATCTCGACAAGTACGACATGTCTGACGGCGCGGTCGCCCACGATGGCGTCGAGGGATCAAGCCTTGTCGATGTTTCAGACGACGAACTGGTCGAGAGCCCGGATTCTGCCGGCCGCTCCGCGCTCTCGGGTGAAATGGAGTCACCGGCCATATAGCCGGTCCCAATCTGACTCTAGCCGTATCCGGCCCGCTCAAGCACGCTGCTGAAAGCCGCCACGAAACCGTCTACCTGCTCAGGCGTGATAACCGCCGATATATTCCCCGCGCACTGCGTTGAAAGCGCGAATCCCTCGTTCAACATGCCGATGAACATGTGCGCCGCAAGCGTCTTGTCGGCCGATTCCAGTGATCGGTAATCCACGATCTGGACTGTCGTGAACTGCAAGCTGAAAAGCGACGCGATCCCGGTAACGCCCATCGGCGCCTCGCGCTCGGCGATCACATTCCGCAGCTTCGACCTCAGGTCCTCGCCCAGTTCAGCGATCTGATCGTAGAGTTCGGGCGTCATATTCCGCAGTGTGGCGATTCCAGCGGCCGCGGTCATGGGATTCCCGTTGAACGTTCCCGCGTGCTTCACACGCGGTCCTGCTTCTGAATCGGGGTCGAAAAGCGCCATGATCTCGCTCTTGCCGCCGAACGCCCCCACCGGCAGGCCGCCGCCTATGATCTTCCCCATGGCCGTCATGTCCGGCGTGATCCCGAAATACTCCTGCGAGCCGCCCGGAGAAATCCGCAGCGAAATCACCTCGTCGAATATGAGGACAATCCCCAGTTCCCGGGTCACGTCACGGAGCGCCTGGAGAAACTCCGGCTGCGCCGGCAGCATGCCAAGGCGGCCGATCACAGGCTCAACGATCACAGCCGCTACCTCCGAGCCATTCGCGCGGATAATCGCCTCTGCCGCGGCCGGATTGTTGTAAGGAATGACGATTGTGTGATCGAGCGACTTGTCCGGAACGCCCTCGTAGTCCCTGACAGACTCAGGCGCCAGCTCGTCGCCTGCCTTATCGAAACCCGGATCCACGCTCACCGCCACATCATCGTGGGCTCCGTGATAGCCGCCCTCGCACTTCACGATCTTCTGGCGGCCGGTAAAGGCGCGCGCCGCACGAATGGCGTTCAGCGTGGCCTCCGTGCCCGAATTGACGAACCGGACCTTCTCGACAGACGGCACCCGGCCAACGATCAACTCGGCCCACTCCACTACCAGCTCCGAGGGCGCCGGATAAGAAAGCCCCCTGTCCACCTGCGCCTCGACCGCCTTAATAACATCGGGGTGGCGATGCCCCAGAATGAGCGTCGTCATGTTGCTTATGAAATCGACCCGCTCGTTCCCGTCAAGGTCAGTCATCATCGACCCATCGCCGCGCGCCACGTAAATAGGAAACGGCTTCCACCAGATGCTATTGCGCGAATCGCCGCCGGGCAGCGATTCCTTCGCCCGCTCGTGCATCGCCGCGGACTTCGGGTTGGCCGCCGCGTACCGTTCGATCTCCTGCTTGAGTGCAGAGCCGGATGTCGAACCGGACGCCCCGGAACTTGAGCCAGAACTTGAAATGGTGGTCATGATCGCTCCTGCCTCCGAGGGCACATCTTCGGGTGGGGTGCCATATTACTGCCATGAAGTAGCGCGGCCTAGAGACACGCCGCCTGCCAGTTGCGGCAGCACCTCCGCCGCCTTTCCCCTGAGAACGATGTCACACGATTTCGAAAGCGCGGTCTCGGACGTATTGACCTCAATCAACTTTGCGCCGTTTGACTGTGCAATGCGGGGAAGCCCGCCGGCCGGTCGCACAGTAGCCGATGTGCCTATCACCAGCACGCAGTCCGCCTGGTTGGCGGCCGCCATAGAAGCCTCAAGTGCTTCCGGCGGAATCGGCTCGCCAAAAAGGACGGAGTCGAACTTCACCCTGCCGCCGCACGATTCGCACGGCGGCGGCGCCTGCGCCATGAACAGTTCCTCCCGCGGCGTACGGATGCCACAGTCAACGCATCGCAGCTTGTACCGGCTGCCGTGAATCTCCACCACGGACCGGCTCCCAGCGTCCTGGTGGAGCCCGTCTATGTTCTGCGTGACTATGCTCCGCAGCGCGCCTGCCCTCTCCAACTCGGCCAGCGCGATGTGGCCGGGATTTGGCGTCGCAGCGTCCAGAGCGTTACGCAACTCTGCAATCCATGGCTCCGCTCGTCCCAAGTGCTGGCGCGCCCAGAACGCCTCAGGATCTTCCAGAAACTGGCTATACCCGTCCGCCGCAGGTGTGCCGTGGCGAGTCCAGATTCCCTCGCGGCCGCGAAACGCGGGGATGCCGCTTTCAACCGATATTCCCGCGCCGGTCATCGCCACCACGTGCGAACTTGAGATGATCATGCCGGCCGCCTCGGTAATAGCACCGCTAAGACTCACAGGCCCACCCGGTTAACCGCGCCACCATCAACGGTAAACGTCTCTGCCCTGGCTAAATATCCCGGCTCGACGAACGAGAAATCGGTCGTGGTCAACAACACCTGCTCGTATGCGGATGCTGCTTCGAGGACCAGCCGTCTCCGCTTCTCGTCCAGTTCGGAGAGCACGTCATCCAACGCCAGTATCGAGCTGCGGCCCGTCGATTCTGAGACGAGCCGGCCCTCCGCGTGCTTGAGTGACAACGCAATGGTCCTGGCCTGCCCCCTCGACGCGAACGCGGCCGCACTCCGCCCGGCGAGCGTGATCTCCAGCTCGTCACGGTGCGGCCCAACGGTCGTGATACCGCGCGCCATCTCCTGGTCCCGCAACACGCCGAGGCTCTCTGATAGCGCCGCCGCGAGATGGACGGCCGTCATCGACTCCGCGGGCTCGAAGGATCCAAGAGCAGGCCCGAGCGCAGGAAGGTATTCGAGGCCAAGTGACTCGTCGCCATCGGCAAGATTCGAGTGGGACGCAAGCGCGGCGTCCCGCAACCGATCAACAGCCACAGCACGCTTCTCGATGATCGCCGCTCCTTCTTCGCACAGCCGCTCGTCCCAGAACAAAAGCTCGTCGGTGGAAGCACGCCGGTCACGAATCAACCGAAGCATGTTGTTCCGCTGCGTCAGGACACGTTGATAGCGCTGCAGCGCCTTCAGATACGTTGGATCTCCCTGCGAAATCAGGATATCGAGGTAGCGGCGGCGAACCGCAGGCCCGCCGGTGACCAGTTCAAGGTCCTCCACTGCGAACGACACAACGTTCAGAGCGCCTACGAAATCGCTCGCCGAGCGCTTCACCCCGTTCACACGCAGCGACTTCTGCACCGACATTGAATCGCCGTTCGCCCGGTCGCCGCCGCCGCCATCAGCCGGCTGCGTCTCAAAGTCGATCTGGATCTTGGTCGTCTGCTCGTTGGAACGCGCAACTCCCACTATCTGGGAGTGACCCCCGTTCGCCATGACGTCCCATGCCACCAGAACCCGGTCCTGCGAGGCGCGCGGAGATTTCGCAACTGAGAGCAGATATACGGCCTCCAGCAAGTTTGATTTGCCCTGGCCGTTCATGCCCTGGAAAACGGATAGGCCGGGGTTCAGCTCAAGTTCCACATCGCCAAAGTTGCGATAGTTAGAAAGGGTCAGATTGGCGAGTCGTATCTTCTTTGGCTCCAGCGGCTGCCAGGTCGGCCCGGCATGGCTTCGGAAAATGTTCAGGGCGTAGCGCAGCACGGCGCTCCCATTGCCAGAGTATATGTCCAGCGGCCTGCGAATCCGAACGCCCTGGCGCATCATTCCCGAGGGCATCACGGGGAGAGTCGCGCCGCGTAATCTGGCCGTACATCTAATTGAGGGCCCGAGCGGGCAACCGCAATGCCCGGCGCCCCTCTTTCACCTCCCTTTCATACCGAGTGCCGTTCGACCGGTCGAAATGCAAGCAAAAATTCTGAAGCACGCGCAAGTAGTAGGCCTGGTAGCCGTGATCCTGCTGGTTGTGTTCGCATTCGCGTGGCAATCCCAGTTGTTCGGCCTCGGCCAGCAGAAGGAGACGGTCATCGTCCCGCCCGGCTCACGCATCGCCAATGCCGCCAACACCGGAGGGTCGAGCTTCCTGGACACCGGTGGCGTGACCGATACCGAGTCCGCCACTCTGAACGGGCGGGCGCCACGGCAACTCGAAATCGTCACTCTTCTGCCGTACGACGCCATTCCCGCCATCTTCAACCCGACCTTCGTCAGCGCCGATGAAGCCTCGAACCCGGATAACTCCCGCGACCGCTACCGCCCTGAAGAAAAGATTCTCGGCATCGAGATAAATGGCGATATACGGGCGTACTCGGTCCCCATGCTCAGCCGCCACGAGATCGTGAACGACGTGGTGGGAGGTGTGCCCGTCGCAGTCACCTGGTGACCGCTCTGCTTCACTGGCATCGGGTATGCCAGAGAGATAGACGGACTCACGCACACGTTCGGCGTGTCAGGCAAGCTGATCATGAACGCGCTGGTCATGTATGACCAGGAGACCGGCACTCTCTGGAGCCAGTTTCTGGGACAGGCCGTCCGCGGCGAGTTGCTGGGCCGTCTCCTGGAGCCGATTCCACTCACCATGACCACATGGTCGCGCTGGGTCGAGGAGCACCCGGACACGCTCGCTCTTGACAAGAGCGGCGGCTTCTACTCCCGGGACTCATACGAGAGCTACTACGACTCCAACCGCCTCACAGGCGCGCTAGGACAGAGCAACAAGGACGACCGCCTCAAAAATAAGGATCTGGTGCTGGGCGTCGGCTTCGAAGACGGCGCAAAAGCATACCCGTTCGAGGCGCTGCGCAGCGTCCGGATCGTGAACGATACGATTCTCGGCCAGCCCGCCCTGGTCTACTTCGACAACACAGCCGATACGGCGTTTGTGTACGAAAGCACCATGGACGGCCGCAAACTCACCTTCCGCATTACCGTGGAAGATGGCGACGAGTACCTGGTCGACAACGAGACGGGCTCGAAGTGGATTCCATTCACCGGCACGGCGTTCGAAGGTGAGTTCGCGGGCCGCCACCTTGAGCGCATCCACTCGACGCCATCGTTCTGGTTCGCCTGGACGGATTTTTACCCCGACACAGACCTGTTCGAAATCGGCTGAGCATCCCACCTCGTACCACCACCCCCGGCAGAGTCTGGTCTCAGACCTGCCCTCCCCGCGCCGCCAACCCGATAAACTAACCCTCCCGGCACGCCTTCACGCCGGACCACCGACTCACTCCGCTCAAGAGCATAGATTTGGACCTGAAAAACTGGATTCGGGATGTCCCGGACTACCCACAGCCGGGAATCCTCTTTCGCGACCTCACCCCGCTCCTGGCGGACCCCAGGGCCTTCAAGTACGCGGTCGATTCGATAAGCGAGACCTACGCCGGTAGAAAGATCGACGCCATCGCCGCCATCGACGCACGCGGCTTCTGGTTCGGCGGCCCGGTAGCACTCAACCTGAAAGCCGCGCTCGTGCCGCTGCGCAAGCCGGACAAGCTTCCGCCTGAAACCGTCGGAGTTGATTACGATCTCGAGTACGGCAAAGCACGGCTGGAGGCCCGCTCAGACGCGTTCGAGCCCGGCATGAGCGTCCTGGTCGTCGACGACTTGCTCGCCACCGGCGGAACCGCCGCCGCCGCGGGGGTGCTTATCGAGCAGATGGGCGCCACCGTCGAAGCCTTCGCATTCGTGGTCGAACTCACGTTCCTCAACGGCCGGGCCGCACTGGGGCCTCACTCCGTGAGCGCACTGATCCAGTACTGATGCCAACCGCGAGCCGGACCACCGGCCAGGACCCACCCACCCGTAACGTCGTCACCCTCGATCTCTGGCTGACCCTCATTACGGAGCAGGCGTTCACCTCGAGAGGCGGCGTCGGCAGGAGCAGAGAGAGGCTCAGTCGGGTCATGGACGCGCTGGCCTCCGCGGGACACCCGGTCGATGAAGATGAGCTGGAAGCGTCGTTCAAACGCGTTCAGGAAGATATCGACCATGCTCACGCCAACGGAGTGGACCGCACGTTCCCGCTCTGGGTTCGGCAGATCATCGATTACACGCTACCGGGCGTGTTTGACACGCTATCGGATGAGGCGGCTGGCGAGATAATTTCCGCGGTCGATGAGCCGTTCCTGGCGGCGCCTCCAGTCGCACATCCCAAGGCGGGAGAAGTCCTGAGCGCGCTCACCGAAGCGGGACTTCGCCTGGCCCTGATCTCAAACACCGGCTTCACATCCGGAGATATCTACCGGCGATGGTTCGACGACATAGGCTGGCGAGACAGGTTCGAGGTAACAACCTTCTCGAACGAAGCCGCCGTAGCCAAGCCAACCGCCTCGATCTTCACCAGCACCCTCGCCGAGATGAACGCCTTGCCAGAACAAGCTCTCCACGTCGGTGACAACCTCCTTTCCGACATCGCAGGCGCCCACCGCGTCGGAATGTGCACGGCATGGATAAGCGGCTACGACTCCCGAGAGCCAGAGGTAGAGCCGGACTACGTGCTCGAAGACCTCGCCGATCTGCCGGCGGTAGTGGAGCGCTGGCGCACCCCGTAGGGGCCGGGCTGCCCGGCCCGAGCGGTCCCTTAGACGCGCAAGGCGCGGGCGGGGCGAGCCTCGCCCCTGCGCCGGCCCGCCAGTCTCGCTAACCACCGCTCCCGGCAAGCCGCTTCCGGGCCTTCCTGTTGAACAGCCACACCACCCCGAGAATCAACGCGAACTCGGCCAGCGTGAGCGCCGCGATCGCAAGCGTGGCGTCAAGGAAGAAGTTCTGCGGGAACATCTGGATCAGATAGTGCGTCCGCGGGTCCAATAGCCAGAGATCATTGGCAAAACTCACCAGGTGGAACTGCAGGAACACCTCGTCGAAGCTGATCGCGGTCGCAATTCCGATCACGGCCACCAGAACCACCGTGCCCGCGCCCGACCAGAGAAGCGTGCGCCATAGCAGCGGCAGGTAAGACCACCCGCGTACGGCCAGCGCAAGCAGAATGAAGAAGGCGACGAACCCGAACGAACCCTTCTCAATGTCGTTCACAAGCCCGAACAGATTTTTGACGTCCACGAGGTGCAGGATCTCACGCTCCTTGTAGAGCGGGACGTCGCCCTGCCCGAAGTTGACACGGCTGTCGATCCGCACGTCTCCGTTACCGAAATAGTCGATCAGGCTCTCAGCCGCACGGTCGAGTTCCGCCCGCGGGATTCCGGTTCGCCGCTCGATGTTGTACTTGTCGAAGCCGTAGTCGTACAGCAACTCGGAGGTCGAGACGATACGGACGGTGCCGGTAATCAGGAACAGAGGCAGCGCTACCGCCAGCAGGACCGATCCCGCCACCCAGAACCAGGTCATGTTCCGCAGCCGCGCCGCAAGAGAGCGTAGAGTATCCCCGGCCCGCCCTGTGGCAGCCGTTACCCTCGACTGCGCTGCCTGCTCGGCCAATGTCCGCTCTCTCTCCTGCGTAACGATCCTGTGAAAAGGTTATCTGAATGACGAACCCCCCGACACCAACCGCGACCCGCTCATTCGATGATCTGGTCGGCATCGTCGAAACGCTCCTCGGCCCCGGCGGATGCCCGTGGGACCGCGAACAGACCCACTCCTCGCTGCGCCGCTACCTTCTCGAAGAGTCATACGAGCTAATCGAAGCCATCGATTCCGATGACGCAGAGGGCATGACCGAAGAGCTGGGCGACCTGCTTGTTCATGTCCTCTTTCATTCCGAGATGGCGCGCCGGCAGAGTGAGTTCGAGCTCGGCGACGTGGTCCTGTCCGCCGCATCCAAGATGATCGGCCGCCACCCCCACGTGTTCGAAGAGGGCGTAGATGCCGCCACGGCCGAAGAAGTCCTGGGCCGCTGGGAAGAGCTCAAACGTAAAGAAAAGCCCGGGCAGAAGCGGCTCGTCGCAGACGCGGTGCCCAGGGCGATGCCCGCGCTGGCCTACGCCGCGGAAATCCAGAGCCGCGCGTCGAAAGCCGGGCTATCATGGCGCGAAGAAAGCAACGACACAGCCCTGTCCGCCACTGTTACTGAACGATTATCGAGCGCGCCAGAAGACAAAAAAGAACGGGTCACAGGAGAAGTTCTGTTCAATCTCGTCGCCGAAATGAAGGCCCTCGGCGCCGATCCCGAAACCGCACTCAGAAGCCATGCCCTTGCCTTCCGCACGAGGCTGGAAAGAACCGAGATCGCGGCCGGCGATACGGCCATCGCAGATCTGACGCCAAAAGAGCTGCAGGCGCTATGGCGAGGCGCCGCGGTGCCCGGGTTGTCCGACTAATCGGACGATGGCAGCTTGCGCGGCGCCTGGATCTCCATCGGCTGATCGTGGCAGATAATTTCGCCATCGCCGGCCTTGGTGCATAGAATCGTGGTTTCACAGACCTTGCACTCGTAACGCTTGCCCAGCTCGTTGGCCATCTCTCGTTCCTACTTCTTCGGCTCGACCGGCTTGCCGTCGCACACAATGCTGGCGTCACCGCCTTTTGTGACGATGAACTCCGCATTGCAGACGGTGCAAACGAACCGGTTGCCGGTACCCACTTCGGCCATCGATATCTGAACCTCACACTCCCAGAACAACACTGCCCTGACGACGCAGCCCAATGGCGGTGAATCGTACTAGATGCCGCAATGGGCGCACCAGAGGGCGCCAGACACCCGATCCGCACGGCATACCTATAATCGAGCCATGGGAACACTGTTCATCGTGGCGACGCCGATCGGCAACCTGGAGGATCTTTCCCCCCGGGCGGCACGGATTTTGCGCGAAGTCGGCCTCATCGCAGCGGAAGACACCCGCGTGACCCGCAAGCTGCTGAACCACATCAACGCCGCTACCAGGACGCTCAGCTACCATGAGCACAGTGGCCCGCGCTCCGCAGAACGCGTTCTGAAGGCGCTCGATGCCGGGGACGTTGCGCTGGTAACGGACGCAGGCTCTCCCGTCATCAGCGACCCCGGCGCCGCGCTCATCGATCTAGCGTTCGCAGCAGGCCATCAGATCGTCACGGTTCCCGGTCCCTCCGCTGTGACGGCCGCGCTGTCCGTCTCCGGCTTCGCAGCGGACTCGTTCACGTTCATCGGCTTCCTTCCACGCAACAAAGCAGCGCGGGAAGCAGCGCTACGATCAGCGCGCGACCGCCCCCGGACAACCGTCTGCTTCGAAGCGCCGCATCGAATCCGCAAGACGCTGGAGCAGATGGTGGAAACGCTGCCGGACAGGCCAATATCGGTGTCGCGCGAGTTGAGCAAACTACATGAGGAAACGTACCGGGGCACCCCCGCAGGAGCGCTGGCCCATTTCGAAGAGCCGCGCGGCGAGTTCGCGATCGTGATATCAGGGGCGGAAACGCCGGGAACAGGCCCATCCGACGCAGAAATCGTGGAGGCCGTGGCGGAGCTCCGCTCTGGGGGGCTGGCGGGCCGCAGCCTGGTGGACAGGGCCACCGCGCGTACCGGCGCCTCCAGAAGCCGCGTGTACCGGCTGGAGCTGGACACCAGACGCGACGGGTAGCAGGCCCCTGTTCGGCCGCTGTGCTAGACTCGATTCAAGCTCAAATCGTATTCACCACGTATTTGAAGGTTCTGCTCACGAACGCCCTTCCGCCGATGGCCAGATCCAGCGGTTTTTGCACCCGGACATCCCCTGATTGACTGACACAATTCTCGTCGCGGTCGCCTGGCCTTACGCCAATGGCGAGCCGCATCTGGGCCACGTCGCAGGCTCGTTCCTTCCAGCCGATATCTTCGCCAGATATCACAGACAGGCGGGAAACCGCGTCCTGATGGTCTCCGGCAGTGACATGCACGGCACGCCAACCGCACTGACAGCGCAGGCCGAGGGCGTCGACCCGGCCGTTATCGCAACCCGCTATCACGAACAGTTCGTGGAAATGCTGGACAGGTTCGGATTTTCGTTCGATCTCTACACCCACACCGACACTGCGAACCACGCTCAGATAGCGCAGGGCATATTCTCGGACCTCCTGAAAAACGGCTTTCTCTACGAGTCGACGGAGTCGATGCCATACTGCCTGGAAGAGCAGCGGTTCCTCTCGGACCGGCTCGTTGCCGGAACATGCCCGATCTGTAAATTCGACAAGGCGGGCGGCGACCAGTGCGATAACTGCGGTAATACCCTGGACGCCGCGGACCTGATTGGCATCCGGTGCGTGACGGACGGCTCAACACCCGAGTTCCGAGATACCAACCACTACCTGTTCAAGCTCTCCGCATTCTCGGAGAGGCTTCAAGAATGGATCTCGGCGCAGGAGCACTTCAGGCCTCAGGTGAGGAACATGAGCCTGGGCATGCTGCGAGAAGGCCTGCCGGATCGCGCGATGACCCGCGACATCGAGTGGGGCGTATCCGTGCCAGATGAGGTCGAAGGCTACGAACACAAGAGAATCTACGTCTGGTTCGAAGCCGTCATCGGCTATCTCTCCGCGTCCATCGAGTGGGCGGAATCTTCGGGCGACCCTGATGCGTGGCAGGCGTGGTGGAAAGACCCATCCGCCCGCTCCTACTACTTCCAGGGCAAAGACAACATCCCATTCCACACCATCATCTGGCCGGCAATGATCATGGGCCTGGGAGACGAGCGGTCTCTGAACCTGCCGTACGACATCACGGCAAACGAGTATCTGAACTATGAGGGCGGAGCGTTCTCAAAAAGCCGCCAGTGGGGTGTCACCGCCGCCGACGCTCTCGACCGCTACGAGCCGGATGCGCTTCGCTACTACATGTCCGCGACGATGCCGGAGACCTCCGACAGCGATTTCACCTGGGCGACGTTTCTCAGCCGCAACAACGACGAACTCGTCGCCACTCTCGGCAACTTCGTCCATCGCGTGCTTAGCATGGCGGCGCGAAACTTCGATGGCGCCGTTCCGCCCCGGAACGCAACCGACGAGACCGATGCCGCCGTGCTGGCAGCCTGTGATACGGCAATGGATAAGGTAGGCCAGCAGATTAGTGACCGACGATTCCGCGAAGGTCTCAGGCTTATCATGGGTCTGGCGAGAGATGGCAATAAATACCTGGATACGAAGGCGCCCTGGAAAACGGCCAAAACCGACATGGAACGGACCGGTACCACTCTCTCGATCGGCATCGAGATAGCGGCAACTCTTCGTACTCTTATATATGCATACATGCCGACGAGCGCCCAGAGCCTTCATAAGCTTATCGGCGCGGAGGGTGAAGTGATCGATCTCGGTTGGACACGGCCGACGCCTGAAGCGGGGCGCCGACTCCCAGTTCCAAGGCCCCTGTTCAAGAAGCTCGACGACTCCATGGTCGCCGAAGAGTTGGCACGGCACGAATCGCCAGCGCCAGACCAGCAATCTGCACAGGCACCGGCACAGGCGTAACAAATGCTCACAAAAGGCCAGATAGAGTCGTCCGTCTACTCGCCAGTCGAAAATGAACTCGAACGGGTCGCCCTGTCCTTGCTTTCGGTCGCCGAGGATGGCGACGCGGGCGAGCTGCGCGATGAGGACGAGATTCAGAACATGCTGGAGCACATCCTCGCCGCCCCCGGCAAGAGAGTGCGCCCCGCAATTACGCTCCTGACCTCAAAGTTGTGGGGCGGTGACCCAACGGACCACGTCATCACCATGGCGGCGGCAGTGGAATTGCTGCACGTCGCCACTCTGATTCACGATGACATGGTGGATAGCGCCGACCTGCGCCACGGCCGCGCCACGCCCAGCAACCTCTGGGGAGGCCGCGTCGCCGTGCTACTGGGCGACTACCTCTTTGCTGCATCCGCGACGTTCGTCTGCGACACCGGGAACGTCCGGGTCGTACGCCGGTTCGCAGAAACCATCATGGAGCTTTCCAGAGGAGAGCTGACCGAGTTGCTCCTCTCAGGCAACGAGAACCACCGACGGGACGCATATCTGCGGCGGATCTACAACAAGACGGCGTCGCTCTTCACGACCGCGGCAGAAACCGGCGCCATGTTGAGCGGCGCCGCCGAGCGCGACGTGGAACGCATGCACCGCTTCGGCTACAACCTGGGCATGGCCTACCAGGTGATGGACGATGTTCTCGACTTCACCTCGGATTCCGAAGAACTCGGCAAGCCGGCCTGCAACGATCTGCGCCAGGGAATCCTGACACTGCCCTCCATCATGCTGCTGGAACGGATGCCAGAAGACAATCCGGTCAGCGATCTCCTGAAAAGCGCGCCGGACGATCGCGGTATTCACCTCACGAAGGCGGTCAAGCTGATTCGCGAGACCGGAATTCTCGACGAGTGCATCGTCGTCGCCGACAACTATGCCACCACAGCCGCAGCCGAACTCGATGATTTCGACAACTCCGAGGCACGAACATCCCTGGCCGCGCTGGCCAACTTCGCCAGCAACCGCCTTAATTAGGCTTCCCGCCCAACGCCTGACCCCACAGGCAAGGGCGTTTCAAACCTGCCCGCGCGACCATCAGCGCAATGTTCCGCCAGACGAAACCCGCTCACCGCCCACGTACGTGGCGATGACTTCGATCTCCCCCAGTCGACTCGTCTCCGTGCACAGCGGATTGCCGCTCAGAACAACGAAGTCAGCCCGCCCGCCAGCCCGTAGCGAGCCGCTGTACAGGCCGAGCGCCTCTGCCGCAGAGATCGCCTGTGACGCCCCCACGACGCGCCCCGAAGCTGCTCGCCGCTCGACCGCGGCACGCAGGGCCTCCAGCGGCCGCCACGTCCCGTAAGGAGCGTCGCTGCCCGCGGCAACAGGCACTCCGGCGTCCAGAAACGCGCGCAGCGGATAGAGTTCGTCCGGCGCAGGGCCGCCACCCGCCGCAGCAGCCAGATACCTGTCGCCGCGCGAATAAATAAACCCCGGCTGCGTGACCACCGCCGCTCCGCTCTCCGCAATCGCTGAAACGACCTCCGGCGGCGCCTCCGCGGCATGCTCGATTCGCATCACGAACCCGGGGAACCCGGACCTCGCCACCACGTCCCGCCCGGCCCGAAACACCCGAAAGGCCTCAACCGCGGCGACTACCGCCTCGCGCTCCACCGCGTGAATCGCCACGCCGGGACTGCCGGCCGCGGCCTCCGCTTCAACCAGCTCCTTCAGCTCGCCCGGACCGGGGTGCATCCTCCCCGCCGACGCCGTCACCATCAGCTTCGTCAGCCCCGGCCCCACGCTGTCCGTCGACCTGATCCCACCGCGATCCACCCCCGGACGCAGCATGACGGTTGTGCGAAGCGGGAATCTTGTCCGGCCCGCCGCCTCATAGAGCGACATCCTGTCGCCATCGTTGCGATGACCGGCGTCAGTGACCGACGTCACCCCGGCCGAGAGCAAAACCGCGGCCGCCTGCTCGAGCCAATCCAGTTGCTGCTCCCGGCTCACCACCGGAAGCCGGGCGGCAAGCCAGTCCGGCATCTCGAGTAAAAGCCCCGTCGGCTCGCCTGTCACCGCATCGCGGTCGATCGTGCCGCCCGGCGGCTCTTCAGTCGTCGCATCAAGCCAAACCTCGCGCATCGCGATACTGTTCAGAACGACCGCATGACCACTGCCGTGGGTCAGTATGAGCGGCGCCGAAGAGATCGCTTCGTCCAGATCAAATCGCGTCGGATGCCGCTTCTCGCGCAGCAACAACTCGTCATATCCGACTGCCCGAACCCATGCGGTAGGGTGGGGCGGCGCTCCGTCCCGGATTCGCTCGATGATCTGAGAAATCGACCCCGCCGCACCCGGACCGCAATCGATGGCTGAGAGATGGGCGCCAAGCGCTGGCGGATGGCAGTGCGCGTCAACGAACCCCGGCACGATCGTTGCGCCATCGCAGTCCACCAGCTCGCCTCCTGAAACCGGCATGTCCGATGCCGCGGCATACAACCGCTCGACACGTCCATCTACCAGCCTCATCCCAGCGGCGGCGGGATTCGCTGGGTCCAGCGTCACGATCCGTGCATTCGTTATGAGAATTCGATCACTCACCGTCGCGGTACGATTCCCCCCGTGTCCGAATCTCATGAGAGTCCAGACATGAAAAAGCCAGTGGAGGCATTTGCGAGATTCTCGCAGATGGAAAGCTGGCAGATGTCGCCGTTTTACTCGCAGCTCGCAGCGTCACTCGACCCGCCTGAACGATGACTGGATAACAATGAGCCCACGAAGAAAGCGGCCGGCATATCGCCCACGAGTATCGCCACCGGAAATCCTGGCCAGGCTC
Organism: Chloroflexota bacterium; assembly: GCA_022562515.1. Lineage (GTDB taxonomy): Bacteria > Chloroflexota > Dehalococcoidia > Lucifugimonadales > Lucifugimonadaceae > UBA1151. Next base: position 12,590 of record JADFPB010000012.1, on the reverse strand, counting down.
GATGCCCACCATGGCAGCGTTTCATGGTCCCCCCGGATGGAGGCCCTCGACGAGCTGCTGTTCACCGTGCTGACCCAGCACACGTCCGACTCAAACGCTGAAGTGGCCTACCGCGCCATGAGGGAACGCTATCCGACGTGGGGCGAGGTACTGGAAGCCGATACCGATCTGCTCGCCAACGCAATTCGCCACGGAGGGCTGGCAAATCAGAAGGCGCCCCGGCTGCAGGCCATCCTCGCTGAGATCCTGAAACGTAGAGGCGACTTCAGTATCGACTTCCTCGCCGAGCTCCCGCTGGACGACGCCAGGGAATGGCTCACGACACTGTCCGGAGTCGGCCCCAAGACCGCCGCAGTCACGCTCGCATTCTCACTCGGCATGCCTGCCATGCCCGTCGATACCCACGTCTACCGCATCGCCCGCCGCCTCGGCCTCATATCGCTCACCACATCGGTCGATGAAGCACACGTACTCATGGAGTCACAAGTACCACCCGAGCGCGTCTACGCCTACCACGTGCAGCTGATCGCCCACGGCCGCAGAACATGCCGGGCCCAGCGGCCGCTCTGCGACGATTGCCCGCTTGCAGATCTCTGCCCCTCAGCAGACGCGTTCAAAGCCGCCGCGGCAGCGCCTGTCTACCGTCGACCGAATCGGCGCGGCAAAAACCTGTAGCCGTTTTGTGTGTTTGGGCGCGTCTGTCCTTAGATAGATAGGGGTGCAACACGGCCGGACTGCCTGCTAACCTGATATGTGCCGCACGAAGCGGCTTCCCCGCCCCGTTAGTGTAGCGGCCCAACACGTCACCCTTTCAAGGTGAAGATCACCGGTTCGAATCCGGTACGGGGTACCAGTTTTTCTCCGCCCGTCACGTTCGCACGGAATATGCCCCGCGTCATAATGCGGATAAGCAGCTTCGCCGCGGGCGTGTGGCCTGGTTGGTGAGTCACCCGGCCTGGTCCGGCTCCGAATATTCGGGCGGTCCCGGCTTCACGATTTTCCGGTTAGAAGATTGTCGCCTCGAGCGTCCTTTTGGCACGCGTGAATCGGCCCGTCCGCATTGGATACTTAGTGAACCGGGACACCTCACGCTGCTGTGTCGCCGCAGTAGCGGCGCGGCGGGGGATCTACAGGGTGTTGTGCTATCGCCTGTAACCTTCTTGACACCGCAAACCACTATCTAATATCGGGATGATGGACACGCAATCACGCACAGAGACCACCCCTTCGGACGGGGAGTTAGTGTGCCAGGCGCGCGCTGGGGATACAGACGCGTTCGGGTTCCTTTTGGATCAACATCGGCCAATGGTGACCAGGGCGGCGGCGCGTTTCGTCAGAGACCACGCGGTGGTCGAGGAGTTGGTCCAGGAGGCATCGCTAACCGCATTTCTGTCGCTCAGGGACTTGCGCGATCCGGGGCGATTCGGCCCGTGGTTCTGCGGGATAGTGCTTAACCTGTGCCGCAGCCATGTTCGACGGTCATATTCCGGTGCGCCTTTGGCCGGTACGCCATTGGACAGGGTCGCAAGCCCAGGCGTCGTCGGCCATCAGGCCAGCGCGGATAGCGACCCGGCTTCAATACTGGAAGAAAAGGAACTTCGAGCGCGGGTACTGGCGGCAGTCAGTGAATTGCCTTCGACTATGAGGTCCGCGACGCTCCTCTTCTACTACCGCGAGATGAGCGTACGAGAGATCGCGGCGAGCCTGGGCATCACAGTCGGAGCGGTCAAGGTTCGGCTCAACAGGGCGCGCCGCCGCTTGAGGGAGCAACTAAGGGAACAACTTGCGGAGCCGGAGCTCGTCGGCACAGGCATTGGGAGGCCAGAAATGCAGAAGGTTTACGTGGCAGACATCGTCGAATCGGAAGCGGAAAGCAAGTTTCACGGCCATGAGTTTTCTGGCCACGTCGTGATCCTGGCCGCCGAAGCGGGCGGGCGGGCGTTGCCGATCTGGGTAGGTCGGGATTCAGGCTCTGCGATTGCTCTCAGCGCTCGGGGTACCAACTTTCCGCGGCCCCAGACTTTCGTGTTCATGCAATCCATACTGGACGCGGTTGGCGCGACGGTGGACCGCGTGACGGTCGAACGTCTGGATGGCGATACCTTCTATGCCATCGTGAGCGTCACGGGTACTCACGGCATCCGGGAAATTGATGCCCGGCCGAGCGATGCAATCGCCCTGGCCTCTCGCGTGAACTGCCCCATATTCGTATCAGACGAAGTCATGGATCAGGCGGGCATAGACGTTCCATCAGGCACGGCGCCGGGACGTGGACTTGACGCGCTCGTAAGTGAGATGGAGGAACACCTGCAGCGTCCGAGCCATCGCGCCTGCCTGACCGAGGATGAGAAGGACGAAGCCTACCGAAAGCTGGCCGAAACCATGTTCGGGCAAGAATGATGTGAGAATCTGGTGAATCTGCCGGTGATTGGGGATGCCGACTTTTTTTGCCCGGCCTCGTGAGGCTGGCATTGGAGGCCGGCCACGATATCCTCCCGATCAAGGCGCTCCGTCCGGAAACAGTCATCGCCACAAGGCGCGAACGAAGATGTTCGGTCCGGGCGACCGCCTTGGGGGAGGGGGGGGCGGTCCCATCAAGCAGATGAGCGAGTCGGATAGAAGGGTCGCGCTCCCGGAGCAGGTAGTAGCGTGGCGGCTGAATCAGACATTTCCTAATCTTATGTCCCGCACCCACCCTGCCCTGGCAGCATGCCCTCCGGCCCCTCCCCACACACCTCGTTTACCTGACGTTTACCCACACGTTACCCAAATGTTCCGTTGCCCCGGCCGGGAGACAGCGACCATCGACCCCACCGGCGTCTCAGCACCGGGTCACCTTCATTTACGAACAGGCATCTGCGAACAGGTCGTTCACTCATTGGCAGCCTTCGCCCCTTCATTCGTCAGCCTTCGCGTTCTGGTCGTTGAACCCGATCGCGATCTGAGCCTGGCGTTTGACACCATCCTCGGACACGATGGTCATACGGTCACCATCGCCAACAACGCCTCATCCGCGATGAACGCTGTCTCCCGCCAGCCCTTTGATTTCGCATTCGTCGACACTCGGATCGGCGCGCCGGCAATTGATGCGCTGGGCAAGGCCCTCAGGGCGGCCGGAAACGACACCGCTATCGTGCTCGTTGCAGGGCTCATCGAACACGTTGACGGGGCAACCCTCCACCGCGTTGGCGGAGAGGCCGTGCTGCCCACGCCCTTTGGAGCGGTCGAACTGCGCGGCGTCATCGCAAAGCTGTACGGACCACGCTACCTCGCCGCCGTCAAGGCCCGCCGGGCCCCGGAGTACGACCCGGCCATCTAACTCAGCTCACCGGCCAGAGGCGGCTACCCACCGATCTGGTACATCTCAATCCGGGAACGCGTGGCCCCATCACCATCCCCGAGCGTAGACCGGTCCATCGAGTAGCGATCCCGGCGATCCGACCAGACACCGGCAATCAGCTTCTTGAGTTCGTCATCGTCGGCGCCGCCCCGCATCGGGCCCCGCAGATCCGTGCCGCCCGCGGCGAACAAGCACGTCACCAAACGCCCGTCCGTCGATAGCCGTGCCCGCGTGCACGCGCCGCAGAACGGCTCACTCACGGATGCGATGATCCCGATCTCGCCATCGCCGTCCACGTAGCGCCAGCGCCGTGCAACTTCGCCCTTGTAGTTCGGCTCCACAGGCTCGATCGGCATCTCTTCACAGATCATCCGGACGATCTCAGCCGCCGGCATCACCTGCGACATGTTCCAGTGGTTCAACGTCCCAACGTCCATGAACTCGATGAATCGGACGATGTGCCCGGTGCCCTTGAAATGGCGCGCCAGGTCAACAATCGTATGATCGTTCACACCCTTCTGGACAACAGCGTTTATTTTTATCGGGCTAAATCCGGCCTTTTCCGCCGCGGCGATGCCCTCAAGAACTGGAGCAGTATCAAAATTTCTGCCGTTCATCGACCGGAAAACCTCATCGTCCAGACTGTCCAGGCTCACCGTTATCCGCCCAAGGCCAGCCTCTTTCAACTCCTGCGCGAACCGCGCGAGCAGGTAGCCGTTTGTCGTCATCGTGAGGTCGGCAAGTGCGTTGAAAGGCGTGAGCATCCGGATCAATCGGGTCACATCAGCCCTGATCAGCGGTTCTCCGCCGGTAAGCCTGGCCTTCGTCACGCCAAGATCAACGAAAATACCCGTCAGCCGGGCGATCTCCTCAAACGTGAGCAGCTCATCGCGCGGCAGAAACTCATACCGCTCACCGTATATCTCGGCCGGCATGCAGTATGGACAGCGGAAGTTGCACCTGTCCGTTACCGAGATCCGCAGGTCGCGCAAGGGACGGTCAAATTGGTCTGAAGCGGCTGTCTGTCTCGTGCTTATTTGAGATGCCATTGAGGACTCGGAACCCATCGGAACCGCAGAAGTTTATCGACAGCTCATATTCTATCTGGACAGCTACCGTCATATCAGGGCCATCACGCGCTGCCACCGGCCATCTCCCTGAGAACCGAGGCCATCGCCCGCGCCGCCACGCCGCGATGGCTGATCGAGTCCTTCTCCTCATCGGAGAGTTCCGCCATCGTGCGTCCGCCAAAATACCCGGCCGAATAAACCCCGGGCAAAGAAACAAAGAACAGCGGGTCGTAGCCAAACCCGTTGTCCCCGGCGGGCGCGCTCGCGATTACCCCCTCGCACACGCCTTCTACCGTCACAGGCGGCCCAGATGTCACTGGCAGCCCGCCGGGCGCATCCGGATCCACCAGCGCCAGCACCACCCGGTAACGCGCCGATCGCGACTTGCCCTCAACCCCCCGCAGGCTCTTCAGAAGCAGACGGTTGTTCGCCTCATCACCCTGCCCGGAGTAACGCGCCGAATTGACGCCGGGACGGCCATCCAGCGCATCAACCTCCAGACCGGAGTCGTCCGCCAGCGTCAGTTCCCCGGAAAGGGCCGCATAAGCCCGGGCTTTCAGAATCGCGTTCTCCTCGAACGTCGACCCGGTCTCCTCGACCTCTGCCTCGATTCCAACATCCCCCAGGCTCAACACCTCATACGGGAGGCCGTCAAACAGCCTCCGGAACTCGCGTAACTTCCCCCGGTTCCGGGTTGCGATCACCAGCTTTCTAACTGGAATGTGCGTACTCATCAGTCGAATTATCTTCCAATTGACACGGTCAGTTCCACCGAAATCTATTGCGCCCCACAAAGCCGCGGTGATAACCTGCGGCACGGTTTGTTACAAAAAGCACGAACGGACTTTTAGCCGTTCGGACGCCGTGCCTGAGTGACCTTGTCGACACCTCGAATATTGTCACCGCGGGCTCGTTGGAGATATAGCCCTCTCCTCTGATGCAGATACTTTGGTCGCCGTCTGCGCTCAAGCGCTTCGCCTTACTTCTGATTCTTCTTGCACCGGCAATATTCGCCGCCTGCGCGCCCGGTGGCAGCCAGTCAACCTTCGATAGCGCCGGACCCGTCGCGGAAGACCAGAAGAACATCTTCCTCTTCATCTTCTGGATCGCCGTCATCGTATTTGTCGTTGTCGAAGCAGCGCTCATCTACTCGATCCTCCGCTTCCGCCAAACTCGCGCCGATAGCGAACTACCCAACCAGACCCACGGTAACTTCAAGCTTGAAATCGCCTGGACTATCGCCCCCGTATTCATTCTGATCGCGATCGCCGTCCCAACCGTCACCCTGATCTTCGACCAGGATAAAGGCCCGGTTGACGGCCGCGTTCCGGAAAATCCGCTCGAGATCAACGCCATCGCCCACCAGTGGTGGTTCGAGTTCGAATACCCGGGTCAAGACGTCATCACCGCCAATGAGCTCCACATCCCCATCGACCGAGCCGTGCGGGTCTCGCTCGAATCCGATGATGTGATCCACAGCTTCTGGGTACCAAAGTTGGCCGGCAAACTTGACATGGTCCCCGGCCAGACTAACGTGATGTTCATACAGGCCGATTCCGCAGACACGTTCCTGGGCCAGTGCGCCGAGTTCTGCGGCGAGGCGCACGCTAAGATGCGGTTCCGCGTGGTCTCCCACGAGCCAGACGACTTCGAGGCTTGGCTCGATTCGATGCGCCGTGCGCCTGCGCCGATCGTCGATAACCCGGCGGCAGTAGCAGGACGCACCGTCTTCGCACAGAACTGCAGCTCCTGCCATTCGTCGCGGACCTACGTCCCGGAAGTGGCGCAGGCAGAGCGAGAGACGCAACTTGGCCGCCAAACAATCTTCAAAAAAGCCGTCACGAGGGATGATGAGGGGATAAAAACCAGGGACGGAGATATTGTCAACCTCATCTCGGCGCCCAACCTCACCCATCTTGCTGTCCGCCGGACCTTCGCCGCCGGCATCATCGAGCTGACAGAAGAAAACCTCATTAAGTGGATTAGCAACCCCGATGACATCAAGCAGGGGAACTGGATGAAGGACCTGGCCCCGATCTATAACGATCCCGCTCTTGAGCTAAGCGGCGAAGAAATCAACCAGCTTGCTGCATATCTCATGACCCTGAAACCCGGCCCGGAGCAGGCCGCCGCTGTGGTCGAGGTTGATCCCGTCGATCAGGGCCGAGAAGTATTTCTGAACAACGGTTGCTCAGGCTGCCACAGCACCGGTGGCGACAGGGTTATCGGGCCGGGCCTCAGCGGACTGAGCGCCAGGTCGAGCGCCGACGAGATCCGCCAGTCAATCACCGACCCTGGCGCCATTGTCACCACCGGGTTCGATGACGGCATCATGCCGGGCAATTTCGGCTCCGTCATCTCGGTTCAGGAACTCAACGCGTTGATACAGTACCTGCAGACCCTGGAGTAATTGGGCAAGTTATAGGCGAATGGAACTATTCTCATAAGTCTCGGCCGGACACGTGAGCGGACCACTACCGGCCCCTGAGAGTAAAAACGAGCAATAAAGTGGCTGAAGAAGCAGTAATCTCAAAATTCCCAAATCCATTTCCGCGCCCGAAATCAAACAGGGGTTGGGTCAGCTGGGTAATGACTGTCGATCACAAGCGGATCGGCACCATGTACGGCATCACCGCCTTCATCTTCTTCCTCGTCGGCGGCATAGAAGCCCTCATCATGCGCACCCAGCTCGCTCGCGCCGACTCCGATCTCGTATCGCCGGAGGTCTTCAACCAACTTTTCACGATGCACGGCACGACGATGATCTTCCTCGTCGTCATGCCCATTGGCGCGGCCTTCTTTAACTGGATGATCCCGCTCATGATCGGTGCCAGAGACGTGGCATTCCCGCGTCTGAACGCCTTCAGCTACTGGCTCTTCCTCTCAGGCGGACTCTTCATCAACATCAGTTTCGCCTTCAACGCCGCCCCCAACGCCGGATGGTTCGGATATGCCAACCTGACTGAAGCGCCATACTCCCTGGGCGACAACACCACCTTCTGGGTTATCGGCCTGCAGCTCCTTGGCGTCGCATCCCTGGCCGCCGCATTCAACTTCATCGTCACCATCATCAACATGCGCGCGCCCGGCATGTCGTTCATGAAGATGCCCGTCTTCGTATGGATGTCGCTGATCGTCCAGATATTGCTCGTCCTGGCCTTCCCCATCATCACGGTGGCCCTCATCGAACTCCAGTTCGACCGCTTATACGGAACCAACTTCTTCAACCCGCTGGCGGGCGGTGAGCCCGTGTTCTGGCAGCATATGTTCTGGCTCTTCGGACACCCGGAGGTCTATATACTGATCCTGCCGGCAATGGGTATCGTTTCCGAGGTGATACCCACCTTCTCCCGCAAGCCGTTATACGGCTACCCGTTTATCGTGGGAGCGGGGGCATCCATTGCCTTCATGGGCTTCTTCGTCTGGTCCCACCATATGTTTACCGTTGGCCTTGGCCCGGCCGCAAACGCCGCGTTCGCCCTATCCACCATGGCCATAGCCATACCCACGGGCGTCAAGATTTTCAACTGGATCGGCACAATCTGGGGCGGGCAGGTAAGTTTCCAGACGCCAATGCTGTTCAGCCTGGCATTCGTCGCGCTATTTATCGTCGGCGGCCTCAGCGGCATCGCTCACGCGTCCCCACCGACCGATGCGCAGCAACAGGACACCTACTTCATCGTTGCGCACTTCCATTACGTGCTCTTCGGCGGCTCCATGTTCGGCCTCTTCTCCGGCGTCTACTACTGGTGGCCCAAGTTCACCGGCAAGCGTCTCAGCGAGAGGCTCGGCAAGTGGCACTTCTGGCTCATGTTCATCGGCATGAACCTCACCTTCTTCCCCATGCACTGGCTGGGCCTCGACGGCATGCCGCGCCGCATCTTCACCTACCCCGCGGACTCCGGTTGGGAAACCATCAACTCCTGGGTGACCATCGGCGCCTTCATCATCGCTCTCTCCATAGCCGTCTTCATCGTCAACTACGTCCGGACATGGCGGCGAGAACCAGAGCGTGAAGCCGACCCGTGGGACGGCCGGACCCTGGAGTGGTCCATCCCGTCACCAGCACCCGTCTACAACTTCAAAGAGATCCCAACCGTCGAGTATCTCGATGACTGGTGGGCCCGGAAGTACCCCGAGTCCGTCCACGCAGAGCCCCGCGAGGGATCGCCAGGCCAACCCGCCCCGGCCGGGGCAGAGGACATGTCGCCCCTGGACGGCCCCGATATATCGTCATATGGGGCGTCGGCTTACGGCGAAGACGAAGACCACGGCATCCATCTGCCGGACAAGTCGTACTATCCGCTGATCGCCGCCGTCGGCTTCACCTTCTTCGCCGGATCTCTCATGAGCGCATGGTGGCTCACGTTGATCGCCGGCATCATCATGATGTTCGGCATCATGGGCTGGATCTTCGAGCCCGTAAATGACCCTCCCGCAGAAGGCCAGCCAGAAGGACATCCGGAAGGACATTCAGAGGGACACGCAACAGAAGCTGGACATTAAGCAGGACACCTGGCGGGCCGTCAAACCACCCGCCGACCAAAATCCGAACTGAGCGAAAAGAACATTGGCACAGGCGATAGTAGGACAACATAGCGGAGGCGAGGTCCACGAGACCTCGACCGGCCTCGAACACAGGAAGCTCCTCATGTGGACCTTCCTCGGTTCGGAGTGCATGTTCTTCGGCTCGCTTATCGCGACCTTCCTCGTATACCGGAACCAGAGCACGACCGGTCCGTTCCCGGACGAGATCATCGATGTTCCCATCACCACGGTAAGCACGTTTGTACTGCTCATGAGTTCGCTCGCAATGGTGCTCGCCCTCAACGCCGTCCAGCGTAATCAGGCCAACCTTGGCCGCTTCTGGATTCTCATGACGGCCGCGCTCGGCACAGCCTTCCTCGGGTTCCAGGCATTCGAGTTCACAGAGTTCTTCAATGAGGGCCTGACCCCCCGGGTGAACCTGTTCGGCACCACCTTCTTCGTACTCACCGGATTCCACGGCGCACACGTGACGGTAGGAGTGATCTGGCTCCTGGTGATATCCGGCGTGATTACGCCAAAAGGACTGTCAGCATGGACGCTGCTCGGAGCAGTGCTTGGCGCTTACGCCATCCTGGCTGGCATCCTGGGCCTGCTGGATGTAATCCACCAGCTGGACAACTTCGGCGGCGTGATCTTCATCGCAGCCGGAGCGGTGGTTATGTTGGCCGCCGGAGTGAAACATTTCTCGATTCCCACGAAACTCAACGTCTCCAGCAACGCCAGCAACGTGGAAGTCCTGGGCCTCTACTGGCACTTCGTAGACATCGTATGGATCGTGATCTTCACCGTCGTCTACCTGGTATCAGCCAACGATGGCATCGAGACAAGCGAAGCCGTCATCAGCGGATTGCAGGGAGGCGGCTAAACAATGGCCACGCAACAGCCCGAATCGGGCGGCTCAAGGCCCGGATTGCTCCGCAGATTCTTCTGGGATTCCGATCACAGGTACTTCCAACTGCCAGAGACCTATTCTCAGGAGGCCCATCCTAAACACGAAGGCCCGCTCGGGACCAAGGCTGGAGTCCTCGGGAAAAAGTGGTGGGACTTCACCGGCGGCGACCACCCCTCACCACTGTTCTACATCATCGTCGGCCTGATACTTGGCGCCATCACGCTCGTGGAATACTGGCTCTTCACCACCGACCTCGAAAAGAAGTGGATCAACTCCGCACTCTTCGCACTCTCCAGCGCGAAGTTCTTCATGGTCGTCGCATTCTTCATGCACCTGAAGTTTGATAACAAGTGGTTCGCCAAGCTGTTCGCCGCGGGCTTCTTCCTGGCCATGGCCATATTCCTGTCCATCCTGGCCCTCACCGACAAGCTCAACGGCTAACCGGCCTATCCCCACAACCCCCACTGCAAGACGAGGTTGTATGCGCCGCGTTCCCGCGCGTGATAATTAGTCATGTTCCCCGGCGATGAACATCAGAGAATGGCGGCCCGGCTTCGCTGCGTCGTCCGCGGGCAAGTGCAGGGCGTCGGATTTCGGGCCTATCTCCAGGCCAACGCCCTGTCGTTAGGCATCGGCGGCCGCGTCAAAAACCTCCCGGACGGCAGCGTGGAACTCGTCGCCATCGGTCCGAGCGCCTCACTCGATAAGCTTCTGGAACTTTGCCGCACAGGACCCGCGGCCGCAAACGTCAGCCGGGTAGACGAAGAGTGGAGCGTCGCTGAACAGGACGAGTACCCGTTCTTCGAGATCGATCCATAGGCATACACCCTGGCAGGGCGGGTTTCAAATCCGCCTTACCATATGTTCAAGCCAACCCGGACCCTTCGGGGACAACACGCGTCCGGCCGCGGCGAGCAACGCCCCAATCCCCGAGAAGAGTGCAGGGGTCGCCCTGCCTATTTCTTTTCGACCGGCTTGATCATGTAGTCGTTCTCAGATTCGAGAAGCCGGATGAGCAGATCTTCGGACAGGTCCTTCATGTAAATCACACTGGCCCAGGCTGCTGAGAGTTGCTCAGATATCTGCTGCACGGTAAGCGGCCTGTTCCCCGTCGCTACAAGAAGCCGGAAGATAGCCTCGGTGAGTGGAGTGCCGGGGAGCAGATAATCGGCCCGCTGCGAACAGTCCGACTTGATCTGGCTCATGAGATACTTCAGGTCGCTGCTGAGTTCAGGCTGCTCGTCGATCACCTGCTGGCACTGCCAGCAGCAGCGGCTCGCAACCAGAAATGCGGCGGACCTGCCTTCGGCCTCTATCGCCTTGAAGTCAATCGCATACTTGCGGTCGGAATCCGGTATCTCGGACGCGATGTCAGGGTCGGTCTGGCCGGTTGTCATATTTGCTCCTGCTTCTCCGCCCACTCACGATGATCCGCCTCAGGCGGACCCACAGCACACAACATACTCAGATAATATCGTCCGGCCAGTCAAGCATCTGCACGGTCACCATCTCGCCCGGATCCATCTGGGCCACATCTTCCGGGCAGATCGCAAGGCCGTTCGCCGCAACCATCGACGTCAGCACATTGGAACTCTGGCTGCCGGTGCTCCTGGCTCTGTATTCGCCGTCCTCTCCCACATATACGACCACTCTAGCGTACACGCGCCTGCCGTCATGATTCACCACGGCGTCGTCGAGCACCGCCTGAATCGTCGGCTTGTCCAGGACCGGCAGGCCAAGCATCAGGCGAATCGCCGGACGGGCGAACTGCTCAAACGCCACCATGGCGCTGACCGGGTTTCCTGGCAGGCCAAGATGCGGAACCCGCCGGCCGTCGCTCCCATCGCCCCCATCCCCAGCGAATAGAACGCCGAATGCCAGGGGTTTCGCAGGCCGCATCCGCACCGACCATAAAGCGATCTCACCCCGCTGTCCCAGCACGTCTTTGACCACATCGTAATCGCCCTTGGATACGCCCGCAGAAGTGATGATCATGTCCGCCGACGCCAGGGCGTCCGAGAGCGCCTCGTTGAGCGACTCAACTGTGTCCCTGGCGATGCCGACAATGCGCGGGATGCCGCCATACCGGGCAACCGAGGCGGCCACGCTAAACGTGTTGCTGTTATAGACGAATCCCGGCCGATGCGGCTCGCCCGGTTCGATCAGCTCGTCGCCGGTCGCCACGATCGCCACTTCCGGCCGCCGATGAACCGGAACCGCCGTCAGTCCCAGCGACGCCGCAACACCGATCTCACCGGGCCGCATCACCGAGCCGCGCTTGAGAATGACGTCGCCGGCTCGGGCGTCCTCGCCCGGCGGCCGCACGTTATCGCCAACATAAGCGTCGATACGTATTCCGATAACCGACTCATCGCCGCCGCCGCCTCGCCGATCAAGCTCGTCGGTGTCCTCAAACGCGACAACCGCGTCGGCGCCCTCGGGCACCGGCGCGCCCGTCATGATGCGTATCGCCGTTCCCTCACGAACCGGCACGTCCGGCAGCTCGCCCGCCGCCACTTTGCCGGTCACCCTCAGCTCGACCGGACTCTCGCCCGAAGCGCCGGCGACATCCGCGGCCCTGACGGCATACCCGTCCATCGCCGAGTTGGCCAGCGACGGGATGTCAAATTCGGCGACGAGATCCTCCGCCAGAACCTGCCCCATCGCGTCTAGAAGCTGCGCCTGCTGTACGCCCAGCACACTGAAGTAGGACAGTATGCGTTCGCGCGCCTCTTCAACG
>JADFPB010000164.1 GCA_022562515.1 Chloroflexota bacterium | reverse complement strand
TTCCTGCCTCTTAACTTTATTTTCACATCGCCGCAGCGGCCGGCAGCGAGAGGTCCGGCGGCTGAGGCACGAATAGCGCGGTGTCAAACGTTGCGTAAACCTTTCGGAAACAACTGGTCGCAGCCGATACGCAGCATCGGCTACAGGCCCGAGACCGGCACGACCATGACGCCGAGGCATGTCAGGTCTGAGAGCGTCCGTATTCGATCAGAAGTACGTCACTCCTGTCCGGCGTCCGCCGCGCGCCGCCACTCCGAACCGGGTACAGGGGGACAGGCGTGAAAATCGAGAAGGTCACCGTCGTTGCTCCCGGGCTGCCATACAAGACCATGGTCTCGCAGTCGATCATGGTTGAGTACGGCGTTCCGGTGATCGCCACGGCAGTCAAAGATGCCGGGTATGACACCACGCTTCAGGCAGAGGTCGTGCGTCCCATCGACTGGGATCTCCTTCTCGAATCCGACGCGGTCTGCTTCCACACCTTCAGTTGCACTATCCCGAAGCTCAAGGCCTATTCGGAGCGGATACGCAGGGAGCGGCCCGGTGTGCCGATCATAGTTGGCGGCACTCACGCCACAGTCATGGTGGAGGACACGCTCCAGTACTGTGATTACGTGATTCGGCAGGAGGGTGACGAAACTCTTCCTGCACTGCTTGACACATTGAAAAGCGACGGCGATGTTTCGACGGTCCTGGGCATCTCTTACAGAGACGAAAACGGAGAGATACGGCACAATCCGAACCGGCCATATATTCACGACTTCAGCCGCATCCCGGACATGGATCTGATCCTGGGATTTCGCAAGTGGACGAATAAGTGGAGGTTGCTGCTTAACCGCAAGATCTACTGGAACATCCTGCAGACCACCCGCGGGTGCCCTTTTAACTGCTCATTCTGCGTCGCCCCGCGCGACATTGGCCGCGCGTACCGCATGCGCGACATAGAGGCTGTGGTTGAAGACATTCGTTACCAGCGCGAGCTGACAGGGCGCAAGCGGTTCTTCGTGGTCGACAACCACTTCACGGTCAATCCCAAGCGGACGAAGCAGCTTTTGCGCCGCGTCATCGAGGAGAAGCTGGACTGGGGCGCCGTTTGCTTCACCCGCATTGAGGTTGCTAAAGATGAGGAGATGCTCCAGCTGATGAAGGAGGCCGGGATAATCATGCTGTTCATCGGCCTCGAGTCGTTTGACACCGGCGTCCTGGAATTTTTGAACAAGGGAGCGCCGAAGGAAGGGGTGGCGGAGGACATAGCTCGGATTCGCTCCTACGGCATTAATGTGCTGGGGTCGTTCGTCCTTGGATCCGACGCCGACACCGTAGAGTCAATACGGAAAACGATCGACTCGGCTATCGAGCTCGATCTCGATCTGATCACGCTGTTTCCACTGAGCGGATACCCGGAGAAGAATGGTCTGCTTCCCTACAACCGCTTCTTCTTCGAAGATTGGGCACGCCTTGACGGCGGTTTCGTCATCTTCCTGCCGAAGAACATGAAGCCGAGCACTCTCCAGAGAGAGGTCAACAGGGCGTATAAGCGGTTTTACGGGCCGCGCCAGATGATGCGCAGGTTGATTCGCGGCAATTTCCGAGGGTTCGTGTGGCGCGTCTGGTACAGGTGGCGAATCTCCGAGATGACCCGGAACAACGAGGAGTGGATAAAGCACCTTGAGTCTGTCGAGGATGAGTACTACGACGAAAACGAGCAGTTGATCGAAGAGAAGCTTGGCGAGGGGGTAGTGCCGTGCCAGATCCCCGGAAGCGGCGCACGCACCGACCTGGAACTGAGCCCGGCGGCGTTGCAGCTTGACCCCGCCATCAGGACTCGGCGGCTGGTGCGTCCGGAAGCCGTTGCGGTTGGCGACGGGGACGGAGACTAACCTGCTGGTCTTGGGCAGCGCCTGGGATCTAGCAGTACTGTCGTCGCGTGAGGGCAGGTTTAACACCCGCCCCCACCAAATGTTTCATCCAGGTCTACCCTTCTCGGGCAACTCGCCCTCGCGCCCGAGAAGGTGCAGGCCACTGCCTGCCTGCCTCAACTACGCTTTGCGGCCGTGCACCACCGCGTGAACCGGCGTTATGTCGAACGAGTCGATTTCGCCGAACCCGTTATCGCCCAGCAGATCCACATAGTCCCGCATCGGCAGCAACTGGTCGTCGATCTGCGCCTCCCAGAACTGGATGCCGCACATCACCCGCGCCGGCACCGTCCGGCACTCCTCCGTCGTCGCCGGGAACGGCATGTCCGAGATCACGAAATAGCCGCCCGGGTTCAGAGCGTCGAAAACGTTCCGGGTCGTCTTCTGCATGTCCCTGCACTCATGCATCGAGATGTTTATGAATACCATGTCGAATTTTTGGCCCGGCGACCAGTCCTCGAACGTCGAGTGCTCCACGCCCACGCGATCGCTCAAGCCGCTCTCGCCGAGCCTCTCCCGCGTCAGCCCCAGTGAAAACTCATCGCCGTCGATGCCGACAACGCTGCAGTTCGGGTAGGCGTTGGCAAACTTGATCAGGCCCGTTCCCGCTCCGCATGCCAGCTCGGCCACGGCCGCGCCGCTTTCCAGCTTCTCCGCAAGCCCGGGGATCTGGCTGAGCCCGTTCGGTATCAACCGCGTGTAGAACGGCCTCCCGGTTGCACCCACCCCGGCGATGAACTCGCTGCTGGCCTTGTCCCACCATGTGCGCTGCCCGCTCTCGAGCCGCTGCTCGAATACGTCGAACATCTCGGGCTCGTCGAGCACTATCGGAATCCCGCCGATCCAGCCCGGGAAGTCCTCGTTAAGCAGCAGATTGTCCATGTGCGGCGCCAGCGTAAAGCCCCCGCCCTCGTTGATGTCCAGCACCTCGCTCGCATACGCCGCCCGGCACCAGACATCCACGTATAACTTGTCCATGCCCGTCTCTCTGGCCAGCGCCGGTGCTGTGATGCCGTCGGAGTGCCTGGAAATCTCCTTCAACAACCCCGACCGCAGGCCGATCTGCATGGTCCGAACGCCGACGTATCCTGCGACCTGGGTCAGGATCTTGCCCGCCTGTGCCTGTACCTCTTGCTGAGTCATCAAACACGCTCCATACATTCCGCCCTCCGGCGTCTACTCCCACATTTGCCGCGGGAGTCTAGCACCAGGCGGCGTGCTGGAGCCGGTGGCACGTTCTCGGTGATTGGGTCGGGTGCGGCTCCGCCTGAAGCGGACGGTGGCGAACTGCGCCCGGCGGGCAGTGGGTTGGTTCCGGTGGCCGCGGACCGGATCCATTGGGGGTCAGAGCTTCGCTCCTCTCAACCCACGCAGCCGCCCACTGCTTCCAGCTCGCAGACATCGCCGGCACGGTGAGTAGCCGCTCAGCCTCGTCTCGATCACGCGTGAATATGCGGAAGATATCGCCCGTCGTCACATCGTGATCGGGCCGCTCGACAACCCGGATCTCGTCACCCGCTCCCAGATCTCCCTCGACGATAATCCGCAGGTAGCTCCCAGGACGCCCGGCCTCCGTAAACTGGCGCAGGAACCGCCGGTCATCCATTCGCACGCCCAGCCGCCAGCACGGCATGCGCGGCTCCGATACCTCGAGCATCACGCTGCCGATGGCCCAGCGCTCGCCGACCAGCGCGTTCGTGACGTCCATCCCCTCAGTCGTGAGATTCTCGCCGAACTGCCCGTACTCCAACTCGCGGCCGAGCTCGCCCTCCCACCACCGCGTGTCCTCGATGGCGTATGCATACACCGCCTTGTCAGGCCCTCCATGGACTGCCCGGTCGGCCTGATCGTCCCCTTCCAGGTTGACGCCCCGCGCAGCGACGCGGCCCGCGACCGGCGACTTCCAGATCGCGCTCGCCGCCCGCTGGCCCTCGTAATCAAACTCACGGATGCCGCCCACATTCACTGAAAGGAGATGACCCTGAGAAGTTTCCATCTGTTCCTCACCGGCCTTTTACTGGAATCACGGGTTAACGAATCTCTGACGTTCAGCCTGCCGGGCCAATCGTACGGGACTCCGGGTCGAGTAGTCAGACGCGGCACTCCGCGGCTAAACTGCGCCGCACTCAGCCCAGGCACCAAAACTTACCGAAACCTGAAGGACGACGCCGTGAAGATCGAGATGTTCCATCTGGCTCCCTACCGGGGCCTGCCCGAGGATTTTCGGGAGAAGTACCGCAGCGTCTGGGTCGACGTGCCCTCACACCTCTTCGACCCCGCGAAGGCCCACGAGTACTACAACCAGACGCTGGACGAGCTGATCTATGCCGCCGAGATGGGCTACGACGGCATCTGCGTCAATGAACACCACCAGAACGCATACGGCCTCATGCCGTCGCCCAACCTGATGGCCGCCGTCATGGCCCGCCAGACCAGGGACGTCGCCATCATCGTCATGGGCAACTCCATCGCCCTCTACGACCCGCCAATCCGCGTGGCCGAAGAGATGGCCATGCTCGACTGCATCAGCGGCGGGCGGCTGGTAGCCGGACTCCCCGTCGGCACCAGCATGGACACGACCTTCGCATACGGCGTGAACCCGTCGATCATCCGCGAGAAACACGCCGAGGCCGAGGAGCTGATACTGCGAGCGTGGACCGAAGACGAGATATTCTCGTTCGATGGCAAGTACACGCAGCTGCGCTACGTCAACATATGGCCGAAGCCCTTGCAGAAACCCCACCCGCCCGTCTGGGTGCCCGGCGCGGGCTCGATCGAGACCTGGCAGCAGACCGTCGAAAAGGGCTTCCTCTACGCCTACCTGTCGTACAGCGGCTTCAAGCGCGGCCAGAAGGTGATGGGCGGCTTCTGGAAGAACGCGCACGCATCCGGCGTCGACAACCCCTATCAGGCCGGCTTCCTGCAACTCGTCTGCGTCGCCGACAGTGAGCAGGAGGTGGCCGACAAGTACGGCGCACACATCGAGTACTTCTACAACAAGATGCTGCACGTCTACCCGGGCTTCGCAGACGCGCCCGGCTACCGGACCATCGACACGATCAAGGCGGGGCTGATGGCCCAGACCTCGAGCTTCGGCAGGCCGGGGGCGGAGGAGGCCACATGGAAGCAACTGCTCGAGCAGGGCAACGTCATCGCCGGGACGCCGAAGCAGGTGACGGAGCAGCTTGAGTACGTCATCAGCGAACTCCACATCGGCCACCTGATGATCCTCAACCAGATCGGCTCGATGCCCCACGAGCTGGCGATGGAAAACATCAAGCGCACCGCAACGGAGGTGGTGCCCAACCTGCGGCATATCTGGAACGACAACCCCGAGTACACGGACAACTGGTGGCCCTCCGGCGCCATAGTCCGCGACGGCGCGGGTGTGCCGGCATGAAGGAATCCTCGCTGCCAGTCCGTAACGGACAGTTCGAGATAGACATCCTTGAAGGCGGCGACGGTCCGCCGCTGCTCTATCTCCACGGCATCGGCGGCCTCGAGTGGGGTCCGTTTCTCGAGCGCCTGGCATCGAGCCATCGGGTGATCGCGCCGCGGACGCCGGGCTTCGGCGGCTCCACCGGCTCAGAAAACCTGGCAGACATACACGACCTGGTCTACTTCTACCTGGACTTTCTCGACGCCCTCGATCTACGTGATCTGCCCATCGTCGGCCACTCGCTTGGCGGAATGATCGCGGCAGAACTTGCGGCGGTGCAGCCGGAGCGGTTTACAAAAGTCGTGCTCATCGCGCCGCTGGGCCTGTGGGACCCAGCGCACCCGGTGCTCGACTTCTTCTCCGTACCGCCTGCCGAGCTGGCACAGGCGATGTACTTCGACGAGAAATCCGAGCCCGCGAAAGCCCTCGCCTCGACCCCGCAGGCCAGGTTACCGGAAGTCGACCCGGACACCGAGGAGGGCAAGGCGGTCATCGATTTCTACGTCGAGCGCGCTAAGTCGATGTCGACAGCGGCGAAATACCTCTGGCCCATCCCCAACAAGGGCCTGTCAAAACGCCTCCACCGCGTCACGCAGCCAACGCTCCTTATCTGGGGGGCCAACGATGGTATCTGCCCACCCGTATACGCTGATGACTTCGCAGCCATCCTGCACAACGTCACCCTCCGCCTCGTCCCCGAAGCAGCGCACATGGTCCACGTGGAACAGCCGGATGCAGTGGCGGAACTGATAGAAGGGTTTGCCAGTGTTGGGTAGGAGGTGGTGAACGGCCCTCCAGCCGCGGCTCCGCCCCAGGCGGATCACCCTCCGGGGTCAAGTCGTCCCCGCATGCGGCCGCAAATGCCCCAATCCCCATCCAGCCCAGAGACATCTGGCCCCATGTGGGAGCAGCGGACACCCTGCCTAAGTTTCTACGATCTTTACCGATGTCATCGCAACACCCGGCTCCGCCGCTCTCTGCGGGACGCGCTCC
>JADFPB010000163.1 GCA_022562515.1 Chloroflexota bacterium | reverse complement strand
AGTTACAGACATCAAGGCGAACCTGGTGGACTTAGCAGAGTTTGTCGGGACGATATTCACCCTGTTCTTCATGATCTTCGGGTCGTTCTCGATCATCGTGGGGCTCCTGCTGATCTTCCTCGTGTTCGTGCTCCTCGCGGCAGCGCGTGAGCAGGAGATGGGAATGGCCAGGGCGATAGGCACGAAGCGTGGCCATCTGATCCGGCTGTTCACGTTCGAGGGCACCGCCTACGCCCTGCTGGCGGGCCTGATCGGCACCGCTCTGGGGATCGTTGCGGCGTTCGGGCTGGTGGCTATTCTGAATTCGATTTTTTCCGACGAGGACACTGCGTTCACGATTCGGGCCAGTATCGAAACTCGATCGATAGTCGTGGCCTTTTCGGCCGGCGTGCTGCTCACGCTGGCGACGGTCGCAGTGTCCGCATACCGGGTGAGCAAGCTAAACATCGTCACTGCAATTCGCGGTCTGCCGGAAGAGATGGCAGGCACGCGGCCGCGCCCGTTGCGAAGGCGGATTGGCACGCTGGGCTGGTCGCTGGTGGCGCCGGTTCACATCGTTTACGAGGAGATGATCTCGAGGGGCTGGGGGCAGGAGCGGCCGCATCGGCAGGTAGTGGGGTACGCCGCCGCCTATGTGATATTCACGTTCGCCAGCTTCATTGTTCTGGCAAGGCTTTCGGGCAATCCAATATTCGGCCTTTTCGGCGCTCTGGGCATGATCTGGTTCTGGTGGATGGCGAAGCCGGTGCTCAGGCTAACGCCCCTGGTTCAAGCGCAGGTGGCGGGCGGCGGCACGCTCGTTGTGGGCGGTTCCAACGGCGTCAGCGAGCCGCGCGGCTTCTGGTGGCTGCTCGCCTACGTACTGTTCATCCTGGTCATCTGGGTCAAGCGGGTGCTGGTAGCTGCCTGGCAATTGATCGCGCCCTGGAACCGGACGGGCATGCCCGCCCTGGCAGTCGGGCTTGTGATCGCTCTGTGGGGCGTCAGCGTGTCGAGTACGGCGCCATGGGCGATCGGCGGGAGCGTGTTCCTGATTGGCATCGGCCAGCTCGCCGGTCTCCTGAGCCGCAAGATGCACGCCTCGCGCGGGGTCTCGGGGCGCATCTCCACTTCCGCATCATCGGGGCTGATCCTGATCTTCTGGTCGCTGCCGTTCGATACGTTTGAGGGGCTCACGGGCGAGTTGGATAGCAGCATTGAGATGTTCATTCTCTCGGGTGTGTTCATGGTGGGTTCAGCGGTATGGCTGGTGATGAACAACGCCGACATCGTCAGCCGGATTTTCGAGCACGGTCTGGGTAGATTCGGCTCGATGAAACCGGTTGTCAGGACTTCTATCGCCTATCCGCTGGCAGCCAAGTTTCGGACCGGTCTGACAATCGCGATGTTCTCTCTGGTGATCTTTACGCTGATTGTGTTCGCGATCTTGAACAACATTGGGAACGTGCTCGCGGAGGAGCCCGACCGGGTGACCGGTGGGTACGACATCAGGGCCACGATCAGCCGCGATCTTCCGATCACCGACGTGGCGGCCGCTATCGAGAATTCCGAGGAGTTGTCGATAGCCGATTTCGAGGTGATCGCCAGCACTGGCGAGATCAGTGGTGAGGCAAGGCAGGTTGGCGCTGAGGAGGTCGGCTACGCGAGGATCCTGATCAGGGGTCTCGACGAGATTTATCTGGACACCAGCCTCGTTGAGTTCACGCATCGCAATACTAAGTACGGCACGACGGATAGCGAAATCTGGGCCGCCCTTGCAAATGATCCGACACTGGCTGTGATGAACGGGCAGGTGATCGCCGAGCCGGATGGGTTCGGCGGTCCGCAGGCGGCGGAGTTCAGCGTAGAGGGGATCACGAACGAAAGCCCTGAGGAGATCGACGCGATAGTGGTGCAGGTGCGTGTGACGGGAGGTCGCGGCAACGTGGTTGAGCGCACGGTGATCGCGTACACGGACCAGCTCGCGAACATCCTGGATGCCAGCGGCGACGATTTTGGCGGTGGCAGCGGAATCGCGACGATATTCTCCGCTTCAGGAATTCTGGATGACATAGCAGGCCAACCCGTGCCGCTGACGATTTATCAGTTCCGGCTGGCGAACCCGGCGCGGGCAGATGAGATCACAGCGAAGTTAGAGACGGCGTTTCTGGACAACAGCATGAAGGCGGACTCTGCACAGGCGCTGATCGACCAGAGCCAGGAGCAGGGCGACGCGTTCAATCTGCTGTTCCAGGGCTTCATGAGCCTTGGCCTGCTGGTGGGTGTGGCGTCGCTCGGGGTGATCTCGTTCAGGGCGGTGGTGGAGCGAAGGCAGTCGATCGGGATGATGCGTGCGATCGGCTACAAGGGGTGGATGATCCAGGTGGGGTTCTTGCTGGAGGCGTCGATAATCGCGCTCCTGGGCATTGCAATCGGCATCGGGCTTGGCTCGGTGATCTCGTACAACATCGTCCAGGAGATCGGCAAAGAGATCGAGGGTCTGAAGTTCAACGTGCCGTGGATAAACGTGATCGCGATCGTGGCGATTGCATGGGCGTTTGCGATGATAACAACGTACTGGCCGGCCCGGCAGGCATCCCGGATATATCCGGCCGAAGCCCTCCGCTACGAATAGGCAGGTGTCCCTGCACCTTCTCGGGATTGGATCGTATTCGGCCAGTTCCATAGCGAGTGTGCCCGCGGGGTTTGGGATTTTGTAGGGGCGGTGGCTTGTCCCGCCTGTCCCGCGTGGCTAAACGCCGCCGGGCCTGATCTCGGGGCGGATCACTTCCCGGCGAGGCAGCATGGCGCGGACTCTTGCGAGGTCGGCCGGGGTGTCGAAGTCGACGAAGCTTCGCAGATTCGGGTCGTGGCGCCGGGCTTCGTCCTCACTGAAGAACCGCACGCGGCCGTTGGCGTCTGCGTTGCGGATCAAGTTCAGCGGCGAGTGCTGGCCGTTGGCGAGGTCGGCGCCCATCGATTCGTGGACTGAGGCGCGGTAGACGGCGTGCAGCGGCTGCATGCGGCCGGCGATTCGCGGGATGACCATGTCGACGTCCTCTGCTGCCTCTGCGAGAGCGCGCGCGAGTTGCGAAGAGACGAATGGGTGGTCGGCGGCCGTGACGAACGCAAGCTGCGTCGCCGTCGCCGCTAATCCGGCTTCGATGCCTGCCAGCGGCCCCGCGTCTTTCCAGTTGTCTTCGATTACGTGCATTCGCAGAGCGAGGCCGGTCTCGGCGATCTCGTCTGTCTCGTCGTCTGCGCCTGTGCGCACCACGAGGATGATCTCTGTGCAGATGGGTCGCAGGGCGCTTTCGATGCGGGCGAGCACGAGCTGCCCGCCTATTCGGGTGAGCGGCTTGGAGTGGCCCAGGCGGGACGATCTTCCGCCGGCGACGACGATTCCCGTGAGGTTGCTTCTGGGAGTGTCTGGCATGGAACCAGTCTAGCCGCAGGGCCGTTGCTATACTGGCCGCCCGCCCGATACCGGGTGTGTTTCCGGTGGTGCAGAGGCTGTGGGGAGAGGTGCGAATTATGGCTGAGCCGACGGTGCGGGTTTCGGACGAACTGCTGGCGCGGTTGCAGCCGGTGTCGAACGCGACGATTCTTGGCCTTCTCCTGAAGCGGGGCTACGACAAGGTCTATATGGAAGGCGTGCGCAGCCTCGCGCCGGGCCGCCGGCTGGTGGGTCGCGCGGTTACGTTGCAATATCTGCCGTCCCGTCCCGATCTCGCCGCGCGGGTGGCGACGGGAGCGCACGGGGAGGGTTTCAACGAGACGCCGCGCTGGGAGGCGCTGGAAGCGATGGGGCCGGGCGACGTGTTCGTTGGCGATGCGATGGGCCTCGGGAATGTCTCGACGGGGGGTGACGTGGTCTTCTCGCGGGTGCTGACCAGGGGCGCTGCCGGCGTGGTGACCGACGGTGCGGTTCGTGATGGCCATAAGGTGATTCGGTATGGCTATCCGGTGTTTGCCGGCGGGAGCACGCCGACGGTTGGCGAGCCGAACATCCTGCCGTTTCAGGTGAACGAGCCGATTGCCTGTGGCGGTGTGCTCGTCTGGCCGGGAGACGTAATCCTGGGCGACGACGAGGGCGTCGTGGTTCTGCCGTCGCAGTTCGCAGGCGAGCTGATAGACGAGGCGATTCATCACGATGAGGTGGAGCAGGCTCTGCTGGAGTACACGCAACGGGAGAAGGTGTCCCCAAAGCTGTTCTACCCGTTCAACGAGGATACGGAGCGGATCTACCAGGAGTGGAAGGGCAGGCAATAGACAGGGTGCCGGTGGGCATGCTCTCGGGGAAAGAGGCGTTTGCGGCCCGATCTGTAGTGAATTGCGCACGAGGCTGAGATCCCTCGGCTACGCTCGGGATGATAATTTCAGGAGTGCCGGTGGATTTGAGGTTGGGAAGAAAAATTGGCTGAGCACAGGATCAAGATCAGCGCCGGGGACGTAGTGGTATCGGCCAGGTTGGATGATACCGACGCCGCCAATCGGCTGTGGGAGGCGCTGCCGGTCCAGGCGAGCGCGAATACGTGGGGCGACGAGATCTATTTTTCCATAGGCATCGACGCTGAGCTGGACGATACGGCGCAGGAGACGGTGGAGCTTGGCGCGCTGGGTTACTGGCCGCCGGGCGATGCCCTGTGTCTCTTCTTCGGGCCCACGCCGTTGAGTGTTGGCGATGAGATACGGCCCGCGAGCGCGGTGAACGTTCTTGGCATGATCGAGGGCGATTCGACGGTTTTGAAGGCTGTTTCCGGTGGGACGTTGATTGTTGTAGAGGCCGAATGAGTTTTTCTGAGCAGATGCGGGATGCGGTCCGGGGGGAGTGGGACCGCGCTCATGTCGATCATCCGACGGTGCGGGGGATTGGCGACGGAACGCTTTCTCCAGAGCGTTTTCGCTACTACATGGCGCAGGATTATCTGTTTCTGATCGACTACTGCCGGGTTGTCGCGCTTGCGGCTGCAAAGTCTCCCGATCTGGAGTCGATGGGGCGCTGGGCGGCGCTTCTTCATGAGACGCTGAATTCCGAGATGGAGTTGCACAGGAGCTTTTGCGCTGATTTCGGGATCAGTGCGGAGGAGCTGGAGGCGACCGCACCATCGCCGGCGACCCTGGCGTACACGGGCCATCTGCTGCGTGTGGCGAACGAGGGGACGATTGCGGAGATAGCGGCGGCCTTGCTGCCCTGCCAGTGGGGATACGACGAGATCGGGCGCGAACTTGTGTCAGGGGCCGCGACGGAGGGTTCTCTGCATCGGCGTTGGATTACGGGGTACAACGCTCCGGAGTATCGGGCGGTGACGGTCTGGCTCAAGGATTTCGTAGACAAATTGGCGGCCGATGCGGACGACGAGATGCGTGATCGGATGCAGGAGCTGTTCGCCGAGGGAGTCAGGCAGGAGTTCGCCTTCTGGCAGGCGGCGTGGCAGGCCGGGTAGAAACGTTTTCGGTGATTGGGGCGTTGATGGCCGTATGGGGAGCGAGCTGCCCCGGTGTGCTGAGATCCTCGGGTCGGGGACGCCCGAGGATGACAATTTATCGATGTGGGTCAGGTCTTGATAGTTCGCGTGACGAAGACGGGCCATGAGAACGAGTAGTTTTCTTCGGGGCCGTCGACGCGGCTGATCTGGAACTCTTTTACTGCCGTATCAGGGGCGTTTCGCCAGGTCTCGATGATTGCTTCGAGGTCGGTGTCGGAAACGCCGGTGCGGGCGCACCAGTCTCGGGTTTCCATGTAGACGCGGGTGGTGGCTTCGAAGTTCTGTTCGAAGCCCGCTTCGGCCAGCAATCCGCGCCACTCGGAGTGCTTCAGGTCACGGACATGGGTGCGGTCTCGCCGCAGTTCCATATCGTTGATCCAGGCATCGAGGTCATCGTCTTCCGGGGCAGAAGTATCGGCAAGTATGAACGTGCCGCCGGGTTTCACGGCACGGGCGACTTCGGCGAGAAAATCTATGATGCTTGGGAAATGGTGCGGAGCGGTGCGGCAGGTGACGAGATCGGCGGCGGCATCGTCAACCGGCAGGGCGTCGGCATATGCGTGGCGGGCCTCGACGTTATTCAGCCCGCGCTCTTTCGCTATTCGCCGCACCTGGTCGAGCATTCCTTCTGCAGGGTCGGTTGCGATGACCCGGTCGCAGTATGGCGCGACCTCGAATGCGGTGAATCCCGGGCCTGTCGCGACGTCGATGGCGAGTCCGTAGTGGGCGTCAGACGCCAGTTCGCCAATGAGTTTCAGGCTTTCGGCGGAGAAGTGGGCGGCGGCGGAGGCGAAACCGGCCGCGTGCTCGCTGAACTGATCCGCGGTCTCTTCACGCCGTACTGGTTCGGTCAATTGCCCTCTCGTCGTCTCAGGTGGCGTCACTGGCCGTCATGTTGCCGTTCTGGTC
>JADFPB010000011.1 GCA_022562515.1 Chloroflexota bacterium | reverse complement strand
ACGGCAAGTCCGGCATCGTCGTCTCGACAGTCTTCGGCGATGACAGCCCGGACGACGATGAGTCCAGCAGCAACTCAGGAAACAGCGGCAAGGGCAAGTCCGGCATCGTCGTCTCGACAGTCTTCGGCGATGACAGCCCGGACGACGATGAGTCCAGCAGCAACTCAGGAAACAGCGGCAACGGCAAGTCCGGCATCGTCGTCTCGACAGTCTTCGGCGATGACAGCCCGGACGACGATGAGTCCAGCAGCAACTCAGGAAACAGCGGCAACGGCAAGTCCGGCATCGTCGTCTCCACGGACATTGGCGATGACGACAACGAGGACGATGACCAGCAAAACGGCAAGTCCGGGATCTCAGGTAACAACGGAACCGGCAACGGCGACGACCAGAAGACAACCGAATCAAACGACGTACCCGCCAACGATGAACCTCAGTCCAACGGCAACCCAGGCGACGACGGAAACGGCGAGCCAGACATCGCCATCTCCACAGACGATGGCGATGACGATGAGCCCGACAACAAGCCCGAACGCAATTCCGGCAGTACCGGAAATGGCGAGGCCAGTAGCCAGGACGTCACTGATACAGAAGACGAGCCGGAAGATGAGCCCGAAGGCGACTCCGGTAACCCCGACAGTAACGGCAAGGACAAGGACGATGCCGGCCCGTGGGCAACAACGGACTCGTATGCCGATGAGTCGCAGTCCAGCGGCAAGGGCCACGGCAAGGACAACGGCAAGGACAACGGCAAGGGCGACGGCAAGGGCGACGGCAAGGGCAGAGGCAAAGGGAAGAACAAGTAGGCGCTCCGCCTCGCGATTGTGAGGCAGCCGAACGGTCGAAACCAGAGATCAGTCATGCAATTCCAAATGACACACAGAAAAAACGCAGCTCAGGTAGCCGGACTGGTCGGCATGCGCCGATTCAAGCTAACCGCACTGTTCCTGATTATCAGCGCCCTCACGTTCGCGGGTGTCGCAACCGCGATCAACTTCTCCACCGAGCGGTCGGAAGAGAGCAACATAATTTCCCTGACGACGGAGCAGTCTGAAAAAGACGCCAGGCTGATCGCCGGCATCGTCATGAAGCTTCTGGCTGCCGAAGGCCAGCCGGACAGCGCGTCGCCAGATACCGCGGACGCCGGTGGCGCGGGAACTCAGTTGAGCATCGCCGACTTCCTGGCCTCGTCCAACATCGTTCGCCTGAGCCTCTACGAGCTCGACGGTACCAATGGCTGGAGTTCTACTCCTGACAAGCGATCGATCGAATACGGTCAGACCGCTGCGTTCGGTGACGCCGTTTCCGGAACCATATCCTCCGATCTATCCAGAAACAGGCTCGTCCTCGATTCCACTGGAATTGGATACAACGCCGACATCGTCGAGACATTCATCCCGTTCATGGACTCTGACCAGGGCAGGCCCGTCAGCGTTCTCGGCGTCACGCGAAACGTGACAGAAGCCCTGAGCTCCCGCGTTGGCGAGACCAGCAGCACAATTTTCCGTACGATGATGGTCAGTCTGGGCATAGCCTTCGCGATCTTGCTGGGAACGATCATCAGCGCCGACCGGATCATCTGGAAAAATCGAGTCCAGTCGGTTCGGTATGAGCGAGAGATCGCATCGCAGGAACTCGCCGCGGCCAGGCTGGACGTGGAGAACCGGGCCCTGCAGGAGACCAATGAAGAGCGGGCAAAGTTCCTCTCCACGGTTTCACACGAACTGAAAACTCCCCTCACCAGCATCATGGGTTTCACCGAAGTTCTATCACGCCACCAGGACGGTCCGGACAAAGAAACCAATCTGACGCAACTGGAGATCGTCAAGAGGAACGGCCGGCACTTGCTGAGCCTGATAAACGACCTTCTCGACTCCGGTGAGCTGCAGACCGGCGACGTCGCTCTGGAGCGTGTGGAATTTGCGATGGACGAATCGCTGCAGACGATGGTGGAGACGATGTGTCCTCTCGTCGAGTCGAAGGGCCAGCGGCTGGAGATCGCCGTAAGAATGGATAGCATGCTCGTCCGCCTTGATCGCCGGAGAATCGATCAGGTCCTCATGAACCTCGTTGGAAACGCGTCAAAGTACTCGCCCGAAGGCACGCGAATCAGGGTGGAGGCCAGAAGCCGGGCGAACGAGCTGCAATTGATCGTCGAAGACCACGGCATCGGTATATCCGATGAGGACCAACGACGGCTGTTCACGAAGTTCTTCCGTGTTGATAACGAAGCGACCAGAAGAGTCGGTGGGACCGGTCTCGGACTCGCGATCACGAAAGAGATCGTGGAAGCTCATGGCGGCACGATCTCACTCTGGAGCGAACTCGGCGTCGGTACCCGCATGACGGTCACCATACCGGGCTGCGTCGTGGACGATGAGCAGACGCAGGTCCTCCCCGAGGAGAACCGAGACTGGAGCATGGACGGGAGCCGGCCGAAAGTCGAACACATACAGGCCACACATAAAGTTGCATGGGGGTCTGGACCGCGACACGGCGGCTTCGCGCTGGAGCCGGTTATCGGAAAGCTTGCCGCGGTAGCGTCGGCTCCGCGCAAACCGATCGACCACCCGATGCCTGTCGAGATTTAGGCGGCCGGACTCAGTAAACCGGCAACTCCAGCCCGGCCGCTCGACCACGGAGTACTGCGCCGGAGACGCGGGACACATACTCGCCGGCCAGGCGCATTGGCGTAAATCGATTGATAAACATTTGGGCAAGCGATCAGCCAGGCAAATATCATTTCCTCAAAGCTCAGGAGGCACGGACATGTCTCTGATTCTTGTGGTCGATGACGAAGTGGACCTGAGGCTGCTTCTCTGTACTCTGCTGGAAGAAGCAGGGTACGAGACGATTTCAGCTGCCGATGGCGCGGATGCGATCGCCATGTCCCTGCAGCACCGGCCCGATCTGATAACGCTCGATATTGCGATGCCCACGATGGACGGCTATCAGACGTTTGACATGCTCAAAGCCGATGAAGCCACCGAGTCGATTCCAGTGATCATGATCACAGCCTTCGGGACGACCCACGATAGGGCACGGGCGATGAGCATGGGCGCCAGAGACTTCATCAGCAAGCCGTACGAACCTGATGAGGTAGCCCTTCGCGTCGGATGGGCGCTGCAGAGCGGCTGAACCCGGCGCCCACTCAGCGCCCCAAAATATCCAGACAGTCTAGATAATCTTGTCCGCCAACTCGCCTTCGGTGAGCCAGTAGAAGACTATGTAGCCGCCCGCTAGCAGCAGCAACACGGACGAGATCATGCTGGTATGCGGGAGAACCTTTTTCAGACCCGTCGACACCTGGTTTTGCGCCAGCGCGAGGCTCAGCGTGAGCGCAGTTATGACGAAGGCCATGCCCAGTGCGTATACAAAGAACTGGCCCGCGGCGTTTATGAACGTCCCGGTGGCGAGTGACGCGCTTATCAACGCGATGAAAATCGGCAATGTGCAACTCAAAGACGCAGTGGCGTAGCTGAGGCCGAAGAGAAAGTAGCCTTTCATGGAGGCGTCTCTCGGATCACCGATCTTGCTCGCCGTCTGGGTGGCAAACGAGGTGTAGAGCTTGCCGCCGGACATGATGTAGCCGCCGGCAATCGTCAGTACTGCGCCGACGCCGAGTCCTATCCAGGGGAACCAGTCGACGATGGACTGGGCGCCTGCCGAAATAATGATGCCCGCCGTGCCAAACAGGACTACAAAGCCCATTCCAACCGCGAAACTGACCGTGCTTGCCTTGAAGAGACGACTCGTGAGATTGGGGCGCTGCTCCTCAACATCCTGCGTGCCCACGTATAGGCCCAGATAGGCCGGAAGCATCATGAATCCACATGGATTCACAGTGGAAACCATCCCTGCCGCAAAGGCGAAGCCGAACGGCAGAGCGTCGCCGAAGTTGCCAAGGAAGTTAGATGAACTGGAGGAGGCGCTCAGTATGCTCCCGACGGCCGAGTTCCCTCCGCTGCCGACGATGAACCCCGCCACCACCGCGCCAACAAGCACGATGACGGCCAACATGTAGGGCAGGATATTGTTGGCCCGCAGCCGCTGAAGCTGCCCTGATGATTCCAGACTGGCTGTGACTGCCAACAGACCCCTCTCCGTAACAGGCGTATCGAGCGAACTCCAGAAGCCTCGCCCTGCCTATTCATTATGGACAGTATCTATTATCGTCGCCGGCCACGGCGCGTTTGGGCCGGCCATGGCGTATTTGGGAAGCACCGGGAAACAAGGCCTGGCCTTGATCGCATTTGAGATCGCATTTGAATGTCGGCGATCAGGCAAGACCGCGAAATCCGAACGTGAAAGTGACTCATCGCCGTTCTACACCTGGCCAGGCCGGCCCACTCTGGCTTTGCTACCGGGCTCCCCACGTCATTACGATCATGGACGGCATTTGGCTTTGACCCACAGGGTCAGGAACCTTTTTGGAACCGACGCGTGCGCGCCCGTCGCGTAGCCGTTGAAGCGCGGTCCCAATCCAGGCCAACGCCTGGAAACCGTCTGGAACACCCCTGGAACGTCAAGACCCCGGGACCGGCAGCATTGACACCAAACAGCGTTCGATCAGCGGCGATTCAGCCATACCTGGTCCCTCCGGCGGAGGCCCAGAGCACCCGCACCCGCGTTGCGGTATTTCTTCCGGACGGCATCGATGAAGCCATAATCGCCTCCTGGATAATTATGTCGCGCGACATTGACCTGATCAGCAATGCGAAGGCCAGGCGGGACGCGGATGTGGACGTGGTCATTTCTGCGATGGTCCCCGGCCGGGACGATAACCGTCTGCCCGAGGACATGCCCTACCGCGCTGCACGCCTGATAGTTGTGGGCCCGCGCGCCGACGACGAAAGACTGGTGGACGCGGCCAGGAACGGCGCGTGGGCGTACTGCTCTCTGGACTCTCCACCGCAGGAACTTACTGTGACGGTGCGACGCGTGCACGCCGGCGAATGCCCGCTGCTGGCGGAAATTTCGCGGCGGACTGGCGCCGCCAACGCCACGCTGGCACTGCTGGCCGAGGGCGGGAGCGGCCCCTCACCCCCAAACCGCCCGCCAAGCCTTCTCACAGAACGCCAGAAAGATATCCTCACCGCTGTCAGCGATGGTGCAAGTAGCCGCGAAATAGCGGAAAAACTTGGCCTCACAGACCAGACAGTCAGGAACTACATGACCGCGCTTCTTCGAAAAGTCGGCGCACGCACGCGCGGCCAGGCCGCTGCTATGGCGATGCGCAACGGGTGGCTCGACGGCTGACACAGGGCGCTGTGGATGAGATCAAGGCGGATTCCGCCCCCGTCCCGACGACCATTCAGGACACTCGCTATGCTATACTTCCCGGTACTCTCGACCGGTCGCCGGCCGGGGGTTTTTTGCGCGTCCACAGCGGGCAACTGTCAATCATCCGGGCGGAGCGTCCGGTCAAAGCACTGAGTCAACGGCATAGAACCAGAAAGCGACATTAATGACGCAAGCGGTAGAAGCCACCCCGGCGCCAGAACAGGCGCCAGAACAGGCGGCTGAGCAGCGGCTAACAGTGAGATCACTCCTGGAAGCCGGTGTCCACATCGGCCACCCCACCAAGCGCTGGCATCCGAAGATGCAGCCCTACATATATCAGAAGCGGCAAAAGATCCACATTCTTAACCCGCAGATAACCCTGAAACACATTGAAGTTGCCGCAGAGTTCGTAACGGAGCTGGCCGCCGGCGGCGGCAGCTTATTGTTCGTCGGCACCAAGAAGCAGGCGGAAATAGTCATCGCAGAGGAAGCGTCCCGCTGCGGCTCCATGTATGTGAACCGCCGCTGGCTGGGCGGCCTCATGACAAACTTCCAGACAATCCAGACGCGAATCGATTATCTGGTGAGGTTGGAAGAGGCCCTTGCGAAGGGTGAATTGCACACCACGACGAAACGCGAAGCCCAGCGTGTCGCGACAGAGGTTCGGCGGCTCAATAACTACCTTGGCGGCATCAAGACGATGACGAAGCTCCCAGACGTCATCTACGTCGTGGACATCATCAAAGAATCGATCGCCATCGCCGAAGCCCAACGCCTTGGCATAAAGATCGTGGCAATGGTCGATACTAATTGCGATCCGACGGGAATCGATTACCTGATCCCCAGCAACGATGACGCGAGCCGCGCGATCAGCATCATTACCCGGCGTATTTCGGACGCGGTACTGGAAGGCCGCGAGCGGCATCGCATCGCAGAAGAAGAACGGCTGGCCGCCGAAACTGAGATCGAAGAGCTGGAGGCGAAGGCACGCGAGGCGGCGCAAACGGCCGCCGCCGCACGCCACGCAGAAGCCGCAGCAGCCGCGGCGGCGGAAGCAGAAGCCAAGAGTGCGGCCAGACCGAAGGCCAAACCGGAAGCCGAGACCGCCCCGGAGCCCGAGGCCGACGCTAACGCAAAGACGGAAGGCAAATCTGATGAGAGTTCTAGCGACTCTTCGTTAGACGATGAGAAAGACAACTCTTAGCCGTCGCCGGCCCGCCTCGCGAAAGCGTGGTCCCGCACAGGCTACAAGGGGAGATAGGGAACGGAATTGAGCGTTACCGCATCAATGGTCAAAGAACTCCGGGACAAGACCGGCGCCGGCGTTATGGACGCCAAGCGCGCTCTGGAGGAGGCTGACGGAAACCAGGAAAAGGCCTCGGAGATTCTCAAAGAAAAAGGACTCGCGGACGCCGCGAAACGCGCCGGCCGTAAGACATCCGAAGGATTGATCGAGTCATACATCCACCGTGGGAACCGAATAGGCGCCATGGTGGAAGTCAATTGCGAGACCGACTTCGTTGCAATGACCCCGGAGTTTGGAGAACTGGCGAACAACCTGGCAATGCAGATTGCCGCGATGTCACCCCTCTATGTGGATCGTGACTCTGTGCCGGACGATGCCGGCGACGTTGGCGACGATCAGTTGCTGCTTGACCAGGTGTTCATCCGGGATCCGGGAATGACCGTTCGGGAACTCATAAACCAGACCAACGCAAAAACCGGAGAGAACATCAAGGTGAAGCGCTTCTCACGCTTCGCACTTGGAGAATAGATAAGAGGGTGGCAGTGTCCGACGGCGTTTACAATCGGGTCGTCCTGAAGTTGAGCGGTGAGTCCTTCAAGGGGACCAGCGCGGAGGTCATTGACCAGGAAGTGGTCCGCTACATCGCGTCGGAAATCAAAGCGGCAACGGAGAGAGGCGCACAGATTGCCATGGTCGTGGGCGGTGGAAACATCTGGCGGGGAGCTGATCACGAGGCTATGGGCATGGACCGCCCCGCTGCCGATAGCGCCGGCATGCTCGCCACGGTCATCAACGCGCTTGCACTCCAGGATTCTCTTGAAAAAGCGGGACTGGAAGTCCGAACTCAGACCTCTATCACTATGCCGAGCGTTGCCGAACCATATATTCGGCGACGGGCGATCAGACATCTGGAGAAGGGGCGTGTGGTCATATTCGCCGGTGGAACCGGCGATCCTTACATGTCAACCGACACTGCGGCAGGCCTCCGCGCTCTCGAAATCAACGCGGACGCACTGATCATGGCCAAGAACGGCGTGGACGGGATCTATACGGCCGATCCGAAACTGGACGCGGACGCCACGAAGATCGTCCACATGACGCACATCGAAGCTCTGCGGCGCCGCACCGGAGCGCTCGATAGCACCGCCCTGTCACTCTGCATGGACAATGGCCTCCCTATCGTCGTCTTCGACATGCTGCAGCAGGGAAATCTCCAGAAAGCGATGTCCGGCGACCCAATAGGCACGCTAATATCCGACACTGCTCCAGCATCTATGGCCGGGGCCGGCAAGACGCACAATTAGAGACGGGAATCCCGGACTGCGGATAGCGGAGCCGGGGTCAAGTGGAAAAACTCGGAGCCTGACATGACGACCGAAGCTCTCGCGGACGCAAGTTCCCGCATGCAAGGAGCAGTCAGAGCACTGCAACGCGATCTGAGCGGCATCCGCACCGGCAGGGCCAACCCGGCGCTCGTTGAGAACATCATGGTGGAGTACGGCGGAGCCACCTATCCCCTGAATCAACTGGCGCAAATAGCAGTGGCCGACGCCAGGCTGCTGACGATACAACCGTGGGATCCCGGTTCGATTGGCGATATCGAGAAATCAATCCAGACTTCAGATCTCGGCATCATGCCGGGCAACGATGGGAAGATGATCAGACTGCCCATACCTCCTCTCACTGAGGAGCGGCGCAACGAGCTGGTCAGGTCGGTTCGCAAACGCGTCGAGGACGGAAAAGTGGCGGTACGGAACGTCCGAAGAGACGTCCAGGATCGTATCCGCAAACTACAGCGCGATAGCGATATCTCCGAGGATGACGCCCGACGCGCGCAGGATGACCTGCAAAAAACAACCGACAACGCCGTGTCTGAAATTGACGAAGTGAGCAAGCGGAAAGAGGAAGAGGTTCTTTCTGTCTAAGCACGCCGGGTCCAGGCCTCGGTCTGGGCTCTTGGCCTCCGGCTCAAGATCGCTTGCCACCCGCCCATGTCCGTAAGGAACGTACCCCGTTGACAGTTGCCGACCCCACGAACTACAACAACACCGCATCCGACACGCCGTCGGAAATAATTCCGCGCCACGTTGCAATCATCATGGACGGAAATGGCAGATGGGCAGAGGCCAGGCAGCAGACACGCGCCGAAGGCCACAGCGCCGGCGTGGACAACATCCGCCTGGTGCTGAAGCACCTTGAGATCCGCGGCGTTGAGTTCGCGACGGTGTTCGCTTTCTCAACCGAAAACTGGGGGCGGCCGCCAGACGAAGTCTCTTTCCTCCTCAATCTTCTGAGAGAGGCGCTCAAGAAAGAAGTCGAAGATCTCCACCGAAGCAATGTCCGGATACTCCACATGGGCAGGTTGGACGGCCTGCCGCCCGGCTTCCGGGAAGAGATCGCAGCGGCAATCGATCTGACGGCGCGAAATACTGGCCTGACATTTGTCGTGGCCTTCAACTACGGTGGGCGCGCTGAAATCGTTGACGCAGTACGCCGCCTGCTATCCGACGGCATGTCTGCACAAGATCTCGATGAGGAGATGCTGTCAGGATATCTCGGCTGTCCCGGCGTACCGGACCCGGACCTGGTGATCAGAACCGGCGGCGAGTTCAGAATCAGCAACTTCCTGCTCTGGCAGTCCGCATACAGTGAGTTCTACTCAACTCCTGCGCCCTGGCCAGACTTCGATGCGGAAGAGATCGACCGGGCGCTGAAGGCCTACGCTGGCCGGCAAAGGCGTTTCGGGAAGATCCAGACCGCGTCATAGGCGTTGCCGGCAACGTGAATGTCCGCCCGGAACCGTAACCACTCGCCCTACCCCTGGCCGGCCGCGCCAGTAATCACTCCGCCAAACACGAGGGTGACTGAGTGCTGAGAACCAGGGTCCTGAGCTCCGCCGTGGGAATCCCCATCGTGATCGGCGCTATATGGGTGGGCACCTCTGCAGTCGGCGCGCTGGTGATCGTGGCTGCAGGAATAGCGGGCTATGAGATCAGCAGGATGTCTGCGCCCCGAATCGGCAACCTGAACATCTTCGTGATGACTGTCCCGCTCGGCATGGCGGTAGTCGGCCTGCTCGTCGGCCTGGAGCAGGGCGAGTGGTGGCTCCTTGCCGTCGTCTTCATCGCAGGCGGCATAACAGCCCTCACATTCGAACTGATGAGAATAGTTCGCGGAAGGGCATCCTATCCTGCCATTCTTGGCGCCGGCTATCTCGGCGCGCTGCTCGCACACGGAGCCCCCCTGAGAGCCCTGGACGACTCAGTCGACTGGGTGCTGACGGCCATTCTCATCACCTTTGCCACGGACACCGCGGCCTATTTCGTAGGGACGGCCTTCGGCAAGAGAAGGCTCGCCCCCATCATCAGCCCCTCCAAGACCTGGGAAGGAGCGTTGGGAGGAGTAGCCGTCGGCACTGCGGCCGCTGTCGGCCTTACCGTGCTACTCGACCTGCCTATCGACACGCGAGAGGGCGCCATCATCGGCGTGGCGGCATCCGCAGCAGCGGTGGGAGGCGATCTCGTAGAATCGGGATTCAAGCGTCTGTGCAGGGTTAAAGACTCGGGCTCGATCATTCCCGGACACGGTGGCGTTCTGGATAGAATCGATAGCCTTGCGCCGAACCTGGCGGTCGTATACTGGATGGCAATATGGTTCACCCCGTAAGACGCCTCGCAGTGCTGGGGTCCACCGGTTCCGTTGGAACCCAGACTCTCGATGTCGTGCGCGCGTTCCCCGATCGGTTCGATATCGTCGCGCTGGCGGCAGGACGAAACCTGGAACTACTCCAGGAGCAGATCGCCGAGTTCGATCCGGAATACGTGCTTTGCGAGGACACATCAGCGCTTCCCTCGCTGGGCGCCAAGCCATGTGCATCGCTCGAGGACATGGCTAGCCTGCCGCAGGTGGATATCGTGATGGTCGCCACCGTCGGCGCAGCCGGCCTGAGACCCACCCTGAGAGCCCTGGAGGCAGGAAAAACCGTCGCGCTGGCCAACAAAGAAGTCCTCATCATGGCCGGCGATCAGGTCATGGCGGCAAGCCGCCGGTTCGACAATCCCATCTTCCCGGTTGACAGCGAGCCATCCGCCATCCTGCAATGCATGCTCGGCGAGGAAGACGACATTCGGAAACTCATCATCACGGCCTCAGGCGGAGCGTTCAGAGACAAATCACCGGATGAACTGGCCGCGGTGACGCCTGAGCAGGCACTGCAACACCCAACCTGGAAAATGGGCCGCAAGATCACCATAGATTCCGCCACCCTGGTTAACAAGGCGTTTGAAGTGATCGAGGCGCACTGGCTGTTCGATATGCCATACGACCAGATTGACGTGGTTATCCACCGCCAGTCCATCATCCACTCCATGATCGAAACGGCAGACGGAGTGATAAAAGCGCATCTGGGATCGCCCGACATGCGCTATCCAATCCAGTACGCCCTGTTCTATCCGGAGAGGGTGTTCAACCCGGGACTAAAGCCCTTTGACCCGGTAGAGATCGGCCAGCTTACCTTCGAGGCCATGGACCCGAAGCTCTACCCGTGCTTCGAGTTGGCAATCGATATCGGGAGCAGAAAAGGCACCTGGCCGTCTGCCCTCATGGGCGCGGATGAAGCCGCCGTTGAACTTTTCCTCGCCAGGCGCATCAAATTTACAGAAATCCCCCATGTCATCCAGTCCGTAATCGACGATCATCAAGCTATCGACAATCCGAACCTGGACGAAGTGATCTTGGCAGCCGAATGGGCGGCCGAGAGAGCCCGCGCAAACGTTGGCGCCCCCCGATAGGCAAACGCTCCCCGCTCTAAAAATCTCATGGCTACCTTGATTCTCGGAATAATCACCTTCCTGTTGGTCCTCGGGCCACTGGTGATACTGCACGAGTTCGGCCACTTCCTGATGGCGAAGGCCACCGGCACCAAGGTGGTTGAATTCGGATTCGGATTCCCGCCGCGCGCCGGTGGCAAGTGGACCGGCTCCACGCCCGTTCGCATCACCCGCGAGACAAGAATCGACGGAGAGGTATTCGGCGATGAGTATCCCTCCGGGGCTGATACCTCCAGCAAAGCGTACCTGGCCTCCGTCGCGAAGCCGGGCGACATGGTGGCCTTTGCCACTACCCGCGATCAAGACGGCGGTGTGGTCGCCAGCCGGGCCGCCACCTATGACGACCGGATGGACGTCGTCGAGGACGGCAATCTCATCGCCGGCAAAATCAGTGAGATCAAAGACGGAACCATATATGTCTCGGAGATGCTCTGGTCGTTCAACTGGCTTCCTCTAGGCGGCTTTGTAAGGATGGTGGGCGAAGAGGACCCCACATCGGAGAACTCACTGGCCAGCAAGCCTCGCTGGCAGCGGCTGCTCGTGCTTTCCGCCGGCTCCGGGGTGAACTTCATCCTCCCGTTCGTGATCTTCACCATCGTCGCAATGATCCCGCAGAACACGCGGGTGGGCGAGGTAGTCATAACCGCGATCATGCCTGGCTCACCGGCCGAGGAGGCCGGAGCGCGGGAAGGCGATATTATCGTCAAAGTCGATGGCCGAGCCATCGAGAATATCGCCAACCTCCAGGAGGCCGTCACCCTCAAACTGGGCGCCGGGAGCACCTGGGAAGTGAGACGCGGCATACCGGACCCCTTCCCGCAACCCGGTACTCCGCAGCCGGCATTCCAGTACCGGGCTGAAACCGAGCAGTATCGCCTCGAACCACGCTGGCGGCCACCTTCCCGATTGGTTGTGGGAGAGGTTACCGACCCGTCAACAGAGATCTCGCTTGTGGACGCGCGAAAAGCCGACCCGACCATCGGCATCAGCAGCCGTCTCACGGTTGTCGCGGAGGCGGTCGACACTCTTAGGGAGATATCGCTGTCCGATCTGCAGCGTCTGAATCCTGGCGCCGCGCACAGCATCGGCGATCAGTTACGCGTAGTCGGCGTTGTCGCCGACCCGAGACTTGAAATCTCATTTGAAAACGCCAGGCGCCACGACTCGGCGCTTGGGCTCTCGGCCCACATTCAAGAAGGACCGGTCGGCATCACGATACGGAGCCAGAATGAAGGGATTGAGAAAAGATGGTTCTGGCCATGGACGGCCGTCGGACGAGGCGTGAGTGAGGTCCGGGATCTGGTGATCCTCACGAAAAACGGCATCACAGGCATCGTGATAGACAGTGGCAACCCGCAGTTGAGCGGCCCGGCCACGGTCGGACCAATCGGTATCGGGCAGCTCACGGGAGAGATCTCGACCTCGGATGCGGACATCGTCGCGAAGATCACGACCCTTGCGAACCTGGCAGCCGCCCTCAGCCTCAGCCTGGCGGTCATCAACATTCTGCCAATTCCCGCGCTGGACGGCGGCCGCATCTTCTTCGTACTCATCGAGATCGTCCGAGGCGGCAGGCGGATCTCGCCTGAGCGCGAAGGACTGGTCCACCTGGCGGGCATGGCCGTGCTGCTTGGCTTCATAGCTCTCATAAGCGTTCAGGACGTTCTGCGGATATTCCGCGGCGAGACTTTCTTCTAGTCGCGTCCTGGCCATCGTCCCAGACCATCCCAACCTCTCACTATCGTCATTCCAACGAAGGCCGTCCGCCTCAGGCGGATAAACACATCCATGGGCGCCACACATACCGGCCCCGGCCACAACTTACAGCCAAAGGGTCTGTTCCGGTAAACTTTTCAGCGTCCCGGACTCATCCCCTTATTGGGATGCATATTCCACTGCTCTAAAACAAGGCGGCGGCGAACTTATATGGCCAAGAGGCGGATCACAAAGCAGATCACCGTAGGCGGCGTCAAGATCGGCGGCCGCGACAATCCGATAATTGTTCAGTCGATGACCATCGGCGACACGCGCGATGTTAAGGCCACCGTAGCGGAGATCAAGGGCCTGGAAGATGAGGGCTGCGAGATAGTTCGCGTCGCCGTGCCGGACATGGAGGCTGCCGAAGCCCTGCCGGGCATAAAGCGGCAGATAAACATCCCGCTGATCGCAGATATACATTTCCATCACGAGCTTGCGCTCGCTTCCATCCGCAACGGAGTGGACGCCCTGCGGCTGAATCCCGGCAATATCAGGGATGAATCCAAGGTCCGTGAGGTCGTGGAGAGCGCCAGGAAGGCGCACATCCCGATTCGCATAGGCGTCAACTTCGGCAGCCTCCCCCCGGTGGGCAAGATCGGCGTAACCAGGGGCGTTAGACGGGTAGTCGACGGGGTGAACGAACTGCCCACGCTCGCCGAAGCTCGGGCACGCGGCGATGCCGACGTCTACACCGTCGTAGATCACATGGTCGCAACGGCACTCTGGGAGATCAGCATCCTGGAGGACCTGGACTTCGACGAGATCAAAATCTCAATGAAGGCGTTCGACGTCGAAACCACGGTGGAGGCGTATCGGCGGCTCGCGCGGCTGGTCCCCTACCCGCTCCACCTCGGCATCACAGAGTCCGGCACCGTGAAAACGGGCAGCATCCGTAGCGCCGTGGGTCTCGGCGTTCTCCTCTACGATGGAATCGGCGATACGATTCGCGTTTCCCTGGCCGGCCCCTCCGCGGAAGAGGTGAAAGCCGGATTCGAGATCCTCAAATCCCTGAACCTGCGTGAAAAGGGGCCCATCCTCGTTGCCTGCCCGAGTTGTGGACGCGCCGATGTAGACGTGCTCAAGCTAGCCGCATCAGTCGAACAGTTTGTGAAAGATATAGAAACACCCCTGAAAATCGCGGTGATGGGATGCGAGGTCAACGGACCGGGCGAAGCCAAGGACGCCGATATCGGCATCGCCGGCGGCAACGGCCGCGCCATCATATTCCGCAAAGGCGTCAAGGCGAGAATTGTCCCGGAATCGGAAATGTTGGAAGCGCTGATGGAAGAGGTCCGGAAAACGGAAGCCGAAATGGCCAAATCGTAGCTGCCAGAATCGGCCCAACCCCTGCACACAGAACGTTCTGCACCGCACGGTGGCACACTCTCCACTGCCGTCATTCGTCACACCACATCAATCAAACCGCGATCATCTCGAAAAGGACTGAACCACCTGAATGCGCATCTCCCGCTCCTTCGGAAAGACGCTCAGAGAAGCTCCAGCAGAGGCCGAGACCATCAGCCACCAGTTGCTGGTCCGGGCTGGATTCATCCAGCAACTCGCGGCGGGCCTTTATCAGTTCCTGCCACTCGGCTGGCGCAGCCAGAGGAAGATCGCGGAGATCATCCGGCAGGAGATGGATGCCGCCGGAGCGCTTGAAGTAAACATGCCTGTGGTCCAGCCAAGAGAGATCTGGGAGCAGTCCGGCCGCGCCGATACGTTTTTCCCGCCTCTTGCCACATTCGAAGATCGCCGCAATCGGAAGTTGGTGCTCGCGCCGACACACGAAGAGGCCGTCACCACGATGGTCAAAGCAAACATCAGCAGCTACCGCGACCTTCCAGTAAACCTGTATCAGATCCAGACCAAGTTCAGGGACGAGACCCGCCCCAGGGCAGGACTGCTCCGAACGCGCGAGTTCATGATGAAGGACGCTTACAGCTTCGATGCTGACGAAGAGTCTCTTGACCGGAGCTACGAGGCCATGGTGGAGGCCTATAAAAAGAGCTTCGCACGATGCGGGCTCGACGTCGCGATGGTGGAAGCCGACTCCGGCGGCATAGGAGGAAAGGACTCGCAAGAGTTCATCCTGCTCGCAGAGAACGGCGAAGACGTAGTGCTGCTCTGCGACAACGGCGATTACGGCGCCAACGTCGAGAAGGCGGAATTCGTCAAGAAGCACAATCCGCCCGAAGAGGCGCTCGAGATGGAGGAGATTGCCACCCCCGGCGTCACGACCATCGAAGAGCTTGCCGATTCTCTGGGGATTCCCACGAGCAAGACCGCGAAAGCCGTGTTCTACACCGTGGACGGCGAGGTCATTATCGTGACGATAAGGGGCGATCTTGAAGTCAACGAGGTCAAACTGCGCAACGTCCTGGGCGGGATAGAGCCACGATTTTCATCTGCCAGGGAGGTCGCCAACTCCGGGCTGGTTGCCGGCTCCGCATCCGCCGTCGGCCTGGATCACATCAGATCGATAGTTGACGACTCGATCACCCTCGGCGCCAACCTGGTTGCAGGAGCCAACAAAGAGGGGTACCACCTCAAGAACGTCAACTTCCCGCGCGACTTTAAAGCGGACACCATCGCCGATATCGCAACCGCCAGACCCGGAGACACCTGCCCGCGCGACGGAGGACGGCTGGAGGCCCGGCGCGGCATCGAAGTGGGCCACGTCTTCAAGCTGGGCACCGGGTACAGCGAGTCCCTGGGCGCTAATTTCCTGGACGACCAGGGAGAATCACATCCCATCATCATGGGCTGCTACGGAATCGGCGTCAGCAGGCTGCTCGGCGCCATAGTCGAGGCCTATCACGACGATCGAGGCATGATCCTCCCATTGGCAATCGCGCCATACGCCGTCTACCTGGCCAGCCTGAACGTCGACGATGACGAGGTCGTGTCCAAAGCCGACCAACTCTACGAAGACCTCACGGCGGCGGGGGTCGAGGTCCTGTACGACGATCGCGACGAGAAGCCGGGCGTGAAATTCAACGACGCCGACCTGATCGGGCTGCCCCTTCGCGTCGTGGTGAGCAGGCGCGGTCTGGGCAACGGCGAGATCGAGCTGAAGGGCCGCACAGAAGAAAAGGCAACCTACGTGCCCATCAGCGACGCCCTCGGCGAGATTCAGGCCCGGCTCAAGTAGACGAATCTACGCCTCGGATTCGATCAGTCGCCTGATTCCGTCGAGAACCTCGAAGAAGTCATCGAACGGGGTGAACGCTATCCCTTCCAGCTCGCAATGCTCCGCCAGAGTACGGCGGGCGAATACCATGTCCGCTTGCGCGGCGACACAGAAGTCGGAAAGCCCGTCACCAACGTAGATCACCGTCATGCCCGCCTCCTGATGCGGCCTGACTCTGTCGCACTTGCAAACGCCATTGATCTCGCAGTGCGTCGCGCCTGGTGAGAGACCATGAGTGGCGAATTCCCCACCATCAAAATCGGCACTGGCCGAGGTAAACGGGATTTCTCCGAGGCCGTGCCGCTGCAAGATCGCCTTGATATAGAACGACCAGCCACTCGAAGTGATCTCGACCGGGATCTTGCGCGCGGCAGCGTATTCGACAAGCTCTCTGAGTCCCGGCCTGATCTCAGCCCCGCCGACCGCGAGTTCTGTCATCTCCTTCACTCTGGTTGATGGCAAGAAGCTTGCTTCCCACCGGTGAAGCTCCATTGAGTTGAACTCGCCTGAACGGTACTTCTGGATGCCCTCTTCCCAACCGGGCGCGCCGAACTCGGTTATCACCGCGAGCCCCATATCGTTGCAAGTGATCGTGCCATCAAAATCGATCACGACCGCGTATTTGTGCAAGTTCATCTCCGGGTTGCAGGACCCACTATTGCCCTATTCCTGGCTTATCTTCCGAAATCGACTAATTACGATGGCCTTCGAGTTTGCCGGGAGACGATGAAATTGTTATAATTCATAGCAATCTGGAGGTAATGCCGAAGAAGTGGGTGCAGCCCACTTTTTTGTTTGTCGGCGTATTTTCGATTCTCCAGTCGAATTCGCCAAGTGGGTAATCGGCAATGAAAAGTGACCTGCTGCTCGCAGTAACTCAACTGGCCGCGGAAAGGAACCTTCCCGCGAGCGTAGTTGTGTCTGCAGTTCAAGATGCCCTCACGATGGCGTACAAGCGCGACCCGATTTCCGGCGGCGAGGACGTACTGGTTTCTCTGGACGCCGAGACCGGCGATGTAACCATACACACCGTTCGCAACGTCGTCGAAGAAGTCGAAGACCCCGAAGCGGAATGGACGCTGGAAGAGGCGCAGAAGGTAGACGCCAACGCCCAGATCGGCGATCAGATCAAAACCGGGCTCATCGAAGAGAACCCCGGCCGCATAGCCGCGCAAACAGCCAAGCAGCTAGTCATGCAAAGACTGCGCGACGCCGAACGAGAACTCGTCTACGATGAGTACGTAGGAAAAGAAGGCGAAGTCGTTACCGCCACAGTGCAGCGCATGGATCCGCGCTTCATCACGCTGGACCTTGGCAGAGCCGAAGCAGTGATGCCCCCCACCGAGCAGGTTCAGCGCGAACGCTACCGCCCTGGAATGCGCCTGAAGATCTACATATCAGAGGTCCGGCGCACCGTCCGCGGTCCTGAGATCGTCGCATCGCGCACGCATATCGAGCTACTGCGGCGCCTCTTCGAGACCGAAGTGCCCGAGATATTCAACGGCGTGGTCGAGATCAAGGCCATCGCCCGGGAGCCCGGCGCACGCAGCAAAGTCGCCGTCTCGTCAAACCAGGAAGGCGTAGACCCGGTTGGCGCATGTGTCGGCCTGCGCGGCATTCGCATCCAGAACGTCGTCAACGAGTTGATGGGCGAAAAAATCGACGTTGTCGAGTGGAGCGATAATCCGGCCGTTCTGATCTCCAGCTCCCTGAGTCCCGCCCAGGTCGATAAAGTCATACTGAACGCTGACGAGCAGAACGCGACGGTCATTGTTCCCGACCGGCAGCTTTCACTCGCGATTGGCAGAGAAGGCCAGAACGCCCGCCTTGCGGCCAAGCTGACCGGCTGGTCAATAGATATCAAGAGCACCCTGGATGGCGCGCCCACTGCCGCTACAGTGGACAAGCCGGGCGGAGAAGCCGTCGCGGAGGCGGCAGACGCTGAAGAAGCGGCTATAGCGGCCGAAGCCGAACCAGCCGTCCCAGCAGAGACCAAAGAAGAGGCCAGGGCGGATATCGCGGCGGAAGCCGAAATTGCTGACGCCCCTGAAACCCCTGAATCCAAAACCGCTGATGAATCTGAAGTCGCGGAAGATGATGCCGCTTCAGAAGCTGTCGCCAGAGCCGAAGAGATCGTTGAAGCTGCGGCAGAAAAGTCTGCCGACGCGGTTTCTGCAGAAGAGGAACTCGCACTGGCGGCCCTGGAAGAAGAACTTCGGGCGCTTGAAGCGCAGGAAAAGGCCGAACAGGAACGGCGCGAAGCAGAACTTGCAGCTTCAGCCGCATCGGTAGACTCAGAAGAGATCTGGCAGGTCGGCGGCGGCGGCGGATCGAGTGACTCAGGTGGCGGGCTGCGATTTGCCGAGGACATCCTGGAATACCGGGACATGTCTTCCGGCAGGCGCAGCCGGCGCGGACGCGGCGGTAACAACCTGAGCCCCAAGGCCAGGCGCGCAGCCGCCCGCAAGAAATCCGCCTCCACAAATGACTCCCCGGCAAGCAGCTCCCAGTAGGTCCAGGCGAGCCAGTCGTTCAGCTCCGGAACACC
Source organism: Chloroflexota bacterium (assembly GCA_022562515.1). Lineage (GTDB taxonomy): Bacteria > Chloroflexota > Dehalococcoidia > Lucifugimonadales > Lucifugimonadaceae > UBA1151. The sequence continues at coordinate 8,462 of JADFPB010000011.1, read as the reverse complement.
CAGATCACTCAGGACACGCGCGAAGATCATTGCGTTCGGAGGTCCCGCACTATGCGGCCCAGGCACATCCCGGTGCGAACATGCGTGACCTGCCAGACCAGGAAGCCACAGTCCGAGCTTGTACGCCTGGTTAAAGACGCCGAAGGTGGAATTCTTATCTCGCCTCCACGCGATGTGCCCGGCAGGGGCGTATACCTTTGTCGAGAACAGAAATGCTGGGTTGAGGGAATAGAAAAGGGTAGGATTGCGCGTGCGATTCGCAGCTCGGTGCCGAGCACAGACGCGGCCGCGATCATCGCGTGGGCGAAGAACTCCCTCAGTGATACCGCAAAGAATGATGCCGCAAAATAGTGCGAAGCAGCCCCCCGGGGCGTAAAATTATTAGCTGAGAGCGGTTGCCTCCCAGGCTGTGCGCTCATCAGGGCTCAGGCCCGTAACTGGCCTGTAACTGGCCAATAATAGAAAGGAAACAGAAACCCATATGCCGAGACGACGGCAGCCCGGAGCGAGACGCCGCAATATGCAGCGGCGCGGCCCACGCAGGCGAAGAGACCGCCAGCAACAAACTGCGGTAGCCACCGTGGAGCGGCCCGATGGGCCCATCGAGCTGCCAGCGCTCGTCACGGTCGGAGATCTTTCCGATATCTTGAAGATCTCCCACGTTGACGCGGTCAAAGCAGTTTTGCGTCTCGGCATCATGGCCACGGTCAACGAGGAGATCGACTTTCAGACAGCGGCGCAGGTCGCAAACGCCTTCGACGTACAGGTCCGCCGTCCCCGCGAAACGGAAGAAAGCGAAGCCAGCAGGCGCGCAGCACAGGACGAGGCGGAAGCAAAACAGGATGAAAACGCCGTCGCTCGCCCGCCTATCGTCACGATTCTGGGCCATGTCGACCACGGCAAAACCACCCTGCTGGACGCCATCCGCGGCACAAAGGTCGTCGAGGGCGAGGCTGGCGGCATCACACAGAGCATCGGCGCCTACCAGGCGACATATAACGATCAACTGATCACGTTCATCGACACCCCCGGCCATGCTGCGTTCACCGCCATGAGGGCCCGCGGCGCCCAGGCGACTGACATAGCCATTCTTCTAGTCGCCGTGAATGACGGCGTGCTACCACAGACGATCGAAGCAATCGACCACGCAAAGGCGGCAGGCGTCCCGATCATCGTCGCCCTTAATAAGATCGACCTGCCCGGCGCCGATATCGAGCGCACAAAGGGGCAACTGGCGGAGCACGACATCATCGTCGAGTCTTATGGCGGTGACGTCGTCTCCGTTGAGGTGTCGGCCCTGCAAAAATTGGGCATAGACGACCTGCTCGACAGCATCTTGCTCGTCGGCGAAGTGGAAGGCTTCTCCGCCAACCCCGACAAGCCCGCAGCCGGCGTGACGATCGAGTCCCATATCGATCCGAAGCGCGGCCCCATGGCCACTATCATCGTCAGGTCCGGCTCAGTCCGGGTTGGCGACAACGTTGTTGTCGGGACGACCCGCGGCCGGATCCGAAACATGACCAACGGGTTCGGGGAAGAAGTCAAAGAAGCGGGGCCGTCCACTCCCATACAGATCATGGGACTGAGCGAACTGCCGGAACCTGGCGATTCTTTCGATGTCGTCGAAAACGAAAAAACAGCCAGGCAACTGGTAACGACCCGCAAAAGGATCGGCTCAGGCAGGGATAAGAGTCGCCGGCCAAGCACCATGGCGGAAGTCATGCGGGCCCGTGCAGGCGGCGAAATCAAGGACTTGAACCTGGTCATAAAGACCGGGAGCCAGGGCGCTATCGATGCAGTGCGGCGAGCCCTTGAGCCGCTATCAAATGACGATGTCCAGATCAGCATCGTCAGTATCGGCACAGGCGTGATCAACGAAACCGACGTGATGCTTGCCGCCGCTTCAGGCGCCATCGTTTTCGGATTTGAGACGTTCGCTCAGCCAGGAGCAGTCAGGCAGGCGGATGCACAGGGCGTCGAGATACGCACCTACGACATCATCTACCAACTGATCGACGATGTTGATGGCACCGTCAAGGGGCTCATAACCCCCGAAGAACGCGAAGTGATCCTGGGTCGCGCAATCGTGCAGCAGGTGTTTGCGGTCGGCCGCCGGGACAAAGCAGGCGGAATCAGAGTCACCGATGGATTCTTCTCACGCAGCGCGAGCATTCGAGTGCTGCGCAACAGCGAAGAGGTCTACTCCGGCCGGATCGCCTCGCTGAGACGCTTCAAGGAAGACGTACGGGATGTCCAGACCGGATTCGAAGGCGGCGTGACCCTACAGGGTTTCAACGACTTTGAAGTCGACGACATCCTGGAGTGCTTTGAGATCCAGGAGTTCCAACGCTAGATCGATCCGCGATCCGAATATGAGCCGGTGGCTCGCACGGCAGGTCCCGCAACCGCGGGTCCTTTCGTTTAACCGATTGTCTGTACCTCATCAAAAACCCGGCGGGGGCAAGTTTAAAACCTGCTCTCCCGCGAGTTGCCCCCAGCCTCCGGAGAGACGCATCACCGCATCAGGCCTCCCGGCGCCGCGATCCCGAGAGAGCGCTATCCTGAGCCCGTTGAAGGGTGCAGGCGTGCCTGCTTGCGGGCGATCATCAGCCCGAACCCGCGCCGCTTCTTTCGGTCGACCACCCGGAACTCCCCCTTCTTTTCGATCGCCGCAACCAGGCGCGCCACTGACGTGGACCCTCCTGCGGCGAACACCTGTCCACCCGGTTCCAGCGTCGATGAGAACGCGGCCGCCAGACTCTCCGCCTCATTGGCGTCCTCGTTGCCGCGGAGCAGGGCCGCCAGCAGCGCAACCGGACTCTGCTCGCGGAGCTCCGGCCCGATCTGATGATGAAGGCTGACCCGGTCTTCCGGGCAGCCGTACGCAGTGAGATTCCGCTGCGAATACCGCAACGCCAACAGATCTGCTCCAATCAGGAACAGACGGCCAGGCCGTACACGCTCCCAGACCCGGAGAGGAACATAACCCTGGCCGGGATTGAATATCCCCACCGCGCCGCCCTCCCCCGTTTCGCCAGCCCGGCCCAACGCCGCCATCAATAGGCCGGCGGCAATTCCGGGACCTTCAAAATCGGGCAGCCCGTGGGCTACTTGAACCCCGTATCCATGGCCGCCCAGATCGACCTCGATCTCATCCCGCAGATACTTCTCCAACGCCTCATCCGCGTCAGCCGGCCGCCCCTTTCTCTCGCCCGAAAATCGGTAGTGGAACAGGCGGTGCCCAGATCGTTCTCCGTCACGCACGATCTCCACGCCGCTCAGCATGCCGAGCACATCCGCGGCAAATTCACCGAGCGCATCCACGATAACCACCGCCGCAAGCCCCTCCGGAGCGAGGTGATCGGCCGCATCGGCCAGGATGGAAGCGATAACCCGATCACCGGCTTTTCCGGGAATGTTCGCCGTAATCAGATCGAACTCGCCACTCCCGTGATCCGGCACATCGCTATACCCCAGGCTGCCGTAGGCGCAGGCGCCACCGAGTTTGTTAAGCAGGGCGTTTTGCCGCGTGTATTCGACCGCCAGCGCGTCCCTGTCCACCAGATGAGCCTCGTTCGCCACGCCGGCCTTGAGCAGGCTCAGGCCGATAGCCCCGTATCCGCAGCCAACGTCAAGCAGCCGGCGAACGGAACCGACGGGAAGGTGCTCCAGGGATCTGAGGAGGAATCGAGTGCCGGGATCTATTCGATGGCTGCTGAATAGCTGCTGCGACACCCGGAACTGGAGTGATTCATCCCGATATCTGAACGGGATGCTCTTCTTGAAATACAGATCGGCGTTCATCGGCCAGACCCATAACCACTATCACCGATGGGGATCCACTCCCGACGAGGTCTCAGATGACCTCCACTTCCGTGATCTCCGGAGCGTGGATGCGCAGCGACATCAACAAAAAGCGCTGGACAGCCTCAGGCGTCGGGACACATTCCGGGCATTCCTCGTTTACGCCGGGTGTGTAGGCGACTCTGAGTGAAGGCGGGACGAGTTTGACATCGTTCAAACATCCGCCTTCAGAGGCCACCATCTTCTCAATATTCGTGAGGACGAGGTTGACCTTATCGTCTGCTGTCATCTGCACCATCGGCACTCATCTCCCTTACTTCAGATACGGGATTCTATCTAAGCCTCTGCCATCGCGAGCGCACGGTTACTCGCGGCGCGTTGCTGCTCCTCCGCATGATAAGAGCTTCTGACAAGCGGCCCGGCGGCAACGTGCTTGAACCCCATCGAAAGACCCTCTTCCTCAAATTCACTGAACTCATCCGGGTGGTAGAACCTGATCACAGGGTGATGGCGCCTGGTTGGCCGCAGATACTGGCCGATGGTCAGGAGATCGCATTCCACATCGCGCAAGTCCCGCATCGTCTCGAAAAGTTCAGTTTTCGTCTCCCCCAGGCCAACCATAATGCCGGACTTCGTCGTGGAGCCGGACGCGATCTCCTTCGCCCTCGCCAGGAGCTCCAGAGAGAGGTCGTAGTCGCCTCGGGGCCGTACCTTGCGGAAGATCCGGCGCACTGACTCAATATTGTGGTTCAACACGTCGGGCTGCTGGCGCATTACGGTCTCGAGGGCCGCGCGGTCTCCGTTGAAGTCCGGAATCAACACCTCCACGCTGATGCCGGGCACCCGCTCCTTGAGTTGCTTGATGGTCATCGCGAAAACGCCGGACCCGCCGTCGGGAAGATCGTCCCGGTCTACCGAGGTGACGACAATATAGCTAAGGCCCATCTCCACCACGGTCTGGGCCACCCTGTGCGGCTCTCCCAGGTCGAGCCCGAGCGGCTTGCCGGTCTTCACATTGCAGTAAGAACAGGCGCGCGTGCACACATCGCCAAGAATCATGAACGTCGCAGTTCCCCTGTCCCAACACTCACCGATATTGGGGCACGCCGCCTCTTCGCAGACGGTGTTCATCTTGTACGTCCGCATCTGGTTCTTGACCCTTGCATAGCTCTCGCCACCAGGGAATCTGACCTTGAACCAGTCGGGAAGCCGTCGTTCTACTGTCAAACAAACCTCGTTCTGAGGACTCGGAGCTCTATTGAAACGCCTGAAGCGCCGGATCACACGCTGCTTTGTTCGAATAGCGGTCGTGATCGAACCTCCGCACACGAGACCGCCTGTTTCGCCCGATTTACAGAATTTTCAGGATAGCAGAATGCCGGGTTGGCCCTTTAGATGCCGCCCATTGGCGCCGGGGGAGCGATATCAGTATCCGGAAGAACTAAAATTGAGAGACTCGCCGCTCCCACCGTCTTTAGTCAAAAACCGGACACAGCATTGAGCCGCAAAAACAGACGCCGCAATTTCAAAGGCCCCTGGATCACCGACTCCCTGGGAGTCGATAGAGGCGATCATCTGACGCTGAAGCTTGGCCCCCCGGGTGACACCGGCGAGACAACCGCGGAATTCGAGAACATTCCCGTGGCAGTGGCAGGCGGCATCCCCGGCGAAGAGGTGGAAGTGGCAATAACCCGCCGCTATCCCGATTCCCTCGCGGCCACCGTAGTCAACGTAATCAACCCGGACACTGCGCGTATCGAACCTGAATGCCCCTACTACCTGGCATGCAGCGGCTGCCAGTGGCAGCACCTCCGGTACGAGAATCAGCTCAAGCTGAAGGAGGACCGGGTCAGGGACGCCATGCAGGAATACCCCGAAACGGCCAGTGCCACTGTATTGCCCACTATCCCATCGCCGGAAACGTTCGGCTACCGCAACCACGCCCGATTCACCGTCCGCAAGGACGGCGAGATAGGATTCGTTAACCGGCACACGCGCCATTGGCTCCGCATCGACCGATGCATTCTGATGGCCGAACCCATAAATGAAGCCATCGAAGTAATGCAAGGGCACATTAGAGGCATCACTCAAATGTCCGTGAGGGCCGGAGTCAACACCGGCGACCTGCTCATCCAGCCGAAACTGCCAAATCCTGCGCTGCCCCTGGAATCCGGCGGAAAATACTACACAGAGCGGCTGCTCGACCGGACGTTCCGCGTGGCCGGATCATCGTTCTTCCAGGTGAATTCGCCGCAGGCGGAAGCGCTCGCCACTCTGCTCATCGAACGGCTGGACCTCACCGGCTCCGAGACCGTCGTGGACGCATACGCCGGCGTGGGGACTTTCGCTGCGTTGCTGGCGCCATCGGCAGGCCGAGTGATAGCAATCGAAGAATCGGCCTCCGCGGTGGTAGACGCGGCGCTGAACACAGAAGGCCTTCACAACGTCGAGTTCATCGAAGCCAAAACGGAAGATGCCCTGCCTGAAATAAGCGAAAATGTCGATGTCCTCATCCTGGATCCGCCAAGAAGAGGCTGTCATCCGGACGCCATTGCAGGGGCGATCAAACTCTCACCGCAGAAAATCGTCATGGTTTCATGCGATCCTCATACGATGGCAAGGGACCTGGCATCGCTATGCTGTAACGGTTCGTTCATACTTGAGGAAGTACAGCCCGTTGACATGTTCCCCCAGACCCACCATGTGGAATGCGTTGCCCTCATGAACAGAGGCTAATGCGCCGAGACGAATGAAAGAATCGATCACCACAGTCCCAATCCCGTCGCTTACAGCGCCACTTTGCCTCGCGTCGGGCTCGCCCCGAAGGGCTGATATCCTTCGCGGCGCTGGTCTGCTTTTCGAAATCGACCCCGCGGAGGTGGACGAATCAGCCTGGATCACGGGGCTCACGGGGACCGCACCGGCACAGTCTGCAGCCCGCCTGGCAGCCGGGAAGGCGCAAGCCGTCGCTCTTCGCCATCCAGAATCCATCGTGCTGGCGGCTGACACGCTGGTAGTGCTCGACGGCCAAATACTTGGGAAACCCGCCAACCCGGACGAAGCCCGGGATATGCTCAGGCAACTGAGGGGCCGCGAACACGAGGTAATCACCGGCGTTGCAGTGGTGTACGCCGAAAACTCGGCGGTAGATACCAGGACAACCAGCGTGAACATGCGTGGCTACGCTCCCGAAGAAGTGGAGGCGTACATCACAGGCGGCAGTCCTTTGGATAAGGCCGGCGCGTACGGCATTCAGGATCAGCCGTTCAGCCCGGCCTCGTCAATCTCCGGCTGCTACCTGAACGTGGTAGGCCTGCCGCTTTGCCTTACTTCCAGGTTGCTGGTGTCCACTGGAGCCCTGGCTGGTGTATATTCGCTCGCCTGCACAACTCACGACGTGATCGGCGGAACCGCATGAATTTCCTGGGCGTCGGGCCTATGGAACTCGTAATCGTGGCCACACTCGCGTATTTCTTGCTCGGCCCGAAAAAGATGGGCGAAGCAGGCAAAGCGATAGGCAAGATTTTGCGCGAACTTCGCGAACAACGCGACGAGTTCACCTCCATGCTCATGGAGAGTGTCGATATCGAAGACAAGCCAAAACCGCCAGTCGTTCCTTCTACCCCGGTCGGCGCGGTGGCCCAGTCAGGGACCCGGGCGACCCGGGCGACCCAGATGAATCAGGCCACAAAGACCCGGACCCGGATAAGACGGCCGACGCGTCGGCCAGTACCGAGAGGTCCGAGGGCGCCGATCCTCAAGTAGACGAGGCCCCGACTAACGGCTCGAAGAACGGCGCGAAGCAGGAAAAGGTGGAATAACGGTGCCTCGCTCCGAGATGCCGTTCATGTCCCACATCGGCGAGCTCAAACGCCGGATGATCTGGTCTGCCATTTTCTTCGTCGTCGCAACCGGCATTTCGCTTGGATTCCACCGCCAGATCTTGAAGTTCCTACTGGCGCCCGCGGACGACCTGAACGCGTTTACCGGCGGCCTGCCGATCTTCACCGATCTGACGGAGTTCTGGGGCGCCGCGGTCAAGATCTCAGTGCTTACAGGCGCCATGGTAACGCTGCCGTTTTTCCTCCTCCAGATGAGCCTCTTCGTGGCCCCTGGACTCAGTAGCAGGGAACGGCGCTGGCTGTACTCCCTCCTTCCGTTCGCCGTGTTCTCGTTCTTCGCGGGCGTGGCGTTCGGCTATTACATTCTCTTGCCACCCGCGATCAACTTCCTCCTCAATTTCGGGGGCGATGTCGCCACTCCGCTGATCAGAATCGGCTCCTACGTGAACCTTGTGACCATGCTGTTGTTCTGGATGGGACTCTCGTTCGAGCTGCCCGTCGTGATGTTCTTCATGGCCAAGGTCGGCATAGTGACGCCGAAACAGTTCGGCGGCAAAAGAAAGTACGCCGTAGTTGGGGCGTTCATTGCCGGAGCGATGATTACTCCGACGTTTGACCCCGTCAACCAGGCACTTGTCGCAGGCCCGATAATCGTGCTTTACGAGGTCGGATACTGGCTATCACGGCTCGCCGCCCGCGGACGCTCGCCGAATAAAGCGTTCGACGCGCCCGGCAAGGCGTAGATCCAGCGTTCAGGGACGTTGTGTGCGGGCGCGAGGCGGGATGTGGCTTCGCCGATGCCGCCGCATGGACCAT
>JADFPB010000010.1 GCA_022562515.1 Chloroflexota bacterium | reverse complement strand
GCACCTCCAGACTCGCCTTCACCCATTGGTTGGACTCCGCCCAGGACCGGAAAGGACTCCCCCCTGGCGGCCGTTCAACAAAAGGGGCAAACTGGGAACCGGCAGAGGCTGGAGACGATGGGCGTGTGAGCCTCGCTCGGCGGGCGACCGCGCACCATTAAGTCAACCGATGGTTCCCGAGGCTCGAACGCGAAATGATAATGAATGAATGAGTGTAGAATGCCTTCCCGGAGGCGATGAACCGATACGAAAGCCGGGTTCCCAGATTTTGTTCGTCCAACGACGCAAGGGCCTGGTTTCTTGATAGCCTCCGGGCGCATGGTCGACGTGAGAGACACGGGTCGCGGTCGTCATCACCATCGGCGAGGTCGAGATCGCGAACGGCTCCAGCACAACACTGGCGGGCACAGGAGTAATACTTAGAGAATGCGCCAATATCTCATACGACGATTTGGCGTTCTCCTGTTGGTCATTTTTCTCGCCAGCACCATCAACTTCTTCCTGCCGCGCATCAGCGGTCAAAATCCCATCAGAGAAAGGCTGCTGGAAGAGGCGACCCGCGGCGGCTACATACCGCCGGGACTCGAAGAAACGGTCGCCATATATGAAAAGAGGTTCGGCCTGGACAGACCTCTGGTCATCCAGTACAGGAACTATATGTTCAACGTGGCGAAGGGTGACCTGGGTTTTTCGCTCTCCAATTTCCCCAAACGCACGACCGAGCTCATCGCTGAAACGCTTCCGTGGACGATAGGCCTGGGCGTGATGACCACGGCTGTCGCCTTCCTTTTAGGAAGCTTTCTTGGAGCCTTTATCGGCTGGCCAAGTTCGCCGAGCGCGTATAAATATCTATTCCTGCCGCTGTTGACGTTGTCCGCGGTTCCGCAATTTATGCTGGGCCTGATGTTACTGTTCTTCTTCGCTTTCAAGTTCAACTGGTTCCCGCTTTTCGGCGGTTACAGCATTGCCACTTTCCCTGATTGGAACGATCCTGGCTTCCTGTGGAACGTCGCCCGGCACGCCGTACTGCCCGCCTTCTCCATCGTACTCGTGGCTCTGGGCCTGTGGGCGCTCCAGATGCGCGGCATGATGGTCACGATGCAGGGCGAGGACTACATGACCATGGCAGAGGCGAAAGGTCTGCGGGGAAGCCGGATCTTCATGAGATACGCTGTGAGGAACGCGTTGCTGCCCCAGGTCACAGGCCTGGCCCTGGCCATGGGGAATATCGTCTCCGGTTTCATCCTCGTTGAAGTCGTATTTTCTTACCCGGGAATTGGTGGCTTATTAGTCCAATCAATCATCCAGAATGACTTCTTTGTGTTGCAGGGAATCATCCTTATCATCATCGTCGCGATCGCAGTGGCAACCTTTATCGTCGACGTGATGTATCCGCTACTGGACCCGCGTATCAAGTATGGAAACGAGTAAATGACCACCGTCGCCACTGAGCCCGAATCGACTTACACGTTCTTAGAAGGAGCCCGCCGCAAAGGCACAGGGTTCCTCCGATACGTGCGTCGGAACCCGGTCCTGGGCGTCGGCCTTATGATCCTGGGTGGATTACTGCTTTTTGTGGTCCTGGGGGAAATTTTTTACGATACAGAGAATTTCCGGCCCCTCTCTGTCTCGGCCAACGAATCCCCGTCATTCGATCACCCGCTTGGCACCGACCGGCAGGGGCGCGACATCTTGGCGGTCCTGATACGAGGCATCCCGTTGACGCTCAGGATCGGATTGATCGCGGGCGGCATCGGTACCGGTGTCGGCATGATCCTGGGCTTCGTCTCCGCGTACTACGGCGGCATAATCGACGCAGTCATCAAGACCATCGTCGACGCGTTTCTCACTATTCCCGGCTTATTGATCCTGATACTGGTCGCCGTATCGCTGCCGGAAGGAGGTCTGACGGTCGATCAGATGGCGATTGTGGTGGCCGCGCTGGCGTGGCTGTGGCCGACGCGCCAGATTCGCGCCCAGGTGCTGGTGATGCGTGAGAAATCTTACGTTGAAATCGCCCGCCTTTCGGGCATGAGCGGTCCGGAAATCATCGTCAAAGAGATGATGCCAAACCTGATGCCATATGTGACCGCGAGTTTCGTAAACGCCGTTGCGGCTGCCATACTCGCTTCCGTCGGTCTTGAAGCGCTGGGTCTCGGGCCATTCGACTCTCCGACGATAGGCATGACGATCTACTGGAATATCTTCTACTCCTCTATCCTCCTTGGACTCTGGTGGTGGCTGATGCCTCCGATCATTGCGATAATCCTGGTGTTTGTCGGTCTTTTCATGGTCAGTGCTGGTATGGATGAATGGGCCAACCCAAGATTGAGGAGACGGGTTTGACCTCCCGCTCCCCCTTCGCTCGGCCCTTAACAGACAGCGCGGCAGAAGGCGTCTTGAACGTGGTGGACCTCCGGGTTTACTACGACACACCAGAGGGCGTGGTCAAGGCGGTCGACGGGGTGACTTTCTCGCTCCGCCGCGGCGAACGGCTGGCCCTGGTCGGCGAATCCGGCTGCGGCAAGACCACTCTGGCGATGGCGCTGATGCGGCTGACGAAAGAACCCGGCCACATCTCCGGCGGCGAGATCTGGCTGGACGGGACCGATCTCCTGGCCCTCAGCGAGGAGGATATGCGGAAAACCCGCCTGTCCAAGATCGCCCTCATCCCCCAGGGTGCGATGAACTCCCTAAACCCGGTAATGAGGGTGAAGGGACAGATCGTCGACGGCATCAGCGCTCATGTAAACAGTGCTGAGAAAGCGGAGATGAACAGCCGGGTTGCAGAGTTGCTCTCCAACGTGGGATTGTCCAACGACGTGGCCCAGATGTATCCACACGAGCTCAGTGGAGGGATGAAGCAGCGGGTGGCCATGGCCATCGCCACCGCGCTGGCGCCGCTGGTTATCGTCGCCGACGAGCCCACCAGCGCGTTAGACGTGGTTGTGCAGCGGCACATCATGGTCACCCTGGGCCAACTGCAAGAAGGCATCGACGCATCGATCATCCTGGTCGGGCACGATATGGGGCTGGTCGCGCAGTTCGCGCACACCGTGGGGGTGATGTACGCCGGCAAGCTGGTGGAGTTAGCCCCGGTTGGGCAGATATTCAAGAACCCGCAGCATCCATATACCCGGCTCCTTATTGAAAGCCTGCCCACGCTTGAAGAGAAGCGAGACTTCCTGGGAATACCCGGCCTGCCGCCGCCTCTTATCGATCTGCCACGCGGTTGCCCGTTCGCCGATCGTTGTCCCTCGGTGATGGATGTGTGCAGGGTAGAAGACCCGGAATTCCATGCTCTGGAGGAACTGCAATTTGTTGCCTGCCACCTTTATCCTGAAGACGTTGCATCATGAGCTCCCTGCTTGAACTTCAGGACGTCACCAAGATTTATGGCGGAGGACTGTTCTCCAGGAGTAGTACGCTGGCCCTGGACAACGTGTCATTTGCTATCCCCAGCGAAAGTCCCCAGATCACCGCGATAGCCGGCGAGAGTGGCAGCGGCAAGACCACCATGGCCCGCGTGCTTCTGGGAGTTGTCGCGCCCACTGAGGGCAACGTCCTGTTCAAGGGCCAGGACGTGGCGCGGATGACCCGGAAACAGCGTCGCGAGTACCGCCGTGAGGTGCAGCCGGTCTTCCAGGATCCGTTCGAGGTCTATAACCCGTTCTACAAAGTCGATCACGTCTTGACCACGCCGATCAAGAAATTCCGCATGGCGGGGACGAAACGGGAGGCGCGGCGGATAATCGAGGATGCCCTGGAACTCGTCGGCCTGCGACCCGACGAAACCCTGGGTCGCTTCCCTCACCAGCTCAGCGGGGGCCAGCGTCAACGTGTGATGGTCGCCAGGGCGTTGCTCCTCAAGCCCAGTGTCATCCTGGCTGACGAGCCAGTCTCTATGGTCGATGCGTCTCTACGCGCGACGATCCTCGATAGCATTCGCAACCTGAACCGCGAGCTGGGTATCGCCATCCTCTACATCACGCATGACTTGACAACCGCTTACCAGATATCGGACAACATCATGGTTCTCTACCGTGGGTCCGTGGTCGAAGCAGGTAGCGTCGAAAGGGTCATCAAACACCCGCAGCATCCGTACACTCGTTTGCTGGTGGAGTCGATCCCGCAACCGGACCCAGACAAGAGGTGGGGAGCGGAAACCACCGTTTCGAACACGATTGGAATTGCTCCCGGCGTGACAGCATGCAAATTCGTGGATCGATGTCTTGCAGCCATGCCGATGTGCGCCGAAGGGGTTCCGGGGTTCTACCGCATTGATCCTGACCGCGGCGCGCTCTGTTTCCTTTACGCGGACTCCCCGGAGCTCACCTCGACCGAGATCGCGACCGTCCTGCAGCGGGACGCGGATAGTCACGAGCCTGTAGCAACTGCCGCCGAGTAGCCTCCAGGACAGTCAGCCACAAGCAAATCGGTTGTTGCACACTTCCGCCGTGGTCCAGGCCGCCAGTGGTCTTGACTGCCCCTGATTAGCGCGCCAGTTGCTATGTTAGTGCGGCCGCAATTGACCTTGATGGGTTGCGGCCCCGGACGCGCCGCGCTACGAACATCACGGTACTAGCCGCCCGGATGATGACGATCATGAAAGCGAACCGTCTTGTCACCCGGTTGTTCATAAGCTTCCAGGCAATCGCCAGCGACCTGAGCCAGAGTAGCCGCCGGGTCTTCGCTGCCGTTTCCAGACCCACGCCTACCTTCTCGAGAACCCCGCGCGCCGACACGTTGAGCGCGTCCAGCTCAAGGATCGCCCGGGCAGGCGCCCGCGCGCGCTCCCAGTTGCGGCGTCCGAGCGCTGTCTCTGCCTGGATATGCAGCTCCCGGATCTGGCGCAGGGACTCTCTACTCGTCACGCAGCCGGGCATTTTGCATACGAGTCGCCCGCCAAACACCCACTGTCCGTGACTCACGACCTGCGGGCCCGCAGCATGTGTGCTCCTCAGTAAAGATATACTGCGCGCCACGCCAAAAAAAGATGCTTGCTCCAGATATTCAGCTACCCGAGGGAAACCCTTGACGACCACACCCCAGATTCCAGCCATTGATGATCAAGCAGCCCTTAACCGCGCCGCTCTTGAACACCTGTACATCGGTATGTCCAATCACGCGCAGCTCGCGGAGGAAGGCGGACCGCTCATCCTCACCGGCTCAGACGGCATACGAGTCACTGACATCGACGGCCGGGAGTACATCGACGGCATCTCCGGCATGTACTTCCGAAACGTCGGCCACGGGCGAGAAGAGATAGCGCGGGCCGTCTACGAACAGCTCTCCAGCGTCAGCATGAACGTTTACGCAGGCGCAACGCCAAAGATCATCCAGCTCGCCGCCAAGCTGGCGGCCATAACGCCCGGAAACCTGAACCGGACGTTCTTCTCGCAGGGCGGATCAGACGCCAACGAGACGGCCCTGAAGATGGCCCAGGCATTCCACGTCCGGCGCGGCGATAAGGGCCGCTTCAAGGTCATCTCCAGGCGCGGCTCCTACCACGGCGCAACGTACGGCACGATGTGGCTCGGCGGCCACCCCGGCTTCCCGCGCACCGACTACCAGCCCGTTCCTGCAAACGTGGTGCACGTGCCTCAGCCGAACCCGTATCGCTGTGAGCTTGGCGGCGAGACGGCAGAGGAGTGCGCAGCGCTATGCGCGCAGTCAATCGAGGATGCCATCCTCTTCCAGGGCCCGGACTCTGTGTCGGCGTTAATCGGCGAGCCGGTCTCGCAGCCTCTCGGCGGTGTCGTTCCGCACGAAAGTTACTGGCCGAGGGTCCGCGAGATCTGCGACAAATACGGCGTGCTCTTGATCTTCGACGAGGTGATCACCGGCTTCGGCCGCCTCGGCACCTGGTTCGGCGGCGACTACGTTGGCGTCACGCCAGACATAATGACATTCGCCAAGGGGGTGACAAGCGGCTACTTCCCGCTCGGCGGCGCCATCTCGACGCCTGAGGTGGCCGACATGTTCGCCGGCGGGCCGGAGAAGACGTTCAGCCACATGTACACCTACTCCGCGCATCCGGCCGGCGGCGCCGCAGGCATGGCCGCTATCAAGATCATGGAGGAAGAAAACCTGGTCGAGAACTGCCGGGCGCGCGGAGAACAGCTCTCGGAGCTGTTTGCGGACATCAAAGACCGGCACCCCATTGTCGGCGACGCACGAGGCGTAGGCCTGATCCAGGGCCTCGAACTCGTCAAAGACCGCGAGACGAAGGAGCACTTCGACCCGTCTGTGAAGGTAAACGCACGACTCACAGAAAAGCTGGCCGCCCGCGGCGTCTGGATCAAAGTGCCGGCCTTTATCATGCCCCTCGCCCCGCCGCTCATCATCACCGCGGACGAGATCCTCGAGCTAACCACCGCCGTCGACGAGTCCCTTACCGAGGTTGAAGCTGAGCTGGGGGTGGGGTGATGCTTCAGGCTGTCACCTGCCAGAAGAGATCCGTCTCAGCCGCCCTCGCGCTGCCGCCCGTTGCAGAGGCGGCGGCCGCCTGCGGCACGAGTGGCGACGATATGAACGCGGGGCTCTTCGAAGTACCCGAAGGAACGCAGATCTTCGACAACGGTCGGATTCTGACTTTCGACGACCTCGCCGCTGTGGGCTTCTAGAAAGGCAAGGAGTTCGAGGTCGAAGGCTCGCCATCCGCAATAGAGGCCTGCTACGGATTCCGGGGACTGGGCCCGTACGACCGGGAGCGGTCGAGGCCCGCTTCTACGCCACTCGCGCAAACGCCGTCCCGGCAGCCTGGCTCGTCCGCCGGTTATCTCCTCGCGCCCGCATACGCGCGCGACTTCCGTGCTACCGTCTCTCTCCATGACTTCTTCCTCTGATGCAACGGGCGACACCGCCGCGGCCCAAACCTCCGCCTCTGTAGAACAGGCAGACCGCCCCGGCCCCGGACTGCTCTACGGCCTCTCCGCCGGCCACGGAATCAAACACTTCGCACAGGGCTCTTTCCTGATACTTATGCCCGATATCCGGGCGTCACTCGGCCTCTCCGACATCGCCGTCGGCGGCGTATTCACCGCCCAGCAAATCGCCTCGGGCGTCGCCAACGTGCCGGCGGGATTCGCCACCGACTTCTTCCGCAGGCAGGTGCCGCTCATCCTCACCTTCAGCATGGGCCTCGTCATGCTCGGCTACCTGCTCGTGGGCGTCGCGTCCTGGTACTGGCTGCTGCTCACGGCCTCGGTCGTCATCGGCATCGGGACGTCCATGTGGCACGCGCCCGCCTTCGCCTCGCTCGCCGCACGCTATCCCCGGCAACGCGGGCTGGCGATGGCGGCCCACCTGACCGGCGCCCAGATCGGCAACACCACCGCCCCGGTGCTCGTCGGCCTCGCCCTCGCCGGATTCACGCTGGGAGCAGTGCACTGGGACGGCCTCGATTGGCGGACCATCTCGCTGCTGCTCGCAATCCCGACTTCCGTGACGGGCATCGCGGTATTCATAAAATTCCGCGACGTCGCGGGCAGCGACTCGACCCCCACCGATCTCACGGCCTACTTTGCAGCGGCAAGACGCCTCATCTCCAACCGGCAGGTTCTTGCGCTCGTGGGCCTTCAGGCGATCAGGCAGTCAGTCCACCAGTCGTTCCAGATCTTCCTGGTCTTCTACCTCTCGGAAGAGCTCGACTACGCCGCATGGCTCGTCGGCCTCCACATCTCGCTGGTAACCCTGGCCGGCATCGGCTCGACGCCAATCCTCGGGATTCTGTCAGACCGGATTGGCCGCAAGCCGGTGATTGTTGGCGCGATGGCAGTCACGGCGATAATGGTGTCGCAATTCCTGTGGATCGAATCCGGCTGGCCGCTGGCCATCGCACTCGGCTTTCTTGGCCTGGTGCTCTTCGCCGTCATGCCGATCATCGCCGCCGCAGCGATGGATCAGACGGAGAAAGGATCCGAGGGCTCTTCGATAGCGCTCATGTTCGCGGGCGGCGCGGCCATCGGCTCGGCGGCCCCTATCGCGGCGGGAGCGATCAACTCCGAGTGGGGCTTCCAGGGCGTGGTCCTCTTTGCGGCCATCATCGCCACCGCAGGCACGCTCCTCTCCTTGCTCGTGCCCATGCGTCAGGCGGGGTAGCGCTTCGCCAGGCAACGGCGGCCCGCATCGCCAGGCTGCCCCTGATCATCTATTTCTATAAGAGCTTCCATAGCGGGGCGGCGATCACGACAGGCCGCTATTGCATTCGGGCGTCAGCAACGATCACCCATCAATGACCGCGGCTGTTTTGACTGAATATCAAACAGGGTTTACGCTCAGGGTACAAATATGTCGGAAAAGCCCCGCCGAGCGCGGGGTTGCCGAGTATGCCCTACGGGCCACGCCTGGCTGATCGATTCCCCTTAGCTATAAAGGGGGGGAGGACATGAAAAAATCGATCATCGCCGTTGCGCTTCTTGCTGCAGTCGCCGCAATTGTGGCGGCACGCAGAAAATTGAAGCAGTCCGAACAGACGGCGGCGAGAAACAGAGACCCAAAGTAGGCCGCGCCGGTTAACGTAGCGGTGGGTGCGCCTGCCGATAGCGCGCGCAACGTCTTCCGCGCGCCGTCAACCCTTTATCTACCCCAGGTCGATGCCGAGGTTGCGCGCGTCCGAGATCGATCGGAACCAGTCGATCACCTCGCGATGATACGGAATGCCTTCTTTCTCGCGAAGCAACGTCTCTTCGTGCTCGGGCAAACCCGGATACAGTACGCGATCATGCCCGGGTGCGGGCGGAGTGGTTGCGAGACCGTTCAAGAAATCGTCCATATCGTCCTTGAACTTCTCGGGGTCTGTGAACGCGTCGATCTTGTAGGCGCAGAACCAGTGGCACATCGTCCCCGGGTTCAAGAACGCCGCCCCCGCGCCCGAAAGGATCTGGGACAAGATCTCCGCCACCGCCATGAAGCCGTAGCCCTTGTGCGAGCCCTGCTCACGCGTCCCGCCCATGGGCAACTGATGATACTGGCTCCGGTCGTCCGGCAACTGCGGATTGCCCACCATGGAAGAGCCGTCAATATTGGCGATCCAGTGATCCTCCAGCGGCGCCCCAACGCGTTTCGCCAGGGCGAGCTTGTTGCCCGCCACCTGCGTCGTCGCGATGTCGAATACAAATGGCGGCATATCCCTCGCAGGCACCGCATAGGCCCACGGGTTTGTGGCGAACCGCTTCTCCGCCCCGAATGTTGGAACAGCTGAAAGCGCGTCGCCCGCAATCAGCGTGACGCCGATCATGTCATGCTCCAACGCCATCATCGAGTGGTAGGCCAGCATCCCCACATGGCAGTTGTTGTTGCCGGATACGGCGACCGAGCCCATGCCATACTTTTCAGCCTTCTCTATGGCGATCTCCATCGCTTTCGGAGCGATATGAAGACCAAGCCCGTTGTCCGCGTCCAGCGTTGCGGTCGCGTCAGACTCCCGAATGATCTTCATGTTCGGCGTAGGGTTCAGCAGGCCGTCGTCGTACCACTCGACGTACCGGCGGAGCATGTTCGAGACGCCGTGCGTCTCACAACCCCGCATATCGCTGAGCATCAGGACGTCGGTGGAAAGTCCGGCGTCTTCATCCGACAACCCCGAGTTCTTGAACACGATCTCAGTTGCGACGCGCATCTGTTCCGGCCGGATGTAAACCCGGTCTTCTTCCGGAACCTTGAACCGCTCTAGCATGCTTGCTGATCCTCCGTCGCCCGCGCCCAATGTTGACGCGTGAGTCTCCCCCGTTACGGCAGTTCGATGCCCAGGTCGAGTTCGGCGCTGATCGAGTGGAACCAGTCGATCACCTCACGATGGTACGGAATCCCGTTTTCCATTCGCTCAGCGTACTCACGCGACTCCGGCAACCCTGCGTAAACCACCTCGTCGTGGCCCGGCGCGGGCGGTGTGTTCGCCAGCCCCTCAAGGAACTCATCCATGTCGGACTTGAATTTGGCGACGTCTGTGAAGGCCTCGATGCTGTAGGCCGTGAAATGGTGGCCGCCGCCGGACTTCTCGTTCCAGCCGCTGCCGCCAAGGGTCTGGCAGAGGATGTACACGACCGCGGCGAAGCCGTACCCCTTGTGGGATCCGTTCTCACGCGTGCCGCCAAAAGGAAGCATGCGGAACTCCCCCAGCGGCGGGAGGTCGACTGGCTCCATGATCGGATCGCCATCTAGCTTGGCTATCCATCCGGGCTCCAGCTTCGCGCCGACGCGCCTGGCCAGGTTCAGCTTGTTTCCGGCAACCTGGGTAGTTGCGACGTCGAACACGAACGGCGGCATTTTGTCGGCAGGCGCCGCCCAGGCAATCGGATTGGTCCCGAATCGCGGCTCGGCGCCGAAAGTGGGGACCATGCCGTACGCATTCCGTCCACTTCCGCCGCCGCCTGTCATGCAGAGGCCGATCATGTCATGCTCAAGTGCCATCATGGCGTGGTAAGCGGCCATGCCAAGATGCCGGGAATTGCGCATGGTCACCGACCCAATACCATGCTTCCGGGCCTTTTCAATGGCGAGGTCCATCGCCACCGGCGCGGTATGAAGGCCCAGCCCGCCGCCGCCGTCCATCGTCGCCGTCGTCGGAGACTCCCGAACGGTGGTGATCTCAGGCGTGGGGTTGGTGGCGCCGTTGTTGTACTGCTGAACGTAAGCCCTGAGCATGTTGGAGACACCGTGGGTCTCCACGCCTCTCAGGTCACTGAGCATCAGCACGTCGGCAGACAACCGCGCATCTTCATCCGAGAGGCCCATCTTTCTGAAGACCGTCTCAGTCGCCTCCCTCATCCGCTCCTGTTTGACATATACGCGGTCGGCTTCAGGGACATGGAACCGTTCGAGCATTGGTAGAGATCCTCTCGTATTCGCAGGTCAATTCCGCAGGCGAATAATTTGCGCGGCGCCATCCTACACGCGTGCGGCGCATCTGCGCGGCTCGCGGCAGCCCTCATCCTGTAGCATAATTCCGGCTCCATCGCGCCACAAGCTCGCAACCGGCGCGGGCCCATACCGGCAACACGGCATCAAATCGCGGGTGTCGATGCGGCCGCGAATCAGAGCAGGGAGAGAGAATTGGCTGACTACATCGACCCCATTGACGCCTCACCAGATGTTTACAAGCTGCTCGACGAAAATGACAAACTCCGGGTAGTGGAGATGACGCTCCCGGCCGGGCAATCTGACAATAAGCACTCCCATCGGAACGAGACCGTCTATTTCATCACGGGCGGCAAGGTGAAGATCGACGTTGAAGGCGGAGATTCCATCGAGGCCGAGATTCCAGACGGCCACGTGATGTTCAGCGACCCGTGGACGCACACCGTCCACAACGTCGGTGACAGCGATATCCGCGCCATCCTGATAGAGGAAAAGGGCTAGGCGAGCGCACGGCTTCAGACGTCCGGCAATCCGATGCCGGGCCAATTTCGTCAAAGCCGGTCTCGCTTAAAGAAGGAGCCCCTCCCCGGGGGCTCGGGGAGGGGCATTGCGTCGGCGCTCGCGGGTTTGCGCCGCTTTCCGGGTCAGGCGTGTCCGCGCCCGTCACCGGTGTTGGGTTGTTAGCCTTTGACAGTCTTTATATCTTGACGGTCCTTATCAGGGGACGCGGCATCCCGCTCTCCCTTGCCAGGCCGCCGCTCAGGAACAGCATTGCGGACTGGACCTTGCTGTCCAGGATCCGAAGCGCGCTGATCGTGTTCAGCCGCCGGTACTCCGGGATTACCTGCAGCTGCATGGCATCGAGTTCTCCGGCCAGTTGAAGCGCCGCCGATTCCAGCTTGGAGATGTCCACTCCGATCTTCGGCGTTGGCTCCGCCTCTTTCTGAGCCTTGTCCTCAGCACGGGTACCCTTCAGCACGTCCTCCAGAATCTGTTCGATCGGCATGCCGGGATTCTTCTTGGCGTAGCCGACAACTTTCTCAACGTAGACGGAGCTGAGCCGGCCTGAGACGAACGGCTCGGCGATCTCCCGCTGCCGGTCCGCTCCCTCGATATCGGCTATAGAACGGCCTTCCTTGAAAGTGAGTTCGCCGGACCGGACCTTCTCGCCAAGGTCGGCCGCCAGGTTCCGTACCAGGCTTTCGTAATGATGGATAGTGCCCGGGGTAATCCCGGTGCGGCGAGCCAGCTCCTGCTGGCTCACGCCGAATCGCTCACGATAGTTGAGGAACGCACGGCCCATCTCCATCGGCGGCACAGATTCGTGGTGGTAGCTCTCACTCAACTGGAGTTCCCGGATATCCTGCTCGGAGACATCGCTGCGGACCGTGCACTCAATTCCGCTCTGGCCTGCGGACTGGGCGGTCCGCCACCGGCGCTCGCCCACAACGATCATGTAGGTGCCGCTGCCGTTCACCTGCCGAACAAGCACCGGCTGGTTCAGTCCGACTGCGCTGAGGCCCTTCCTCAGTTCGCCCGGCGATTGCCCTTCCAGGTTGCGCTGCTTCTGTTCCGGGTCTGGGATGATCTGTTCAACTGGAATCTGCATTTTGCCCTCCGCAGCGGCTCTGCGGCGGTGCCCTGTGCTGGACACTCGTCGTAAATTCACGAGGTCAATTCTCGAAGTTCCAAAGAGTAGATGCAAAAATTGTCCACGAGAATTCTGAAAGGCGCTTGAATTGGGAACTTTGCTGGGATAGGGTTGATTTTGAACTTGCAGTGGGGCCTATCCCCGGATTGGGAAAGATGGCAGAAGGCCAGCTCCAGATTCCACCTTATGTGCCGTACCGCACATTCCGGAATTTCGTGGATCAGTTACGTGAGGGCATTCCGGCAAGAATTGATCGCAGCGTCTGGGGCGCCCGGTACTCCGGAAGCTCCGGCATTCAGTTGATGACCACTCTGAAGGTGCTGGGGCTGACGGACGCGGACGGGCGGCCCACGGAGGAGCTGGAGCGGCTGGTAATGACGGACGGCGATGAGCGCAGAGCCGTGCTGGCCGCCATCCTTCAGCGGCACTACAGGCCGATCTTCACCCTGGATCTGGCGCGCGCCACAAAGGCGCAGTTTTCCGAAACGTTCAAGGTCTATGGCGCTCGGGAAGGCGTCCTCCGAAAATGCGAGAACTTCTTCATCCAGGCAGCACAGGACGCGGGGATAGAGCTTTCGCAGTACATCCTCGCCCGGCGCCACACGAGCAGGCGCGCATCGGCCGGGTCGCGGACCCGCCAGAGCTCGGTCGCTGCTGCTCAGCCCGGCCGGCTTGAAGCGGTGCCTGCAGCCGCGCTGAATTCGCTCGCAGAGATGGTCCTGGCAAAGTATCCGGACTTCGACCCATCATGGGACCCGTCTGTCCAGGAGCGCTGGCTGGAAGGCATCGGAAAGCTTTATGAGAGCCTCGGGCGCCCCGCCCCGGACTCCGGGCGATCTCCAGGGCAATCTTCCGGAGAGTCAGCGAACAACGCCTGAGCAGGCCTGCCGAGCCAGCGCGAGCCTCTCCCGCTCTGGGTCCTACCCTCGCGGCGGATCCCGAAATGGGCCGATGAAGAATCAGTTCTCGCCGGAAACTCTGCGGAACGGCGAATCCAGACGTATCGCGTCCACCAGGTTGATCTGCCCGTCTTCGGCCGCTGCGGCGAACCTGCCGGAGGCCGCCGGATCAGACGAGATGCAGACCACCTGAACCGTCTCCGCCAACGCCAGCACGCCGGAAACTATGGCCCGGGCGGCTTCGGGGTCGTCCGACGCGGGCACGTCGAGAATCGCGGCCGGCACGGACGCTGAGCGGTCATAGTAGTCTTCTATCAGCGCCAGCCGAAGCGCCATGAAGACGGACGCCGCTTCGGACTCTTCAGGGTCGTCCACCTTGCCTTTGGAATCGACTACCTTGTAGCCGACTATTGACCCGCCATCTTCGGAAACCATCGTGCTGAGGCCGCGGTATTTGCCTGCCGTGAAGCGCTCAAGATTGCGGGTCGCCGCCTGCATCGCTGAGTGGCCCAACGGGCGTCGCAGCAATGCCGGCATGGCGTTCCCGTTTCCGGCTCCCTCGACGTCCTTTCCGGGCATTTCGGGCATTCCCGCCAGTTCCGTCTCAGCCTGCGTGAGGTCTTGTTCCAGGCTGGCCAACTGAGAACGGAGCCTCTCGATGTGGCCGGGAAGCTCGGCGAGTTCTGCCTCGACCTGCTCCTGCGAAATCGCTCGCAACTCTTCCTCAAGGCCGGCTGAATCAACACCCGTCAGTAGCGGCGTATCGATCCGCATTCGGTCCAGTTCATCGGCCAGTAACTGACGCTTCGCCGCGCCTTCTGTCAACTCACGGAAGTGGCTTTCGTCTTCCGCGCCGACCTCGTCGAGCGTGGCTCGGAGCAACGAGTCCGCTCGACTCATCTCTGTTTCCGCTTCGGTTGTCCGCTCCCCCAGCGATCTCAATGTTTCCTCAAGGCCGGCTAGCTTTCGTTCCAGCGCATTGGCCGCCTGGCTCCCGCTCTCTATGGCGTCAAAGGCCGCGGCCAGATCGTCGTGCTCGGATACATCCGGCACCTGCCGGACGCGTGCCTCCAGTTCACCAGCGCGCGCCTGCAGTCCATCGAGCTTCTCACGCAGGATTTCAACCGCGGAGATGCGCACGCGAACCGGGTCCAGCGCTTCAGAAATCTTGCGTACGCCGATCGGATCCAGATCGGCGGCAAGCCCGGCGTCGCTCAGCCACTGAACCCACTGGTCGCGAACGCGGCCGGCTGCGGCAGTGGCCTCGCGCAGCTGCTCTTCGGCCTCGGCGACAGCCGCTTCAGTCCCCTCTCGTTTCTCCTCAAGACCAGCAAGCTTCGACCGGATCGCCGCAGCTTCACGCATAGTCGCGATCTGGCGCTCGGTTTCCAGCGCGGCGTGTCCGATCAGCTCGACGGTCATCCGCGGGCGACTGTCATCAGCCTGCAGTCCGAGCGACTCCACATACTGCGCGCTCAACCTTTCGAACTCGACGGCCAGTGCGTCCAGCTCTCTGGTTGCCGCCGCCAGAGCCTCGTCCAGAGCCTCGATAGGATCACCGAACTCGCACATCGTCTCATCCGCAACTACTTCGGCGATCGGCGGCTCTTCTACTGCGATTTCAGGCTCAACCGCACCCTCGGCCTCTGCCGCTATTTCTTCCGGTTCCCCTACTGTGGCGTTCGCCGATTCATCCGTTGATTCGTCTGAGGGCTCGTCCGCGCTTTCGGATTCCGCGGTCACCTCTTCCGGCTCGCCGATCTCCGACTCGGGCTCTTCTTGGACTTCGGAGGCTACGTTCTCGGCGGCAGGCTCATCTTCCGCCTCGGCTTCGCCCGTCATCTCAGATGACTCTTTTTCGGTCGTTTCTGCAGGCGCTTCGAGGGGTGCTTCAGCGGACGCCTCGCCCGCGTTCTCATCGTCGTCCTCGATATCTCGCGAGTTCGGCTGCGAGGCGGAGCGTGATCGAGTCATCACTGCGAGCAGAGACGAGACGAGACGCTTAGCGAACGGACGCCTCTTCTGACCGGACGCACTCCAGATGCCGTCTCTGCTCATCTCGCTGAGGGTCTCTCCGTCCGACTTATCTTCCGTTTCGTCGCCGAACTTCAGCACCCGGGCGAGCAGATTTCCGATTCTTCCTTTTTCGCCCTCGTTCCGCTCCTGTGCCTCCCGTAACTCCTGGGGGATGGAAGCCTCAGCTTTATCCATGGCCGCCGATGCCTTCTCCTCATCGACTTCAGATTTCGGGTCGTCACCCTCGGCGCCGATTTCATCGGCGAGGGCGGCCAGTGAGCCGGCATCGTCAGACGAATCGGCCCCACCGTCGGCAGCCTCCTGGCCAGTGGCTGCCCGTTTCTCGATCAGGATGAATCTCCCGAGGAACTCCTTGATTCCGAAGGGGGATCGGCTTTTCGCGGCCGCATCGGACGTTGGCCCGGTCGACTCGACTGGCTTGGAGGAATCGTCTTCGATGGCCGTACGGCCGGACGTATCCGCTTCCTTTTTCCCCAGCGCGCGCGCGTACGCGGCAGGCCACCTAACGACGGAGGTGAGAGCGTTTGCCGCTGTCTTGAGCAACGCAGGTGGACTCCATTCCCGGGCTCCGACAGCATTTCGCCCGGGACTGTCAGCAAGCTGCTGGTCTTCCTTCAGCAGCTCGTTTTTTCTGAGCACCGAGCGCCCGAATGTGGGGTGACGCTGTAACCAGAGGAACATCGCGGCAAATATGACGCCGGTGATGGCCGCTCCCATCATCACCAGGCCGGTTTTCTGTACCGGAGCGTCCGAGGTGATCTTCGCGACCCCCCAGACGATGAGTCCCACGAAGAGGAAGGCGGCCGAAACAATCGACTGCGCCTGCATCACGATCCGACTCATACCCGAGCCGAGCCTGCGGGCGTCCGAGCGCTTGACTTGCAGATCGGCTATTACGTTTTTCTTGCCGGCGATGGCCAGCACTGTGGCTTTGAGGGAGCGCAGGCCGCCCTGGCGCTCGGCCAAATCGCTCTCTTCATCAGCGGGAAGATCTCCGAGCTGTTTGAGAGCGGCCTGCATCGCGGCCTCTTCGGCGGCAGTCTCGGCATCCGCATCGATTGCAGCAGTGTTGTCCTGCTCGGCGGAGTCCAGGGCGTCGGCCGCCTGCTGAATGGCAGCTTCGTGCTGCCGGATGTCAGCCGGATCGACGGTCGCCGCAAACTCCCGTACTCGATCGGCGGACCACTCCGCGCCGATCTCGGAAAGTTCCGATTCCAGGCCGGCTTCAGCGCCCCGGAACTCTTTCTCCGCCTCGGCGATGGCCTCGAGTTGCTTGTCGTGGCCCTCCCGGACTGCAGCCAGCTCATGGATCTCCCGGTGCCTTACCGCTTCTTCTTCGGACGGACGCAGTCCATCCAGTTCCGAAGATTTTGTTCTCTCGGTGGCGCGCGCCGCATCCAGTTGCGCCTGCGCTTCGGCGCGGGCCGCGCTCACGGCCTCGAGCCTGACGATCGGATCCTCGGCAAGATACGGGAGCCTTGGCAGGTCGTCCATCTGACGCTGCATCTCGAGCATCGTGTTCCATGTGGGACGCACCCGATCGAGGGTCTTCAGCCGGGCTGCGCGCTTTCTGGATCCCCGTAGCCGCCTGCCGACTCCCTTGACCGAGCGTGCGAGGTTGTCCGACCGCGCCACCTGGTAGTCGCGGGCGATTCGCATCTCGTCCATGATCTCTTCGATCGTCGGGACGTCGATCTGCCCGGCGGCTTCCCGAAGGACGGCTTCCACTTCGGCGGCTTCATGGGCCCTCTCAGCGAAGGTCTCGGCTATCTGCCGCCGGATCACCCCTCGGAACGCCGTGATCTCCCTGGCATCGATCTCTAGCAGCCGGCGGAACTTCTGGGGGTCGATTTCGCCGATGATCTCGTCCAGCGATCCGACTGGGCCGGTGATGGTCACCAGGCCCCTCTCTCCGTTACTGGCATCGCCACTGGATGCTGCGCCGGTTCTCCGGTAGCGTGAGACCGTTACCGGGCCGTCTGGAGATTCGAAGCCAAGAAACCCGCCGGACGACCGCCGGTTTGGCGATTCCCGACTTGGCACTTCAAGGATGTCGATGCCGTCATCGCCGGTCTCGAAACCGAAAATCATGGACCAGATGAAATCACGGAGCGCTACGGCGGCCGGTTCATCTTCCACCAGAACCAGATTCAGCCCTTCAGTGAATTCGCTGATCAGCGAATCCTCAAAGGGCCCATAGCCGTCGATGTAAAGACTGCTTAGATGCACATATCCCCGCTATGCGATTGTGTTGTCGCGCAGTCGCGGACCCGGTCATGCACGCAGCGCGCGTCATAATGAGGCTATGCATCTGGTGAGCGAATAGAACCTGCAGAGACCCCAGTATGCGTGTGAGTTAGCCACACTGCCTGTTTCCCACACTTGAGAGCCCTGTCGACGAGTAATCCGGGCCTAAAGGCGGATAATCTCCGGGCCGCTAACGCGGGCGGCCTTCGCCGCCTCTTTCATCCCCTCGACGGTCCCCTCATGGCACGTGAGCAGCAATACCTGGTGCTCTCGCGAAAACTCCACGATCGCCTCGCTCGCGGCCCGGGATCTCTTCTCGTCGAAGTTCACCAGCACGTCATCCATCAACACCGGTACCGGCTCTGAGTGCTCCACGTACTCATCGATGAACGCGAATCGCATCGCCAGGTAAAGCTGCTCCGCGGTGCCCCGGCTCAGCTCCGTCACGGCCCTGGGCCTGCCTGTCGACCCCACGACCTGGATCTCCTCCTCGCCCATGATCGCCTCGACCTTCTCGTAGGCGCCGGCGGTCATACGCCGGAAGTGTTCGGAGGCCTTTCGCATGAGCGGGGCCTGGCGCTCGCTCTGGTACTCGGTGCGCGCGGCATCCAGAATCTGCTTCGCGACCGTGAGCACGCCCCACCGCCAGGCGTCTTCCTGGACCAACTGCTCCAGGCGGTCTATCTCCGCCTGTGTCTCGGAGGTCGGATTCGACTCCTCGGCGTCCCGCCGGGTTTTTTCGAGTCCGCCAAGGTCCATACGCAACTGCCCCAGGTCGATTTCCAGGCGCCCGACTTCATCAGCCAGGGTCTGGCGCGCGGCTTCGATATCCTCCGGCGAGTTCGCCTCTATCTCGGCAGCTATTCCACCGTCTTCCGACTTCGCAAGGGCGGGGTTTTCTTCGATGACCCGGCGCATGTCGCGTTCAAGGGTTTTTCTCAAATCAGAGGCAGCGCCCTGCGCCCGGAATTTTTCCTCTTCGCTGTCGGAACAACCTGCCGCGCCCAGTAAGGAGGTCTTCTCCAAGCCAAGCCGTTTCGACTCGTCCTCGAACACGGCTTTCTGCTTTATCCATGAGTCCACGCCCTGCCTCAAGGTCACGCCGCTTGCCAGAGCGTCCTGGTGGGACCGGAACTTCTCGCCCAACTCATCCAACGCCTGCCCCGCGTTCAGCCTCTCCAACTCGCGCATTCCTGCGGACTCGAGTATCGGAGCTAGCTTGGCTTCAATGTCCCTGACGGCCTCCTTCATCTCATCGATTCTGATGTGGAAGCTCTTCGTCGACATGAGTTTCTCCCGGAGCGAGCCGAGTTCACCGAGCGAGCCTACCGCGCCGGAGAGGTTGAGCGATTGATCCAGATGAAGCGATGCAAGGCAGCTTTCCCACTCGTTTTCGACTGCCTGACGCTCCCGCTCGGCTTCCTGCAACGCAGAGGACGCTGTGGCCGCTTCACGGCTGGCACGCTCGACACGAGCGGCCGCTTCTTCCAGAGACGCATGCTCACGATCGAATTCTTCTCGTTTCGCCAGCGCTCGGTCCGCGCCGCTCAGCGACTCCACCAGCTCACGCTCTGTCGGGTCGATGCCGATATGCAGCAGGTCCGCCAGGTTGCCTATCTCCTGTTCCAGATCCTGATAGGCGGGTGCCGCGGGCGCGGCCTCGCCGTCGGCGGGCGCCACCGGCCGTGGGCCAAGACCAATCAGGCGACGCAAGCCATTGAGCAATGCCAGCAAGAACGCAACGAGCCGGTTAGGCCGCTGCCCATCCGACGGCCGACCGCCATAAGCAGAACGCTGCGATTCCGACCGTTCCACGATTGCCGCCCTCAGCCGTTCCAGCCGGTCACGGCGTACCCTCAACTCGTCCGGCTCTTCTGTTGGGACGTTTGCAATGCGTTCAACGTTTCGGCGCGCCGCCGCCTCATTCTCGCGGGCGTCTTCAAGGCGCACTGCCGCGCGATCGACAGCCTCACGACAGCGGTCCTCGTTTGACCGGGCTTCGTCGAATTGTTCGCCGGCCAGATTCACGCGCCGACTCGCGCCGCCGCGATCGACGAACTCCTCGAGCCGCTCCTCGTCCCAGGTCCTGCCAATGGCGGCAAGCCCCGCGGCGATCTCCCGACGCGCGGTGGCAGCTTCCAGTTCGACTCGAGGCAGATCCCTGGCTGCTTCGATATACAGGTCGTGCGCATTCAGCAGCCGGAGAATGTCCGATTCTGCCTCGACGAAAGCCTCGACAACTCCCAGGTGATCAAGTTCCGATTCACTTTCCGAGGCCTGCGCGTTGCCAGTATTGATCTGCTTTCGAACCGAATCGAGGGAGATCTTCAACTTATCCAGACGTGCGACGCCCTCGGAAGGAAATGGATGCTCGTCAGGCAGCTCGGCCAGCCCCGCTTCGATCGCCATTTTTCGAGCCGTCGCCGCCCGCAATTCGTTGATGGACCTGTAGCGAAGCTCCGTCGCACGAGCCGCCTGAAGCCGCTCTTCCATACCCGAAATCTGGGTTCGGAGGGCCGCGATATCGCTGGTAAGTCCCTCGTAATGCGTCAACTCTTCCGCCTTTTGCAGAAGTTCCAATCGGCGATCTTTGAGGTCACCCAGACTCGTGCGAAGTCTTCCGGCGGCGGGCGACCAGAGACCGGATGGTCTTGCCCGCTCATCATCCAGCTGCTTCATCGCCGCGGGAAGACTCACATTCCCAAGACCGAGTCCTGCGGAGTAGATTCGGTCCTTTACGGCGTCCGCGCTGAGCGAATCTAGCGACTCAAGCTCGGTCAGGCTAATGCTGAATACGTTCTGATAGAGGGTGCTATCGACGCGACCAATCAATTGCTGAAGGAGTTCCTCCCCGCCGGATGAATCGCCTGTCACAGTGGGCGCCTTGCCTTCAACACGGTGAAAGACATACCGGCCGCCGTCCGCGACTTCTACGGAGACACTTCCCGCGCCTGATTCACCCGAGAGATGCGTGTAGTTGAAGCGGAACGCGCCAGCGGCGTTGGCCCGCATCTTCCCGAACAGCACCATCCGGATGAAGGCCCTGATCGCCGACTTACCCGCCTCGTTCGGCCCGTAAATCACGTTGAGTCCGGCCGCGATGCCGCCTTTGCCGGGACTCCACCCGGCGTGCGGCCCAAAGTTCTCGATTTTCAGGTCTGTAATGCGCATCTCAGGCCACCGGATCGGCTGGCTCGTCAGGTTCGAGCAGATCGGCGAGATACCAGCGGGCCTCCTCGACCAGGCTGGCGATCTCATCGTCGCTGAGCTCCGGACGCCTGTCGCGACGACCGAACACTTCTGCAAGAGACGTTCGGAATTCGCCCGGCTCCACCGCGTCCGCGCGCCTCAGTACCTCACCGAGAAAATCGTCCTGCCGAGCCCTGTCTTCGAGATCGATATCCGGCTTCGTCTCATCGGTCAGCCGTTCCAGCCAGACCCATGGCGCGATCATTGGAAGGTCCGCCTGGAGCAGGGCAACAAACTCTTCCTTCGCAACGGGGTCGGCCAGGTCGCCGTGCACCGGCCCTCGTCCGGTAAGCGTCAGCCGGCAGACTACGTCCCGCCCGTCACCCGCCAGTAGCGCCGCTTCCAGGGTGTTCATCACCTCGTCGCGCAGGTCGTCGATACCTGCCAGGCCTTCGATCGACACCTCTCGAACGTCCCACCGAACTGCATCCAACGCCCGAAATTCAAGGTCGACAACCCCCGCGCCATCGACCTCCACGACGTAGCAGCCCCGCGCGCCAGGCTCACCCGCATCGCGCGCCTGGATGTTGCCGGGGTAGACGATGGTGGTGAACTGGTCGCGATACGGCACGCCTGTTTTGTGGATATGCCCCAGCGCCCAGTAGTTGTGCTGCTTCGCCTTCAGGTCGTCCACCGTGCACGGCGCGTAGTTGGGATGAGCCGGGTCGCCCCCCAGATTGCAGTGGAGCAGACCGATGCTGAATAGATCGCCATCCGGCGGCTCTGAGAATCTTGTGACCAGGTTTTCTGTCACCTCGCGCTGCGGGTAACTGACACCTTGGACTCGGGCGATTGCTTCGTCGTTGCGAGTTGCCTCCGCCCATTCTGGCTCAGCGCCAAAAATGTGGGCTTCTTTTGGGTACGTGATCGATGAGAAACGACCGTTCAGCGGATCGTGGTTGCCGTGGACGACGAAGCTCTGGATACCGGCGTCCGCGAGTTCTGCGAGCGCGTCGCGAAACCTTAGTTGCGCCCGCGGGGACCGGATGGCGCCATCGTAGACGTCACCCGCCACCAGAAGGAAATCGACCTCTTCCGCAAGGCAGAGCTTGATCAGATTGTCGAGGGCTTCGTAGCCGGCCTCCTGCACACGCCTCCCGACGACATCATTGCGCGACTTCAGGCCAACGACCGGGCTGTCGATGTGCAGATCGGCGGCATGAACGAATTTGAAGGGTTGCAAGGGCGAATAACCGGAGGCTCAGGACGCCCTCTCGCCAGTCGGAGGGATGCGGCGATTCTAGCAACGCTGCGCCGCTATTCAGAGCCTCTGCTGTCGATAGTTCTCCGCGCTCGTTCACTTATCACAAAGGGGGCAAGGCTTGTGCATCCTGAGCCTGACGAAGGGCCTCGCCCGTCCCGCGCGGCCGTACGCCAGGCTCGGGCCGGGCGAGCCCGGCCCCTACGCGGTATCAGACCCTATGCCTCTTTCAACTCCAGCTCGGTCGTGATGTCGATCGCCTTGTAGATCGACCGGTAGACCGGGCATGACATGGCGTGGACGCTGTGCGCCCGCTCTGCTGCCTCACGCTTATCGGCGGGTAGCTTAAGCCAGTACTTGACGTGGATGCGCTTGATGATAAGGACGTTTCCGTCTTTCTCGATCTCGCCAACCGCGTCCGATCCGAATGTCTCGGGGTTCGCCGGGATTCCGCGCGCCTCAAGGGCGCCGCCAAGTGTGCCGGTCAGTCAGCCGGCGGCGGCGGACACCAGGTAATCGAGCGTCGTCGCATGGACGGGCAGCGAGCCCGGCTCTACGCCGTAATGTTCCGCTACCTCCGAGTGAACGCTGAACCAGATCGGTTCCGGCTCGGCGGGGATGTACGCCTTGCGCAACGCTCCCCTGATCCGCTCAATGCGCACGTTCGATCGGTAGACAACTTCGTCAGACATTTACAGCGCCTCCTATCGACTCTCGCGCTTACGGACCCTTCGTCACCCACGCCTGTTTACGCGGCTCGCCTGCGGCCTGCAGCAGCGCCGTGATGTAGCCGTAGCAGAAGGCGAACGCCGTTCCCTGGGCGTCGGCGCCGGATATCTCCGGGACGTGGTCGGGCATGAGCATGTACTCGTATCCCACCTCCTGGTACGTCTGCAGGGCCTGCCACATGTCGATGCTGCCCTCGTCAGGAAACGACTCCATGAAGTCCAGCTTGTGGCCCCGAATGTTTCGGAAGTGGACGTTGAAGATCTTCTTCCGGCTGCCGAACCAGCGGATCACGTCGAAGATCTCCTCGCCGGGGTCGTCCAGCATCTCCGTCACCGTGCCCTGGCAGAAGTTGAGGCCGTGGTACGGGCTTTCGTGCATCCCGACGAACTTCTTCATGCCGTCGATGGTGCCGAGCACCCGGGTAACGCCCATGTAGCCGGGCGGCGTGTACGGGTCGTGCGGGTGGCAGGCCATCCGGACCTTGTTCTCTTCCGCAACCGGGACCGCTCGTTCGAGAAAATAGTCGATGCGCTCCCAGTTCTCCTCGACGCTCAACTCGCCGGCGATACCGGGTGGCGCGTCCTGATCCATCTTCGCCCAGCGGAAGGTCGAGTTGCTCGAGCCGCCGCGGCCCGTCTCCCGCTCCGAGCGCGGGATGCCGATGATGTTCATGTTGTACTTGACAGCCGGGATGCCCGCCTCGCCGCACATGCGGATGATGTTTTGCACGACCTCGATCTCGCGGTCGCGCTCCGGGCTCTTGCCGAGCATGATGTTGGGACTCTGGGCGACATCGAGCGGCGTTGAGCTGAGGGGAATCTGGACCATGTCTAACGTGATCCCGTAACCGGCCAGCTTCTCTTTATGCGACTTCAGGTCGTCGAGCGTCCACTCGCGCGCGTCCTTCGGCGGGTCGGAGCAGACGTTGACGACGCCAAGCTGCGCCCACTGCTCAAAATCCGAATCGCCCCGCGCGCCAACCTGTGTGCCAACGTACATACATGCCCCTCCCGCATCTCACACGCTGTTTTTCAGGAACAGGCGAGAGGATACACCCGCAGGCCCATCGAGTGACTCAGCCGCCTCAGAAAAGATCTACGCCTCTGGCAAATACCGCTTCGGGAATTTCGCCACGATCGAGTAGAGGACGTCGACCATGTTGGCGACTCTGACGCGCGCCACCTGGGAGCAGAGCTGGTAGGCCGCGATTCGCTCGAAGCCGTAGTCGGCTTCCAGCCAGCCGATCAGGTCGTAGAAGGCGATGCGGGCCGCGTCTTCCATGGGCCGTGCGCTGCCCACGGACATGATGTATTCATCGTCCTCGATGCGCGGCGTCTCCAGGCGGCGGCCCTTGATCAGATCGACCGTGAGCGTGCCGGTAGTCGGCACCTCCGGGGCCACGCCGCACACCTCTCCGTCCCCCTGCGTGACGTGGCCGTCGCCCACGAACAGCAGCGCGCCCTCAACGGCCACCGGCAGGAATATCGTGTTGCCCGCGCACACGTCCGCGGCGTCCATGTTGCCGCCGTGGAAGCCCGGCGACAGCGTGGAGATCGCCTCGGTCGCGGGCGACGTGCCGATCGTCCCGTAGAACGGCTCGATGGGTATGGCGGGAATGTCCAGATTCGGGTCGTGGATCATGCCATCGTCCGTAAGGGGGTGCAGCAGTATCCGCTGCTCAAGCGGCTCGTTCAGCACCCTCGTGTAGACCGTTCCGCACAGTCCGCCGAACTCGGGGATGATGCAGCTCACGGCGTAGTCGCGCGTCAGCTTGATGTCGTCGATGCGCACCGCCAGCGTGTCGCCCGGCTCTGCGCCCTCGACGTATATCGGCCCGGTGCAGGGGTTCACATACGGGAGTTGAATCACCGTCGTCAGATCGATGTCAGTCGAGTCGATCTTGTTGGCAAACGCGTCCAGCGTAGATACCTGGAAAGTCTCCCCCGCCTCCACCCTGGCGATCGGCGCCTGATACGGCCCAATCACCCATGCGAGCTGTTCCGTCGGCGGCGGCATTATGTGCTGCATGGGGGACTCCCGATTAGTTCGCACCGCGCCCGGCTGGAGAACGCGGCTGTCGTTGGTCGCGGCGGCAAGTCTAACCGCGCTGCGGTCTCTGAATCGGCGGGACGTCAGCGGGCGGTGATCAGGAGTTTGTAATCAGAGAAATCGGAATCCAGATATCTCTCGCCCCTCATCGCATAAGGGTCTGCCACGGCGTAGGCCAGTAGCTGATGAGTACCGGGTTCATCGGGAAGCATGACGGCAACATCCAGAATCGCTTCTTCTCCGGGATCCAGTTCCGCTGTCAGCAGATCGTAACCATTCAGTTCTACCTGGTGATAGTCCAGAAATGCGGTGAACGTGGTGCGTCCTGAGCCATGGCCCTCCCATCGGTTCGTCCACAATCGAAAACCGTAGGGGGCGCCCGCATCGGCAACGTCGGACCGGATTCGGCTATCAAACTCTGACGGATGGGCCAGCCCGGGACGAGCGATAGACACAAGATCCCATGGGCGGACGTTTGCCGGTGGGCGCTTGCCCAGATACGTCGTTACGATTTCCCGTGCTGGCTCCTCGCTGCCGCCGACGATAACGACCTCTCGGCGACTCCCGACCAGGGCTGTAAGAGCAGCGTCGGCCCGTATGGTCGAAAAATCGAAATTCAAATCTACTGAAAAATTCTCATCTGTATCGAGATCGTAGCCTGAGTAGGGATCACTGATGAGCAGAATCTGGACATCGTGTGCGCCGATAGACAGCGGTCCGAAATCGATCGCCATCTCTAATTCAGTAGCGTGCGGTGTTGGCACCTCATGCAGCAGGCCGTTTATGCCGTCCAACTGAAATTCAACTTGCTCGTAGTCGACCAGGGCTATCACCATGAAGAGCGCATCGTTGGGGGTATGAGACGAGAATTTCAAGCGAGTCGTGAACGACTCGCCCGCCTCAAGCCGGTACGCATCGTCAGAGTTGATGCGCGCTCCAGCTTCTGTCGCGGCCCCCGCATCTGCCTCCGTGCGAGCGGGCCTGACGGTTCCCCAACTGATGCCCCTTCCGGTTCCAGAATATCCGTTGTCTCTAAGAAGAACATCGTCGGAAAACGACGCGTGGACCACAACGTCTTCAATGTGCGCAGGCCGAGTGGCCGGAAACTGGGGGTTGAGTAGAGCGGTGATAGTGGCAGATATCGCCAACCGAGTATCAGCATCACGCGTCTCGATCACATCCGCCTGCCCGGAGCAGGCGGCGAAGATCAGTACAGCAGCGAGGATCCAGCCCCAACGCATCATCATCGCTAAAGACTACCAACGCGATTGCGTTCAGTAGTTGTCCGTCAGACGTATTAGCCCGCGCTTAAACCCCGCGTCCCGCGCGCGCCTGCGAGACCGCCTGACGCCAGCCGCTGTAGAGACGCTCCCGCTCCGAGCCGCTCATGTGCGGCTCGTATCTGGCC
This sequence comes from Chloroflexota bacterium, assembly GCA_022562515.1. Classification (GTDB taxonomy): domain Bacteria; phylum Chloroflexota; class Dehalococcoidia; order Lucifugimonadales; family Lucifugimonadaceae; genus UBA1151. The sequence goes on along the minus strand of JADFPB010000010.1, from coordinate 1,124 downwards.
GACGGCGTCCAGTAGTGCTCGAGGTCGGCCTCGCCCTCCCAGACACCCAGCGTCAGGCCGGCGAGGAATGCCGCGCCAAGGGCCGTCGTCTCGGGTATCGGCGCAACCTCGATCTCCCTGTCCAAAATGTCGGCCTGGAACTGCATGAGAAACGTGTTCGCCGTCTGGCCGCCGTCCACCCGCAGCGGTCCTGACGGGTTGCGGCCGGTATCGGCGATAACGGCCTGGAGCACGTCACGGACCTGGTACGCCGTCGACTCGAGCGCCGCCCGCGCCAGGTGCGCCGCGCCTGATCCGAGAGTGAGGCCGGTGATAGTCCCGCGTGCGTCGGGGTCCCAGTACGGAGCGCCCAGCCCAACGAAAGCTGGGACCAGGTAGACGCCCTGGTTAGATTCGACCGACCGCGCCAGCTCGTCCGTCTCCGATACGTCGAGCACGATGCCGAGGCCGTCGCGCAGCCACTGTGCCGTTGCGCCTGTGGTGAAGATGCTGCCTTCGAGCGCGTACGTCCGGTTGCCGCCCAGTTGCCATGCCAGGGTCGTGAGCAGGCCGCTCTCCGACTCAGCCGGCCTGTTGCCGGTGTTCGTCAGCAGGAACGCGCCGGTGCCATATGTGCACTTCGACATCCCGGCTCGGAAACATGCCTGCCCGAATAGCGCCGCATGCTGATCGCCTGCCATTCCTGCGATGGGAATCGCTGCTCCGAATACTTCCGCATCAGTAACGCCGAACTCGCTCGCCGACGGCCGGATTTCAGGCAGCATTTCGACCGGCACGCCGAACAGGTCGAGCAGCATCTCGTCCCACTCAAGGTCATGGATATTAAGGAGCATCGTGCGCGACGCGTTGGTCACGTCCGTGGCGTGTGTCTGGCCACCGGTGAGCCGGTACAGCAGCCACGAATCGACGGTACCGAAGCACAGCTCGCCCGCCTCGGCCCGCGCCCGACCGTTCGGGACTCGGTCGAGCAGCCACTCGAGCTTGGTCGCCGAGAAGTAGGCATCCACGATCAGTCCGGTACGCGTGCGGATATCGCCGCTGAGACCTTTTTCGACCAGCTCCGCGCATCGCTCGGCGGTCCTCCGGCATCGCCAGACGATGGCGGTGGCGACCGGCCGCCCGGA